>JBBQHO010000149.1:0-9359 GCA_038324055.1 Polyangiales bacterium | reverse complement strand
CCGGCCTCCTACGAGGTGTACGTGGAAGTCCTGCAGAAGTGGTACGCCTCTCTGGCAGGGCCGATCCGCGAAGGGGACAGGGTCACACATTGCTCGATTCTGACCCGAGAAATCACTCCTGAAAAGCTGGCCCAGGCGGAGGCACGACGTGCGGAACAGCAGCTGCGTTTGATGGAGATCAAACTGGCGCAGGCCGGCAAGCTCGAAGCGGTCGGCCAACTCGCGGGCGGCATCGCTCATGACTTCAACAATCTGCTGACGGGGATTGCCGGGGTTGTGGAGGCGTTGGCCGACCGTTTCGAGCCGAACGACCCCAGCCTGCAAGACGTCGATGACCTGCGCCAGGCCGTGGAGCGAGGCACTGGTCTGACGCGCCAGCTACTGGCATTTAGCCGCCAACTACCCGTGGAGCGCGTCGTGCTCGAGCTGAACGGTCTGATTGACGACACCTCGCGCATGCTAAAGCGGCTGATCGGAGAAAGCATCGAATTCTCGGTGTTGCGGTCGGCAACGCCCCTATTCGTGCGGTGCGACCGCACGCAGCTGGAGCAACTGCAGCTCAACCTGGCAGTCAACGCGCGCGACGCGATGCCGGCTGGTGGGCGCTTGCTGTTCGCGCTCGAGGAAGTTCAGATTCAGGACAGCGCACGTCGCGAACACCCCGATGCGCGTCCCGGCAGGTTCGCGAAGCTCATCGTCAGCGACACTGGCCAAGGGATGGACGAAGCCACATTGTCGCGAATCTTCGAGCCGTTCTTCACGACCAAGCCGATCGGCGCGGGCACCGGCTTGGGGCTCTCGATGGTCCACGGAATCGTGAGCAAGGCGGGCGGATTCATTCAGGTGCGCACAGAGGTGTCCAAGGGCGCGCACTTCGACGTCTACTTGCCGCTGGTTGACGCAGAGGCCGAGGCACCCGTGCTCCGGTCGGTCGTGAGACGCGGCGGCCCCGAAACGGTACTGCTGGTCGAAGACGAGGGGCTCGTTTTGCGCGTCACACAGCAGCTGCTCCAGAAGCTCGGCTACCGGGTGGAGACCGCCGCTCGCGGCGATGATGCGCTTGCTATGGTGCAGGCCGGAGTGCCTTTCGATCTCTTGCTTACGGACGTGAGGCTCCCAGGCATGGACGGAAGTCAGCTCTACCAAGCGGCTGCGCGCTTACGCCGCGGACTGCCTGTGGTGTTCATGTCGGGCTACACGGACAACGTGTTGGCTGAGCGCGGCATCGAGGAAGCCGGCGCGGCTTACCTACAGAAGCCGTTCAGTCACGACGAGCTAGCGGCCAAGGTGCGAGCTGCTCTAGATGCAGCAAAGGGCTAGCCCTGCGTACGACAGGCCTATTCTCGATCAGGAAAGCGGGGGTGGTTCAAGCCCAGCTGCGAAAGTTTCCATTTCGCTCACGTTCTGCAATTCACTCGCGCTGGCGCGGGTCCGACTCTCGAACGTCGAGTGCTTCGGCGCATCGGACCCGCCCTCGCGCATCGGACCCGCCCTCGCGCATCGGACCCCGCCCTCGCGCATCGGACCGCCCTCGCGCATCGGACCGCCCTCGCGACCCGCGCCGGCGCGGCAGAAGGCTGGACGGGGGCCGCGAGTGCATTCGGGCCGGGGCACCAACCGAACGTCTCCTCGCCTTCGCGCATTGCAGCGAAGAAGTTGGGCCGTTCGTTCTTTGGTCAGGTCGTCTTCGAGGGCAAACATGTCATGTTTGCGCCGCGTGTATCGTCTGATCGAACGCTTTGCGCAGTGCGTGTCCGACCGAACGCTTTGCGCCGCGCGATTTTCGACCAACCAACCGCTTTGCGCCGCGCGCATCTTGCAACCAACCAGCCGCTTTGCGCAGCGCAACTTTCCACCAACTCAACGCTGTGCGGCGCGCGTACTTTCCGACCAAACGTTCTGCGCAGCGCGCATCCTTCGGTCGATTTCTCCGATTTTTCTTGACGGCGATTCGCGGCAGCGTCGCAGAAGTGTCAGTGCCCACAGAAAAGGTCCAGCGTGAAGACGCCGAGCGGGCGCGCTCGCGCGCGAGCGGGCGATTGGGTGAGCTCCAAGCTGTCTGGTCGCGCGTTCGTGTGCTGATGCGCCTTCAGCGAGGCTCGAAATGCAGGGTGTAAGCTAGCGACCATGAATGACTTGCGAACGCTTTCCGATGCGGAGTTGGTCGAGTCGTTGCGTGCGCTCGAGGCCCAGCAGCGCGGGACGATGGCTGCGATTGTTGGCCATCTGATCGAGATCGAAGAGCGCCGATTGCACCTGCGACTCGGCTACTCTTCGCTGTTCGACTACTGTCAACGCGCGCTCGGGCTCAGCGAAGACGAAGCGTATCGGCGTATGACGGTTGCGCGGCTCGCCAACAAGTGGCCGGCGATTGTCGATGGGCTTGCAGATGGCAGCTTGCACTTGAGCGGCGTGACGCTGTTGAAGCCGCACCTGCGCGCCGACAATTGCGGCGAGCTTTTGGAGATGGCGCGCGGCGCGAGTCGGCGGCAACTGGAGCGGCGGCTGGCAGCGCGCTTTCCGCAGGCTGATTCGGCTGAATTTCTGCGCGAGCAGAAGGTGAAGCCACTTTCGGCGGAGCGCTTCGCGTTGCAGCTGACCATCGGCGAGGCGACGCGCGTTCGGTTGGAGCGCGCGCTGGATTTGATGAGCCACGTGAATCCTTCGCGGAGTTTGGAGGCGGTGCTCGACCGTGCACTGGGGGTTCTGGTGCAAGAATTGGAGCGTACGAAGCTCGCGAAAACGAAGCTCGCGAAGCGTGAGCAGCCGAAAGTGGCAGAGCCGAGGCGGGGGAAGGCGGCCGAACTGACAGCGAGCACGACGAGCGCCGACGTGCCTTCGGCCGAGCGCGACGGAGCGCCATCACTCGCCCGCGCCGGCGCGGGTCATTCGGCGGAGCACGCAGCAAACCCGGGCGCCACCAGAACGCGCGCCATCCCCAGGCCGATTCGACGGCAAGTCTTCGAGCGCGACGGCATGCTGTGCAGCTTCGTTGCCGAAAACGGCGAGCGATGCGGCTGCCGCACCCGCCTCGAACTCGATCACGTCGAGCCATGGGCCGTCGGCGGTCCGAGCGACTCCGCGAATTTGCGGGTGCTGTGTCGCGCGCACAATCGGCTCGCGGCCGAGGAATGGTTCGGTAAGGAGCGGATCGAAGGCGCAAAGATCGCGGGAGGCGGCGGTTGAGGGCGCTGGATTTGCACAGTGCGAGTCCGCGGCCCGCAATGGCTCAAAGGTACCTCGCGCATGTGCTTGCTGGGACCAACCAGGGCCAACCAGGGCCAACCAGGGCCAACCAGGGCCAAGGGAGGCCCACCAGGACCAAACGACGGCCAAACGGCCAAACGGCCAAACGGCCAACGACGGCTGATGGTCGGCCCACGCTAACGCATGAGTCCCCCCGTTCGGACCCCCGGTCGGTCAAATCGACGGAGTTTGCGGAGGCACGAAAGGCGCCCGCGCACCGCTCACTGTGTCAGCCTTGCTTCCGGTCTTTTTTATCGAAGTAGTGCCGAACGTACGCGGCGAGCTGGCCATCTGTGGGATGGTCCAGCGTCTCCACACCCAGCACCCGTCGTTCGATTGCCTCGTCGTGCTTGTGTAGATGTCGAAGAAAGTCGAGCTTCGCCGAAGAAGGCCCGACGACCAGGATCTCTTCGGCTTCCTTGAGTGCGTGAGCAACTTCGTCGAAGAAGCGCTTGCTGCCGGCGTGACGGCCCTGTTCCTCGGCCTTTGGCGTTAGGTGATGGTGCGGCGCTTTGATCGTCTTGGCGTCGAAGCCTTCGGGCTCGATGTGAAAGATTTTCGCTTCCTTGTGGTCGATCCAAACGGCGACATGGACAATAGACATGAGCAAACTCCTGGGGTGGGGGCGTCCAGGCAGCTACGCGGCCTGAGGGCTGCGAACTTTCGGACGCCGACGCTTGGGGTAACTGCAATGGCCGTGCCAGCTGTTCAGGGCAACCAATCGATGATCGATGAAGTGTATCGAAACAGGGCGAGCCTTCTGGGTGGCGGAGCCGACGCTTACCGGGCCATTCAAGTTCATACCTATGACCCCTGGGATTCTGTGGGCAAACTGGAAGCAACGCGGTTTGGCCAGGCGCGGTCACCTTGCAGAACGCAATCCAAACCGTAGCCAATCACGCGGCGATCTTGGGCGTCCGTATCAATCGCGGTGAGTTCGGAGTCGGCCGCGACGGAAATCAAGCAGTGGCGCCCTAGGCGACAGGCGAACACCATCGTCGGACGAGGCACGTTGGAGCAGAGTTCCCCTCGCCGCAGGAGCGCGCCGAGGGGTTGGAACGACCAGGCACTCAGCGCAAGGCTCCGATTTCGCACAGATTGTGGGGTCTCGGAAGATCATCCCACAGGATGACGTAGAACGCTGATGAGGCGCGTGGCGACCGTTTACCGCTCAGTCCGTACCAACCGTTGGCTAGCGCTCGCGCCATTGGCCTTTGCCACTTTGGCTTGGGCGGCGGAGGCGCAAGCGCAGAGCCAGGTAGTACGCGATCCGCCAACGAAAAAGCCGCCCGCAGACAAGCCGCCTGCCAGCAAACCCGCCCCGGCGCGTGATCCTCGCGAGGGCAAAACGCGTCTCGACCCCGACGGTCCGCCTCCCGTCTACGAGCCGCACCGTAACGACTCGACGCATCACGCGGGGCCGAGCTCGAGGGCGCCGCGCTCGAGTTCGTCCAGTGCGCCGAGTTCTTCGACCACGAGCGGTTTTGCGCGATCGGAGTGGTTTCGCTACTCGCTCGCGCTCGGTGGTCACTTGACCATCGCGGGGGACGATTTCAAGAATCTGACGACGGAACGCCTGGGCGGCGGGCTGGACGTCACGCTGCTCGCTGGGCCGCACCATTGGCCGCTGCTCGTTGGCGTGCAGACCGGGTTCGACAGCTTTGGTGGCGTGTCGCGCACGTTCATGTACCGCGGCGACGTCGACAACTACCGCCTGAGTCGCACGGGCTTTTGGCTGCACGGCGTGCTGCGCCTCGAGCCCGAGTGGAAAGTGCGACCACACCTCGACCTGCTAGCCGGCCTGTGGATGCTCGACGTCAGCGTTGGCGGCTCGTCACGTTCTTCGTCGAGTGCGGATGACTCGTTGGGCACAGCTGTGACGGGTTCGTACGGCCTGGGCACAGGCGTGCGCTACGTTGCAGACAGTGGCGTTTTAGTCGGCCTCTCGGGCGTCTACATGCGCGGCGGCGGCATGACTGCCCCCTACGCGCAAGGCGCGGTGGTCGTGGACGACGTGCTCTATTACGACGAACGACGCGTCGATTCCGTGAGCCAGTTCATGCTGATGCTCGAAATCGGCTACGACTCCGGCAGCAGGCCTTGAGGGCGACGGCCTGGAAACGGGCGTTCAGAACGCGATTTTCGCGTCGGTGAGCGTCACGGTACCCAGGTAGTGCTTCTTGATGATCAGGAGGCCGCCTCGAGCCTCGAACCAGACACTCGAGGGCGCGCGACCGAGAGACGTCACGTTGTCGAAAAGCATCTTGATGTCGACGTGATCGATGAACAATGGCGTCTTCGTCGGCGAGAAGCCCAACGTCAGCACCTCGCCGCTCGCTTCTTCGACCCAGGCTGAGCCGGCAAACGCCGTCTCAGAGCGCTCGAAGGGTCTGAATGCGACGCGCACGCGTCCCTTGGATTTGGCATCCCTTTCAACCAGTGTGAAGGCGTAGCGCTCCTGCTCGAGGGGATGAAAAGGCAAACGAAACTTCTTCTTGCCGTTCGTCTTTTCGGACTTGGCCCTCGCTTGCTTGTCGCGCGCCTCACCCGTCTTGTCCTCGCCATCTTCGATGTATTTGAGGATCTCCGTGACGCGCTCGCCTGGGGTTGCGGTGACGCGCAGGACCAGCTCTTTGGTGCCGTCGATTCCGCCGCTCGTGTCGAGCTCGTCCATGCGACCTTTGAGCAGGAACGAGCCGCGCTTCTCCATTTGCTCGAAGCGCAGCGCATAGCCGCCCAACCTCGAGAGTAGGGGTCCGATGTCGACTTTGCCCAGCGCGGCAGGTGCGTCGTCAGCTGCCGAGGGAATCGCCACGGTTGAGCCCGCACCCGCCAGAAGCGCCAGGAGCAGTGGCGCGAATCGAGAGTAGCGTGCCATGAGAGGAGGGTGAGCGTGTTCTGCAGCCGCCGCAATGGGTCGATAGAGCGTATCGAATCTGCTCGCGCCAGCGGCCGCGGGTCCACAGCAGAATGCGAGCATCTGCACGGGCTGTCGCGTTTTGCCTCGGAGGCTTTCGTCTTTCCCCTCATTGGCCGCTTGCTGGACAGCGAGCGAGTACGAACGCGCCCTGGGCTGGGAGCGGAAAATCTCGACTGGTCGTGAACTCGAGCGCTTGGGCGTAAGTGACGTCACAGCCCGCCCGGTTGTCGCGGATGCAGTAGCCACGCTCTGTGGTCGCTTCGCCCGCGACGCAAGCAGCCGCCGCCGCGCCACCGAGCGGCACGATCGCGCAGTAGTTGCGATACTCGTCTACGCTGCGCTCCGCCGCGATCAACGCCTCTCGGACCGCCGAGATCATCTCGTCCGTCGCCTGCGCGTACCCCGGACGATCGCAA
The DNA here is from genome assembly GCA_038324055.1 of Polyangiales bacterium. Classification (GTDB taxonomy): domain Bacteria; phylum Myxococcota_A; class Polyangia; order Polyangiales; family Polyangiaceae; genus NIC37A-2. The sequence goes on along the minus strand of JBBQHO010000149.1, from coordinate 2,777 downwards.
CCAAGCAGCAGAGGCAGCGCCTCGATGACGATGCAACCTCTGCCCTGGTCATCCAGAGCAGGCGAGCAGATGTAGCTCTGCCCTTCCTCGGCACTGGGGTAGATGATCTCGCGCTGCCAAATGCCGTCCTGCGCGAGTTCACCGTCGTCCGCCACGGGCCGGGGCAGACAGGCCGTGACGCACATCCCTAGAACGAGCCATCTTTTGAGCACAAAAGCCAGAACGGCCGCGGGGCAGCCGAGCTTAGAGCTGCACATTTCTGCACACGCGGACTGCGCGCTCATTCGCGGGGGCGAACACAGTAGCTGCCCGCTGGATCTTTCGACGGCGGGCTGAGGCCGAAGTCGGGAATGACGTCGGCCTGACACACGAAGCCAGGGAGACACGCGCAAAATGGCCCGTATTCGGTTCGGCCATCGCAGCGGCAAGAACATTCGACCTGTCCCTGGTAGCTCAGACAGACACCTTCGCCGCAGCTTGCCGAATCTTCGATGGCGACCTCGCCCGGCAGCGGAGCCGGCACGATGGAGCACGGACCGAGACCCTGCGACGCAAGCTCCTCCCCCGTCGCCTCGAACAGCTCAGTTTCGCCTGAGCAACCCAAAAGAAAGAAGACCGCAAGGCAGGTCCCGCTGGCGGAAACGGTTCTCGTGTTCATGTGTTCCTGAGCCGCCTGCCCCCGACTTTGGCTCAATGTCCTTGAAAGAAGTAGAAGTGCCTTTTCTTTGAGCCGTTTACCGGTCCTCATGGTCCTCTGGATCGCTCTTGGATCGCAACTATGTCTTGGCCCCTTGCCTTCGCCGTCGTCTTGCCCGCTCCTGCGGCTGCTCGGCCGACCAGCACGCTGGTCGAGCTCGTCGTACCGGCCCGTCAAGGTCCCAGCGATGCTAGCTTGGTCGAGTGCGCTGTAGCCGGGGACCGGGCTGCTCTTGGCACACTCTACGACAGACACGCGGAGCGCACGCTCTTGCGCGTCACTCGCTTGCTCGGGCGTTCGGCGGAAGCCGAAGACGTGACGCAAGACGCTTTCCTCATTGCGTTTGGCGATCTGGGTACATTGCGAGACCCCGAGCGCTTTGGCGCTTGGCTGCTGCAGATCGCCGTGCGCCAAGTCCACCGCCGCTTTCGAAAGCGAAGGCTGCTGGAGCGTCTGGGCATGGCCTGGGGCGAAAGCGACGCTTCTCTCCAGGCCTTGGCAAACGGAGTGGACGCAGAGACGCAACTCCAACTTGCGCGCGTCGACGCCGTGCTTGGGGGCCTAGCTACGGAGCTACGCATTGCCTGGATCTTGCGCGCAGTCGAAGGGTGTTCTCTGGGCGAAGTCGCCGACCAGACAGGCTGCTCTCTTGCCACGGCCAAACGCCGTATCGCTGCGGCCCAAGCGGCCGTCCGCAAGGCCGTCGCAGTAGAACTGCCGGAGGACGAATCGTGAACTCCGACCGACCACCGCTTCAGGCTCCCCTCGCCCGCCTCCTGGAGTCGAGCCCCGCACGGCCCGCTCTGCAGCGCATGCGCGCCCGTGTTTTGGCTCGCACACGGCAAGACCCTGGGCGTGCTTGGAAATTCGGCTTGGGCTGGGGCCTTGCCACGACGGTTGTCGTCGCAGCGGCTGTCTTCGTATTCCAGAGTCAAGGCGTGCCCGCCTCGTTGCTGACCCGGGACGGTCAGGAATTTCGCGACCTGTCGGCGCACGGCACAGTCGCCACGCAGCATTTCGCCGACGGCTCCTCGCTGTCGATCGGCGCCTCGGGACGCGTCGTGGCCCTCTCTTCGACGCCGCAAGAGTTCTCGGTTCTGCTCGAGCGCGGGCGACTCGACGTTCACGTGGTGCCAGGAGGCCCGCGGCGCTGGGTCGTGGAAGGCAAATGGGCACGCGTCGAGGTCGTCGGCACGCGCTTCTTCGTGGAGCGAAGGCCAAATGGAATCAGCGTCGGCGTGAGCGAAGGCGTCGTGGTGGTGCGGTCTGCTCAGCTGCCCGAGGGAGTGATGCGGCTTGCAGCGGGCCAATCGCTCGACGTGCTTTCACCGACGCACCCTGTGATCGAAAATCGGCCGTCGCTCGGCGCCCCGACCCTACCTCTCGAGCCGCCGCAGGCGATCCGAAAAGCCCTGGATCCCAGCCCCAAGGCGCCTGTGGCCGCGCACGTCCGAAGCGTGACCGATTTGCTCGACGAAGCGGACCGGGCGCGCGCTCGCGGCGCTTGGCCGGAGGCCGAAGGAGCGCTGGCCCGCATCGTCGCAGAATATCCCACGGATGCTCGCAGCAGTTTGGCCGGCTATGGTCTCGGCGTCGTGCAGCTACGCCGCGGCAAGCAGATGGTCGCGCTCGAGACCTTCGAGTGGGTGCTGGGACAACGGCCCCCGCGCTCGCTCTGGGAAGACACGTTGCTCCGCTTGATCGAGTTGCATGCCAGTCTGGGCCAAATGGACCGCGCAGCCGAACGGGCCGCGGACTACCGGGCTCGCTTCCCCGAAGGTCGGCATCAACTGACAATCGCACGCTTGGTGCCGCAAACTCCATGAAGCCCGGCATGGGCGCGTTCGCTTTGGCGTGCTTGCTGGGTGTTTTGCCTCGAGCGGCCAGTGCCGACGGCGAAACGGTGCGCGTCGAACTTCCGAGCTGCACCACGCTCTGTTTCGATGCGCTCGACTTCGTGCGCTTGGTCTCCCTCGAACTCCGCGCCGACGGCCGGGTCGTGCTCGACTCCTCCTCGAGTGAACTCGCAGGCGAGCTCGGTGGCTACGTGCGCGAACTCGTGTTCACCGGCGTCGGAACG
>JBBQHO010000148.1:0-9362 GCA_038324055.1 Polyangiales bacterium | reverse complement strand
TTCGATGCCGTTCGACATCGATCAAATCGAGCGGAAGCTGATGCAGCTTCAAGTGGAGGAGCAGGCCATGAAGCGCGAGAAGACCAAACAGAGCGAGGCTCGTTTGGTCGAACTCAAGGAAGCCATCGCTTTGCTGTCGGGTGACCGTGACGCCAAGAAGGCGCAGTGGATGAAAGAGAAAGAGATCATCGGCTCGCTCCAGGAGCAGAAGCGAGCGGTCGAAGACCTGCGCACTCAGCAAGAATTGGCCCAAAGACGGGGCGATTTGGCGCGAGCTGCCGAGATCCAATACGGCGCCATTCCCGAGCACGAGCGCAAGCTGGAAGAGGCGCGGCTCGAAATCGCGCGCTTGCACGAAAAGGGCTCGTTCCTGAAAGAAGAAGTCACCGACGAAGACGTGGCAGCGATCGTCAGCAAGTGGACGGGCGTGCCCGTCAGCAAGATGCTCCAGAGTGAAAAGGACCGGTTGCTCTCAATCGAGAGCAGCTTGAAGCAGCGCGTCATCGGTCAGGACGACGCTCTGACCGCGGTTGCGCATGCCGTGAGACGTTCGCGCGCTGGCTTGGGTGACGAGAACCGTCCCATCGGCTCGTTCTTGTTTTTGGGTCCGACGGGTGTCGGCAAAACCGAGACCGCGCGAGCTTTGGCCGAATTCTTGTTCGATGACGAGCGCGCCATGATTCGCATCGACATGAGCGAGTACATGGAAAAGCATTCGGTTTCGCGCCTGATCGGCGCTCCTCCTGGGTACGTCGGCTACGACGAAGGCGGCCAGTTGACCGAACCGGTGCGTCGCCGCCCGTTTTCAGTGGTGCTTTTTGACGAGGTCGAGAAGGCGCATCCGGACGTATTCAACACGCTGCTGCAACTCCTCGACGACGGTCGTCTCACTGACGGTCAGGGTCGAACGGTGAGCTTCAAGAACGTCGTCGTCATTCTTACCTCGAACCTGGGCTCAGCCGACTTGGCTGCGGTTGAGGAGCGGCACGACATCACGGACGAAGAGAAGCAGCGTCGCCTCGACGAGGCTGCGATGCAGGCTCTGCGCGGTCACTTTCGGCCCGAGTTCATCAACCGACTCGACGAAACCGTTGTCTTCAGGCGGCTGGGCCGCGAGCAGATCCGCGACATCGTGGACGTGCAACTCGTGCGCCTCCAGAAGCGCTTGGCGGCACGGCAGCTCGGTTTCGAGGTCACGATTGCTGCCAAGGACGCCATTGCGGCAGCGGGTTTCGATCCGCAGTTCGGAGCCCGTCCGCTCAAGCGGGCCATCCAGCGCTTGATCGAAAACCCCTTGGCCGAGAGCGTGCTTCAGGGCCAGTACTCGGCCGGGTCGACGGTGCGGGTGGACGCGTTCGACGGCAAGATCGGGTTTTCGGCTCTACCGATAGCCGAGGGTCCTACGCCGGTGTTCAACCGCAAGCCGGCCCAAGCCTGAGAACCGAGCGGCGCGAATCGCCAAGCGCGCTGCCCGTCCCTCCTGAGCTACGCTGCAGGGTCGGCGCTGGCTCGGGCGTGGCCGGCATGGTCTCGACTCGTCATGGCGGCCCCAACCAGCACCAGCATCGTCTTCACCGAGTCGGGTGACAGTCTGGGAGCGGCGCTCGTGCGCTTGGTGTTGGCGCTCAAGTCGCTGGCTTGGAAGAACGGGGTGGTCGATGCCGGACTCGACGGCCGGAGTCCGCTGCAACTCGACGACGGTGAGGCGCGCTCACTCGGTTTGTTCGCGATCGTCGAATACCTCGAAGACCGCTACCGGCGCTTGTCGTTGTTTCCCGAGGCACCCGCCGAGCGCGCCTTCGTGCGCTACTCGCTCGACGTGAGTCGTGAGGCGCTCGAACTACCGAGGCGCCCGGTCGCCCCAACCGATCGCCCCGGCCTGTCTCTCGAAGAACAAGCCCGCGAAGCCGCCGACGAGCAATTGCTCCGAGCGACCCTTGGGCAACTCGAAGTGCTGCTCGCTGAGCACGCACCCATGCCCGGAGCGTTCGCCATCGGGTCGGCGGCGACCCTCACGGACTTGCTCGTGGTCGTGCTGGCGCGCGCGCTGCGCATGCGCCGCGGGGATTTGGCGGGTTTCGATCGGGTGCAGCGCGTCTTTGCCAGTGTCGGACAGATGCCCAGTGTCGAACAGGCCTACGCACGTCGCACGGCCCATCTGGTTGACGACATGCGCCCGGAGCTGCGCGACCGCTACCTCGAGCGCGTGAGTGACGTGCTGGGCCCGTGGGCGGGCAGGATGCGGCTTCTCGACACCATTGGCTGGTCCCGGCGAACCGAGGAGAGCTTTCTGCAGAGCGGTTGTGACCAGCTACCCCAGGTCGAATACGACGTCGATCGCGACGAGGCGCAGCGCGCCATCGCCGAGTTGTCCGCGCTGCTCGTTTCGCTTCACGCCGAACATGTCTTGGTCGAATGGCTTCGCTCCCAGGTTCAGAGCTTCATCGACGCCTATCGCATGGTGCTGGCCGTCGGGACCAAGGACTTCTACGCGCTGTCACTGGAGCTCTACGGCGGTGCTCGCACGACCGCCTTCGACCGCAACACGACCAACCTCGACTTGGCCGAGCACGTCGTCGAGCGGCTGGGGAGGGAGTCCAGGTTCGTCGAAAGCGACGCGCTCGACACCGACCAGTTCGTGGCATTTTTAGAGTCCAAACTGGCGGCTCGGACGCCGCGCCTCGAAATTGCCATCGTTCGCGATCCCAGTCTGAATGCCAAGGTGATCTGCGGCGCGACGCGCCTGCGCGTGCGTGAAGGCGCGAGCTTTGGTCGAGCGGAAGCCGAAGGCCTGTGGCTGCACGAGATCGAGACGCACGCGCTGACTGCGCAGAACGGTGGCCTGCAGTCGCGGTATCCATTGCTCAAGGCGGGTGGTCCGCGCACGACGCGCACTCAAGAAGGCTTGGCCGTCTTCTCGGAGCTGTACGGGCGGTCGATGTCGTCGCCTCGACTCAGTCGTATAGCGGAGCGCGTGCGTTTGGTCGGTTTGGCGGAAGACGGCGCGAGCTTCGTCGACCTGCATCGCTACCTGACCGACCGCGGCGCCAGCCCACGGGATGCGTACCTGGACGCCGCGCGCATCTGTCGCGGCGGAGTCGTGAGCGGGGGCGCGCCGTTCACCAAAGATGCCTGCTATTTGGCTGGTTTGGTCGACATTTATGGCCTGCTGCGGCGAGCGCTGCGCTATCGCTCGCCCTTGCTTGGCGAACTCTTGGTCAGCGGGCGCGTGCATCAGAACGATCTGCCCGCGCTGTTGTGGCTGCGGCAACAGGGCGTCATCGGTGCACCAGCCTTTCTACCTGGTTGGGTCGAGCAGTGGGACGGCATGCTTTCTTACTTTGCGTTCACTTCTTTCCTGCACGAAATCGAGATCGACGTCACGACCGGCGTGTCCGACGACCTCGGCGAGTTGTTCGAGCGCTCGATCGAAAGCTACGACCGCACACGTCGCCCACCGAGCTGATGAGCGTTCGTCGACGCCGGGCCTCGGGTCGAGCCGTCACTCGACCCACAGCCGACTCAGTCGAGACCCGCTTGTCGGCGCCGCCCGACAGTGAGGAAACCGTCACACGCCTGCGTTCGTCGTCATCGAATCTTCCGATACGTTTCACGCTGGCGCCCACTCGATAGTGCTACTTCGCGGCTCGCCAGCCGGGATGTCCGTGCCGGCGGTTGCCCGGAGAAGTGCAGATGATGAGGCGTATTGGAGTGCTCGGTTTTGGATTGGCGGCACTGGCAACGGGCTGCTCGGACAGCGACCCCGGAGTCGGCGACGGCAGCGACGGACTCGCTCTCCTGGCTTCGGAGACCGAACCTGCGGGCGACAACTGTGAGCTCGGCGGGACGCGACTCACGGCTGGGCGTGACCAGAACCAGAACGGCAAGCTCGAAGCCTCCGAAGGCTCCAGCACCGTTTACGTCTGCACGACGGCGAGTGGCGAAGTTCGACCCGGCAAAGACGGTAAGCCGGGCAACGACGGGGAACCAGGCGCCGAAGGAGAACCGGGTGGCGAAGGAGAACCGGGCGCCGAAGGAGAACCGGGCGAGCCGGGCGAAGACGGCTCGAGCGTGCTGCTCACGGTGACGTCTGAGCGACCGGGCGACAACTGCCTATCTGGGGGGCAGCGCGTGCAAACGGGCATCGACGCGGACGCCGACGGCGTCCTCGACAGCGGCGAAGTGGCTGCCACAAGCTACGTCTGCAACGGCGCGTCCACTGCGGGCAGTGTGGCGGGGTTCAAACTGGTCTCGAAGTTCACGGCGCCAGGCGGGCCCATCGCCGAAATCGTCTCGGTTTCGCCCGACGGCAAAACGCTTGCCTTCACCAGCAGCTCGGCACAAACTGTCGGCTTCGTCGACATTACGGATCCTTCGCAGCCGGTGCTGCTGGGCACACCCACGAACGTCGGTGGGGTGGTTGCGGGCAACGACGGTGAGCCGACCTCGGTGGCGTTCGCGCCCAACGGCCAGCACGTGGTCGTGATCGTCAAAGACACGGGCAACCCAGTGGCCAACGCCGATCCGGGTGCACTGGTCGTGCTCGATGCGAACACGCGCCTCATTGTCGGCCAGGTCGCCGTTGGCGTAGGTCCTGACAGTATCGCTCTCACTCCCGACGGTACGAAGGCGGTGATCGCCATCGAGGACGAAGAAGCCGAAGGTGGCAACGGCGTCGCCCAAGCGCGGCCCGGCACCATTCAGGTCGTTACCCTGAACTACACGACGCCCTCGGCCTCGACGGTGGCCACGATTGCTCTTACTCCGAGCGTCGGCAATCAGCAGACCGATCCGCAGCCCGAGTACGTCGACATCACCAAAGACGGCAAAACAGCGATTGTGTCGCTGCAAGAGAACAACCTAGTCGCAGTCGTCGACCTCGAAACGAATGCCATCCTTCGTTACATCGACCTGGGGACGTCCAAGCACGCGCGCGCTGACCTCGCGAACAACGGAGTCTGGAACTTCACCGATCCGACGTTCGAAGGCCAGCTCCAGCCCGACGGCGTGTGCCTGTTGCCCGACGGCAACCACTTCATCACTGCCAACGAAGGCGACACGGCCACGTTTCAGCAGGGCTTCCGTCCCGGCGGGCGTGGCTTCAGCATTTTCGACTTGGCGGGCGAGCGCAGCTTCGACAGTGGCGACGCTCTGGAATGGGCGGCCTATCGCACGGGCGCCTATCCGGACGCGCGCTCGACGGCCAAAGGCGTCGAGCCCGAGGGTTGCGCTGCGGGTGTCTATGGCGGAAAGGCATTCGCTTTCGTCACGGGTGAGCGCAATTCCAGCGTATTCGTCGTTGACGTGACGTCGCCGAGCGGTCCCGCGATCCTGCAGGTCTTGGGTGCCCCCAACCGTCCGGAGAGTGCACTGGCGGTGACATCGCGGAACCTATTGGTCGTGTCTGGTGAAGGCGACGGCGCCCTCAAGGGCGGCGGCATTTGGCTGTATGAAGCAGTGAGCGATCTAGCCGAAACTGGTCACGGTGATGCAGTCTACCAGGCGCGCACCAGCGGCACGCCCTTCGGCGCGCTGAGCGCATTGGCCTACGAGCCCAGCACCGGCTTCTTGCTGGGCACGCCCGACAACGCTTTTGCGCAACCACGCATCTGGTCGTTCGCCGTCGACCATGGCGGTCGTCGCGTCGACGTCGTGAACGAACTCTTGCTCAAGGATCACACCGGCGCGCAGCTCAGCGGCATCGATCCCGAAGGCTTGGTCGTGAATCCTGAAGGTGGCTACATCCTGGCTACGGAAGGCGCCACGGCCAACGGCGGAGGGGGTACGACTTGCACCGGGGCCGCCAACAGCAATCGCGTGCTGTTTTTCGCCGCCAACGGTCGCCTCGATCCGGCATACGGCGCCAATGGCATCGTCGACCTACCCTGTGGCGCCGACACGAACGCCTTCGATTGGACGAAGATGACTTCCAACGGCTTCGAGGGTGTCTCGGTCGTCGACAGTGATGCCGACGCCGATGGCGGTCTCAAGGTGTACGTCGCGTTTCAGCGTCCGCTGACGGACGAGGGCATGAACACACGCATCGGCGAGTACGACGTCGATTCCGAGACTTGGAACTTCTACTACTATACGCTCGATGCCGACGTGGGCGGAGCGAGTGGCAACACCTTCTTGAGCGAGTTGCTTCACGTGGGCGGCGACAAATTCGCGGTCATCGAGCGTGATCAGGGCTGGGCCGGTACGGCCCTCAACAAGACGCTGCGTACCTTCTCGTTGTCGACCGGCACGCTCAATTCTGCCGCAAATCCGCTGGACAAGGAGCTCGCCGTCGATCTTCTCGATCATCCCTTCCGTTTCGATCAAGAGAAGCTGGAGGGCATGGCGCTGGGGGGCGGGTCGCTTTGGGTGGTCAACGACAACGATGGCGGCCAGGCGCAGGAGTTCTTCTTGCGTCTCAGTCCGGACGTGCTGTGGTGATTCCACTAGCGCTCCCGTCGAAGCCGTCCCCAATGTCGTGCTCAGTCAAGTGAACAGCGACGCGAGCGATTCATGCGCCTCAACCGAGCAGAGCGCGACGCACCGACCACAAGCCGGACAGCGCCGCGCGCCGTTGAATCTGGGAGCGGTCGCCGGTGAAGATTCGGCTTTCGTGAACGAGCGAGTCGCCAAACGCGACAGCCCAATGAACAAGGCCGATAGGCTTTTCGCTCGTGCTACCCGACGGACCCGCAATGCCAGTCACGGCCAAGGCCACGTCCGCACCGAATGCCCGCTGCGCTCCCCGCGCCATGGCTACGGCGACCGGCTCGCTGACGGCGCCATGTTCCTCGAGCAGCGCTGCGGGCACCCCCAGCAGCGCCACTTTCGAGCCGTTCGAATAGGAGCAGACTCCTCCTTGATAGTAAGAGCTCGCTCCTGGCACTTGGGTCACGAGTTCGCTGACCAACCCGCCCGTGCACGACTCGGCCAGGGCCAAGCTCAAGCGCTTCTGTAGCAGCAGCTGACCCAAGACCGCAGGCAGGCTCGTGCTGCCTTCGCCGTAGACGACTTCGCCCAGCCGAGCGCGCACCAGGTTCTTCACTTGCTCGGCTCGTTCGTCTGCGGCCTCGGCCGTTTCCTCGCTGCGTCGTCGCGCCAACACTTTGACTTCGATTTCCGACTGGGAGGCGCGGTAGCCGATGGTGACGGCGTGCTCTTCTTCGATGCCAGCCAAAAGATCGTTCACCTTGCTTTCGGGCATTCCGTAGGTGCGGAGCTTGCGAACGGCAACGGAAGCTTCTGGCGCCGGCAAGAGCGCTGCGATGCGACGTTCGAACATCGCGCGCATTTCGCTGGGCACGCCCGGCGTAAAGAAGGCGCGGCAGCTGGAAAACTCGATGGCAAAGCCGGGAGCCGTCCCCAGGTCGTTGTCGAGCACCAGAGCGCCTGCTGGAAAGTCGGCTTGTTTCGCGTTCGAGGGCTGCATGGGGATGTTACGAGCGGCGAATAGGCCTTCGATGCGAGCGAGCGAACGCGCGTCGCGCACCAGTTCGACACCGAGCGCGTGGGCGGCGCAGGCAGTGGTGCGATCGTCCGTCGTCGGACCCAGACCGCCGGTCGAGATCACGGCGGTGTGGGTAGCAGCCAATCGCAGCAGCGTCTGGACGATGCGATCGTCGTCGTCGTCGATGGTGACAATCTCGGTCACCTCGTGACCCAACGTCACGAGCTGATCGGCAAGCCAGCTGGCGTTGCTGTTGACGAGCTCACCGCGGGTGAGCTCGGTACCGATGGACAAGAGCGCGATGGTCACGCCCTGAGCCTAGCAGCAACGTCCGGCGCGCCCGAAGCGGGTCAGGATCGCGCATCGAGCGCTGCCACGAACTTAGGCCAATCAGGCGCGCCCAAGAGATATTGCGGAGCCGGGCCCTCCGCCGCCCCGGCGAACGCCAAATGATCGCTGGGGTCCCAAACGCCTACACGCAGCAGGTGGGGCGCGCTCCCCAGAGATGCCACGGGGAACCGGTAGCTGCCGTACTTGCTGCGCATCACGTAGCACTGGCGCGAAAAGTTGCGGCCCGAGCCGTTCCACAAGGGGGCCCCCGTAGCATCCGAGAGAGTTACCTGGCCGCCGTCGACGCGCAGGTAGAAGACGGCCGGCGGCTTCTGGGCGCGGACGAACGTCAAAAACAAACCTGTCAAAATCGCGCCACCCTCGACGATGCCAAGCACGACGCCACCGTAAGGCAGCGCCAAGACACGCTCGCCCGCCAGCGCGCCGAAGGCGGCTAGGAAGGCGATGGTCAGGAGCCATGGCAGCATCTGCCGGTAGGAGCCCGCGGTCCCCTGGTGCCGCACGCACTCGAATTTCAGCGTCGCCATGCGCTCACTCGGAAGCCGTCGTCCCTCGCAGAACAGCCTCGAAATCCCTAGCCAGCACGGTCTTTCGCGAGTTCTGAGCGGCGCTCCGAATGGCGGCTGTGCACAAGCTGCGCAGGTGCTCGGACAGCACGTCGGTGACACCATCGGATGTGTTCAGCGTGGAGCGTGCTTTGACATAGGCCTTGAGCTTGGACACCACGACCAAGACGTCTTGGGGCAGCTCGGCATCGTCCCTCTCGACTGCCGGTGCTGCGGTCTCGCGACTCACGCCGACGACACGTCGTGCGATCGTCGAATCCGCACTCACCCGGTCGGCCAGAAAGGCCTCGCGCGTCGGCGCTTTTTCTTCTTCGGCCCAGGCGTCGCGATGACGAGCGTCGGGTACGTGAGCATCCCAGCAAGGTACGCTGCAAAAGTAGAGCGCTGTGGCCTTGCGGTTGCAGGTCGAGACACTGCAGGCGTAGTACCCGGCTTCGAAAGCGATCGGCTTTTTGCAGGTGCTGCAGAAGCGGAAAAAGCTCGGCTCCGTCATGCCTCGGTTCTCGCACGCTCAATGGGCGGCGTAAACGCAGCGAAAGCCGACGTCGGCCGCTCGAGCGACTGCGCCCGAGCTCCAGCTTTTCAGCTCGCTCGCCTGCTCGGAGCGAAAAGACCCGCCATGAACGCCGACAACGCCACGTGCCGAGCGCGACAGTTCCGCGACATTCCCTGCTAGGTCGAGAACACCCTCCGGCGTCTTGCCGTCGGGTCGAGCGCCTGCCAAGTCGGCGGTGGTGCCACCTTCGCTACAAGGTCCGCGCCGCAGCCCATACGCGGCGCGTCGGCAAACGAGGCCGTGTGCGCCCCACGGGAAGCGTCGCGCCTCGGCGCCAGCTGCTGCAAAGATCCACTCTTCAGGGGTGGGCAAGCGCCCTCCCGCAAATGCGCAGAACGCCTCGGCGTGCTGCGCGGTGATCGATGTAACGGGCAGGCCGGGCTCGCGTGAGCCATCCACCGCAGAGCAGAGCCCGGCTCGGACGCACTCTTGGTACCGATGGGTT
>JBBQHO010000147.1:0-9379 GCA_038324055.1 Polyangiales bacterium | reverse complement strand
GCAGAGCCTTGGCAAGGGGGGCATGGGCGAGGTGTTCCTTGCCTATGACCGCAGCACACAAGAGCCGGTTGCGCTCAAAGTCGTGCGTGAAGAATCGCGCATGCCGGGCGACGACGAGGCGCTCCGCCAGGAGTTGTTGCTCGCTCGCTCGGTGAGCCACCCCAACGTTTGTCGTGTCCACGATCTGGCCCCCAGCGCGTGGGGGCCGATCTTGGTGATGGAGCACATCAACGGCCAGACGCTCCATACGCATATTCGTCGACGCAAAGCCCAAGGTGGCTACAGCGCGGACGAGTTTCGCAAGATTGCGAGCGAAGTGACGGCAGGCCTCGCGGCCATTCATCAACAAGGTCTGGTGCATGGCGATCTGAAGCCGGGCAACGTCATGGTGACCAAAGATCGCGCAATGATCTTGGACTTCGGTTTCGCGCAGGAGCGCGCGCGTCTCGGAGCCCGTCGACCTGGGGCACCTCCCGACGGCGGCACGCCGAACTACATGGCGCCGGAGCGATTGCGCTCCGGTGGGGCGAGCCCCGAGGACGACATGTACGCCCTGGGTTTGACGCTCTGGGAGATGTGGACCTGTCGCGTGCCCGAACCCGGGTACAAGCCGCGGCTGAAGCCGATGCGCTCGCAGATCATGTTCGATGTGCCCGCTTCGCTCAGTGTCGACGAAGTGAAACAGGTGTTTCGCTCTCTTTCCGACGACCCAGAGATGCGGCCGGAAGCCAAGCGCATGCGCTTCTTCAATCCGGTTCAGCTCACAACGAGCCAGATGCAAATTCCCCGGGAGCGCATCACGCCCGGCACTCCGCTTGGACGTTCGCACACCGAGGCCTTTCATCCCGGCGCTCAGTCGCTCCTGGTCACCTATTGCACGAACGCAACAGACGCGCCCGGCACGCTCTATCCACTCAATCAGCCGTCGATCACGATTGGCCGCCGCACGGATCAGGAGCTGGTGTTGGCCGAAGCCACGGTTTCCGGCGCGCATGCCGTCGCCAAGTGGCAAGCAGGAACTTGGGTGATCGAAGACTTGGGAAGCACGAATGGCACATATGCCGAGCACAGCTATGACCGAAAGAAGAAGCTGAGCCTCCTTCACGGCGCGGAAACCCAACTTGGCGAATGCCGACTCAAGCTCGTCAGCTTCACACCTGGAAGTCCGCAGCACGAGCGAGCGCGTCAACACCTGGCACGGCACGACGGTCTCACCGGGCTCTTGCACCGCGAGCACTTGCTCAAGGCGTTGTCCGAGGAAGTGTCCTTCGCCAAGTGGACGGGAACTCCCGTCTCGCTCGCCCGCTACCACATCAAGGGTCCTTCGCGGGGCAGCAACGAGCGACCGACCATCCTGGAGATGTTGGCCATGCGCAGGGTCGCACAGCGCGTGGTCGAGCTGACCGAAATGATGATGATTGCGATGGTGCCGGCGGTGGCCGGTCGCGCAGGTCATCTCAAGTTTGCCGTCGGCATGATGGGTCCCGGAATCGACGAGGCGCGCCACGTCGTCGAGCAAGTCGTCGCCCAAGTCCAGGGCCTGATGCCCGAAACCCTCGAGCTGGCTGCGTCGGTGGTGCGCGGCGATCCCGAGCAGTCGGTCGAGCAGTTGCTCGATTTCTAACGAACTCTCTCGGCCTTTCTCCAGCGGTGCATGGCAGGACCTCCTCGACCCTCGTTTCCCTCGGCACCGACCGAGCCCGGCATCCGTCGCTTGGGCGTCCGCTCGTCTGCGCACCTCGACCGACCGATTCGTTCGCAGGTCGTCCTTGCCGTCTTGGGGGCCTTGGTGCTCTTGGCCATCCCGCTCTATCTGATGCGAGCGCCCACACCCGACGAGGCGCAGAAAGTCACCCAGGCGCCCATGGGTTTTTCGCCGCACGTTCCTTCGCCCGCGCCCAACGCCGAGAGCGAGGGACGCGTGACTTTGAGGAAACCCACCCGCATCCGCTGCTCCAACTCGTCCACGGGTGTCGGCCAAGAAGGCGCGCTGTGCGACCAATTGCCGTCGCTCGAAGCTGCGCTCGCCAAAGCCGTGACGGACACGGTCGATTGTGCGCCGCGCACCGGCGACGGCGGCGCCCTCAACTTCGTACTCAAGATCGACTTCACCCAGAAGACCCTGCACGTATTCCCGGGAGCGAGCGGCACCTGGAAAGGGCCGCAAGCTCGACGCGCTACACAGTGTGTCAAGCAGGCGTTGTCGGCGCCCGACTGGGACAAGGTCGAGCACAAGCTGAACCACTACGAAATCGCGATCTTGGCGACCTATCGCTCACCGCAGCCGTCGTCGGCGCCGCTGTTCGAGTGACGCGCTGGCGTCGGCGCCGCTGTTCGAGTGACGCCGCTGGCTGCTTCAATCTTGGTCGTCGAGAAACAAGCGCCCCTCGAGTCGGATTTTGGCTGCCAGGGCGCGTACACGCGCGCTGCGCTCGCTGACAGGTGCGCTGTCGCGGACTTCTTGCACCTGCTCGACGATGCGTGCAAATCGACTGTCGTCGAGCAGCGTTTGCAACAGCTTGCGAATAGCTCCGGCCACGCCAGGCACGCGTCCGCTCGTACTCACGCCGAGCTGCAGGACGCCGGCTCGGGCAATGCCGACGTGCGCGAAGCTGTTGAACTCAGGCTGGTCTATCGCGCAGAAGAACAGCTGTCGCTCCCGCGCCGCCGGGCCCAGTAGGGCCACCCAGGCAGGGTTGCGATCAGCAAGGACGGCCAAGAACACGCCGTCCAGATCCGTGAGCGCCGGCTCGCGTTCATGCAAGACCAACGTGCTGCTCGAGAGCGCCGCAGCAACCAGGGCTGGGCTTGGCGCCGGTGTGACGAGCGTGAGCTGGGCGCCATGTTCGGAGAGTTCCCGCACACGTCGTTCAGCCTCTTCGCCGCCGCCGAATATCACACAAGCGCGGCCCGAGAGGTCGAGCGCTGCCAGCAAGAAAGGAGCGGCCATGCGGGCTCGCTCAGCTTCGTCGTCCAGGGAAGTACTGCGTAGCGCGCTTCTGCCCCTTTTTGGTCAGCGCCTTGTCGGCCAGAAGCTTCTTGATGGGCAGGCTCGTGTCGCGAGTGGCCAGACCCAGAGACTGAGCGATCTGGTCGGCGCGAATGCCGGGTTGAGTCTGCACGGCGGCGACGATGGCCTTGAGCAGTCGCTCCATCTCGGCCGGTGCGCGCTTCTGTCCCTTGCTCCTCTTGCCCAGTCGCTTTTCGACGGACACTTGCGGTGCGCCGCCGCGCTTGGTGCGGCCACCGCCAGCCGATGTGCCGAGAGCCTCCGAAAGGCGTTGGAGGGCGGCCTGACGAATGAGCTCGGAAAGCTCCGCTACGAAACCATCTACCCGCTCGCGAATGATCTTGTCGATATCGGTCATAAAAACTCCAAGGCCCGCCTTGGCGGCCTTTGGGTTTCATTACGCGATATCTGACATATCGGTCAAGCCACGAAGGTCGATAAAGGACAGCGCAATCACATGCGTGTCGGGAGCCGCTCGGTCACGACCGCGAGCGCGCGTAAGCGCTCGGCGACTTCGTCGGTCAGCTGATCTTCCAGTACCCGATACGCCCAGTTGCCATGACCCACGCCGGGGACGTTCATGCGGTACGCTTCCCCAAGATTGAGCACGTCCTGAACAGGTACGATCGCGGTGCGGGCCGTCGAGGCATAGAGCGAGCGGATCAAGTTCCAGCTCAGGTCGTGGGCCGCGAGTGTGCCGGAAAACGCTTGCACGCGGCTCAGCTCGAGCTGCTCCGGCACCAGTTCGGCGGACTTGCGCAACAGAGCCTCATACCAACCGCGACTGGTGTTGTTGTCGTGTGTTCCAGTGTAGGCGACGCTGTTCTCACCATGGCGGTGCGGCAAGTAGCCCTCGGCCCCCGGACTGAAAGCGAACTGCAGGACTTTCATTCCGGGCAGCCGGAAGTGATCGCGCAGCAGCTCGACCTCGCGCGTCACGATGCCCAAGTCTTCCGCAACCAGCGGCAAGCCACCAAGTGCGGCTCCGGCACGTTCGAAAAAGTCGTATGCGGGACCTTCGACGTAGCGCCCGGTCTTGGCGCTCTGGGCATCGATGGGGACCTCCCAGTAGCGCGAGAAAGCGATGAAGTGGTCGAGGCGAACGGCGTCGAACTTGCTCAACTCGCGACGCAGGCGATCGATCCACCAGCCGTAACCGTCTTGCCGCATCGCCTCCCAGCGATAGAGCGGATTGCCCCAAAGCTGACCCTCTTCGCTGAAGTAGTCGGGAGGTACACCGGCCTGCACCGTGCGCGCACCCTCCTCGTCCAGAAAGAACAGGCGCTGATTCGCCCAGACGTCGACCGAATCGTGAGCGACGAACATGGGCATGTCGCCCATGAGCTGCACACCGCGTTCGCGGGCATAGTGATGCAGCGTGTCCCATTGTTGGTGGAAGCAGAACTGCAGAAAGACCTCGTAGTGAATCTGGTCGGCGAGGCGCCGCTGAGCCGCCTCGAGCGCTGCGGGTTCGCGCCGACGCAGCTCACGCGACCACGAGGGCCACGGCAGCTGATCCGCTTCGTTCTTCAGAGCGCTGTAGAGAGCAAAATCCCAAACCCACGAGTTGTGCGTTCCGAGAAACCGCTCGTAGTCGTGAGCCAACTCGCGCGACGCCTGAAGTCCAAAAGCCACGAACGCTTTCTTCAGGAGGGCGGGGCGTTCGTGGCGGGCCCGTTCGAAGTTCGCTTGACCGGGCGTCTTGTCAACCGAGAGCCCGCGCAGGTCGGCGCTCGAAAGGAGGCCCCAGAGCGCCAAGTCGTCGAGACTGATGAGGTGGGTGGCGCCCGCGAATGCGCTCGGGCTGTCGTAGGGCGAATCGCCAGCGCCGATGGGGTGAATCGGCAGCATTTGCCAGAAGGTCTGGCCGGCCTTCTGAAGAAAGTCGACGAAAGAGCGCGAGCATGGGCCGAGGTCGCCGAGGCCGGGGGGGCCCGGCAACGAGGTCGGGTGCAGCAAAATTCCGGCAGATCGAAGTGCGAGCGGGTTTTCGCGCATGATGGATTCCAGGGTACCTCGGCCCCATCAAACCGGCGGGCCGCGGAAAAGCAAGGGTAGCAGGGAAAAGGCTGGTTCTCGGGGTTGCTCGCATCGTTGCTCTGCCCTTATTGTCGCCGGCCCTCCACGCCCGGAGCGGCACGACGCGCTTCTTCAATGGCCCCGCATACGAAAGATCTCCCTGACCACTGTGTGACGCGTTCCATCGTGCGAGTCCGCTTCAGTGACACAGACATGATGGGAGTCGTGCACCATTCGAATTACATCAAGTATTTCGAGCTGGCGCGCATCGAGTACCTGCGTCGACGGGGATTGGACTACTCGTCTTGGATCAAGCTGGGGCTGCACCTGCCCGTCATCGCCGTCGAGGTCGAGTACAAGAAGCCGGCGTACCTCGACGATCTACTCACTATCGAGGCGCGGCTCAGCTTCTTGTCGCGCGTGAAGGTCGGATTCGACTATCGCGTGCTGCGGCCCGCTGACGACGGCGAGATCTTGCTCGCTCAGGGGCACGTGCTGGTCGCTTGCGTGGGCAACGATCACGCCCCCTTGCGCATGAGCAAAGATGCCGAAGAGTTGTTCTTGTCCGCCGAAATCCGTACCGGCGAGATTCACGCCTGAGCAGGTTGAAAGCCTGAGCGGCCTTCGACACGGCGCTTGAGCGCCGTGTTCATGTAGACGAATCCGCGGACGGTTTCGGTCAGCTTCTTGCCCAAGAAGCGCACCAGAATTCCGCTGAAATCTTCGCCGTGTACGAGGCGCGTGCCACCGGGGTCGGTGGGCTCGAGCTCGAAGAAGTGCTCGCCGGTGAGCAAGAAGCCAGCCAGCATCGTACCCCGCCAGCGGAGTTCTTCGGCCGGTCGCACGACCAAAAGGCTGGGACGGATCTCGAGGTCCGAGGTTTCGGGCAGGCTGAGTGTGATGTCGAGTTGCGAGCCTTCGCGCAGCGCGCCCTCGACTCGGGTCACGAAAGGATTCCACTCGTGGTAGCGGGCGAAATCAACGAGTACGTCCCACACGACCTGGGGTGGTGCGCCAATTTCGATCTCGGTCCTGAGCTGCATGCAGCCGAGTTTCGCTCAGAGCCCGAATTTGTGGAAGCGACGAAGCATCATGGCTCGATCGCTAGCGTGCGACACCCGTGGGGGCCAACAATTCAGGACGGAGGGCGATCTTCGCTTGCGAGGCTGTCGGAACCAAGGGGATTGCGTCCGAATACGTAAGCCCACTCGAGTCCGTCGAAGCGTTGCGGCTTGATGCCCAAGAACGGCGAGGCCTCGATGTGCACTGGCAGATCCCGCGTCCAGTCGAGCACCTCCCGCGCGACCGAACCCACAGAGCCGGCCGCACGCGACGCGCCGTGAGCGCCCAAGACCAATAAGTCGGCGCGGAATCGATAGGATACGTCGACCAGAGTTCGAGCCACGGCACCAACGCGCATATGCGCGACCAAGCGCACGCGGGGACTGTCGAGGCCCCAGCTTACCACTTGGGCGCGTAGCGAGAGCCGTAGCATTTCGAGTGCCACGTGGCGTGGCAGCATTTCACCGCTCGGGAGGCGGTAGTCGTCGCTCCCGCTTTCCTCGACGACCATGACGACGTGGATCAGAGCCAAGGTGGAGCCTTGTGTCATCAGTAGGGCGCGCCGGACGGCGAGTTCGCTCAGGGACGATCCGTCATAGCTAATCACGATGTTCTTTAGGCCGTCCATAGTCTCGTCGCTTCGTTTGCAGCTCTCGTGCCAGTGGCTAGCAGACGAGAAACGTCACCGCCGGGCCCACAACCAGCGCCTTTCCGTAGACTTCGGACTATGATCGCGCGGCTCGACCGTCGGACAACCGTCCGCCGCGCGCCCGGCACGGACGATTGTCCGTGCCTTTACCGGACGATTGGGTTCATGCGCATCGCCTTGCTCTATCCACCCCCTTGGAAGATCGCGTCTCCGGATGAGACTCCGTACCCGGCCATGGATGGTCCACCGGAGGAGTTCGTCGACGGTGACCTAGACACCGATTTCTTCCAGACACCCTATGGCTTGTTCACGCTGGCTTCCGAAGCCATCGGCCAGGGTCACCAGGTGAAGGTTCTCAACTTGTCGGCGTTTCGCTGGTCGGAAGTCGTGCGCGTCGTCGAGTCTCTCGACGCAGACGTTTTCGGAATGAGCTGCTGGACGGCCAATCGCCGGGGTGTTGCGCTCACCGCTCAACTCATCCGCGACAGGCACCCGAACGCGCACGTCGTCATTGGCGGCCCGCACGCCACGCCCTTCGCTCGTGGCATGCTCGACCACTACCCGGCCATCGACACAGTCACGTTGGGTGAGAGCGAGGACACTTTTCTCGAGCTGCTCCGTCGAATCGACGGCGGAGAGCCTCTGACCGGAATCGCAGGAACGGCTTACCGCGAGAACGGTCGCGCGGTGCTCGGTCCCTCCCGTGCGTCGATCAAGAAGCTTGACGCGCTGACGCCCCCCCAGTCCTATTTTGCGACGCACATTCTGATGACGTCACGCGGTTGTCCGTGGGCTTGCACGTTCTGTGGCGCCGAAACCACATGGGGACGAGGTTTTCGCGGTCATTCAGTGGGCTACGTCGTCGACGCCATGGAAGCTGCGCTCGAGAGGTTGCCCGTGCGGATGATCCAGGTGAAGGACGACACCTTCACGGCCAACAAGAAGCGCGCCTTGGAGATTTGTCGCGAGATCCGCAGGCGCGGCCTGGAGTTCTTCTGGAGCTGCGACACTCGGGTCGACGTGCTCGACGAAGAACTGCTGCTCGAAATGCGCCTAGCCGGCTGCCAACGGCTCAGCCTGGGCGTCGAATCGGGGTCGAATCAGGTGCTCGAGAACATCGACAAAAAAATCTCTGCCGAAGAGATCGTAGTCGCGGCAGAAATGGCCAAGAGCGTCGGTATCCAAGTGCGTTTCTTCATGATGCTTGGCAATCGAGGCGAGACGTTGGAGACGTTCCGTCAAACGATCCGTTTCCTCGACGTCGCCCAGCCGCACCAATATGTGTTCAGCTGTTTGTCTATCTATCCAGGCACTCGAGACTTCGACGCAGCCGTCGAAGCGGGCTGGCTCGATCCCGAGCTCTTTTTCACGGCTGATTTTCAAGAGTTCAAGACGCCGTTCGATGCCGATGAAGCGACGACGGAGGCCATGAACACCTGGTTTCGTCAATACAAGGGCATCCAGAACCACTACCTGGAAGACGTGCCCGCAGCGCGCGCGATCTTGGACAAGGTCGGCGACTATCACGCGGCGCACATCGACTTGGGCGGCGCCTACTACCGCGCGGGGCAATGGGATCTGGCCGAGCATCACGTGCGACGAGCTCTTGAACTCGGCTACCCGGCACCGGGCCTCGCCTACAACTACTTGGCTTGCATCGCCAACGAACGCGGGGACGTTCCGGGCATGCAAGAGCACTTCATGACCGCTGCCAAGACGGATCCACAGCACCACGTGCTCATCCAAAATGTCGAGCGGGCGCGCTCCTGGTTCAAGCAGCAAGGCCCGGAGCGCGGCATCCCGCTCGAGCTGGTTGCCAGCCACAACTTCCAGCTGCTGGAGCGCACCTTGCAGCCGACGCTACCAGGCCCGCTGCCCGATGATTTCGCGGACTTTTCCGCGAGCCCGCGCCCAGTTCCGCGTCACCTACCCACCGAGGACGAGGTCACGCTCGAAGGCTACGAAAAGCAAGGCTTCCCTGAGCGTCGCTTGCGCGTTCTGTCGAGCTGAACCTGCTCGACCGTCACTGGTCGTAGCGGCACGAATACGTGACGTTCCAGTCCTTGAGAGTGGGGTTGCTTGCTCCGCTGCCGTTCATGGTGATGCGAAGTTCCATGAATGCCGGCTGATTGGTTTTGCCTCCCGCGCCCCAGAAAGAGCTAGTCAGATCGAGCGGACAGGTCGAGATCGAACACACCTGGTTGTTGGTGGGGGTGGAGGTGACCGTCTTGAGTGCGCTGTAAGTAGCGCTAGCTAGGCCGCCGGATGTGGTGGCCACGCGCCCTTCGAAGGTGATGTTCGATGCGCCAGGTGTGGTTGTGTTCCAGGTCAGCAAGCCCCAACTGGGGTGCGAATTGGCAGGGCAAGTCGCCTGGTACGTATTGGTTTCGACGACAGTGCCGGAACCGCCCGACGTAGTGCACGTGCGGCCTTGGACGTAGTAGCCCCAGTTGTCCAGCGTGCTGCACTCGGTCACGCTCGCACCGGTCTTCAACGCAGCGCGCACGGTCATGTTTTGGTTCAAGAGCGACGCGGGGCACGCCTGATTGACGCAAGCGCCAGCGGGAATTGCCGAGGTGACGGTGCAGGTGCCAGCCTGCCAATTGGGATCGGGAGTATTGGTCGCAAACTGCTGGGCG
>JBBQHO010000146.1:0-9410 GCA_038324055.1 Polyangiales bacterium | reverse complement strand
AAGCCAGGCGTGACAGTGCGTGTCTCGGGCCTGGTCAGCGGCGACATCTACTTGGTGCAGCGCAGCACCACGCGCCTGTTCGGAGCGCTACGCGGCAATGCGTTCACCGGTCGCATCGACTTCAAGGTCGAGCAAAGCGTTCTGGCGACCACCAATCGTCTCATCGGCGGTGGGCCTGAGTCGCGCCCAGTCCCCAGCCGCAGCTACTTCCGACTCGAGAAGGTACCGAGCGACTGGACCTGCGACCAAGCCCAGCGGCTTGCTGCCGGGTGGCGCTAGGCCCCGTGGCTCGTTAGGCCCAAGGACCGAGGCTTGGGATCGACGATTCCGTCAAAGGCGGAATTGCGGCACAGACCGAGCGGCCCCGCACGTATCCTGCTTTTAAGCCGTTCCGCGGTTTGACAGGGTGGGTATCGGGCGTTATCTCAGTGCCTGGCCTAACCCTCACGCGTACGTAAGGGTTAGGCGACCGACCATCCGCTCCTCAGGGCGTCACGTCTCAGGTCCCATGGAACAGAAAAGTCCCCGCCGCCTCGCTGTCGTCAGCGAACCGAACTCGGTGTCTTCGGGCACGGTAGGAGAGGCGCACACCGGCGGGACCGCGGCGTGCCTTCCGGCCGTCCTGCAGGTCGGTGAGCTGGCCAAGCTGACTGGTAAGACCGTGCGCGCCATTCACCTCTACGAGGACATGGGTCTGCTCCGTCCCGTGGATCGTTCCAAGGGTCGCTATCGGCTCTTCAACGCCGACGCGGTCGAGCGCGTGCGCTGGATCTCGAAGCTCCAGGCACTCGGTTTTTCTCTGCCTGACATTCAATCCGTTCTGCGCGGGCACGAAGGTGTCGCCACCGCCAAAGAGGCAGCGTCAGTCTTGCGCGACGTCTACGTCGAGAAGCTGAGTGAAGTACAGAGCAAGTTGGCCGAGCTGCATCGGCTGGAGCGCGAACTGATCAGCAGCCTCACCTACCTGGGGGCCTGCCAATCGGCCTGCGAGTCCACTTTGGCCGTTCACGCTTGTCCCAGTTGCGAGCGTCACATCGATCAACCCGAAGCCCCCGCCTTGGTTGCGGGTGCATTCGCCCACTAAGGCCTTTTTTTCGGAACTTTCGTCATGAGCCTCAAGTTGCCCGTCTACATGGACAATCACGCCACGACCCCGATGGATCCTCGGGTCCTCGCTGCCATGTTGCCGTATTTCACCGATTCGTTCGGCAATGCGGCCAGTCGTACACACAGCTTCGGTTGGGAAGCCGAGGCAGCTGTGGAGGACGCGCGTGAAACCATCGCCCGCTTGATCGGCGCCGAGTCGGGCAAGGAGATCGTCTTCACCTCCGGCGCGACCGAGAGCGACAACCTCGCCATCAAGGGCGTGGCCGAATACTACAAGCCCAAGGGCAACCACATCATCACCACGGTGATTGAGCACAAGGCCATCTTGGATTCGTGCAAGCGCCTCGAGAAGGAAGGCTACGAGGTCACCTACTTGCCGGTGGGTACCGACGGTCGGGTCGATCCCGAAGCGGTGCGTGCGGCCATCACCGACAAGACGATCTTGGTGAGCGTGATGCTGGCGAACAACGAGGTCGGCACGGTGCAGCCCCTCGCCGAGATCGGCAAGATCACTCGTGAAAAGGGCGTGCTTTTTCACACTGACGCCGTGCAGGGCATCGGCAAGACACCGTTCGACGTGCGCGAAATGAACGTCGATTTGGCCTCGCTGACGGCGCACAAGATCTACGGTCCCAAGGGAGTCGGCGCGTTGTACGTCCGCCGCAGCAAGCCGCGCGTGCGCTTGTCGGCGTTGATGGATGGTGGCGGGCATGAGCGCGGCAATCGTTCGGGAACATTGAATGTTCCCGGCATCATCGGCTTCGCCAAGGCGGCCGAGATACTGATTCAGGAGGGCGAGGTCGAGAAGCTGAAGCTGCTCAACTTGCGCGACCGCCTGCATCGAAAGATCGCGGCCGAGCTCGATCATGTCGTGTTGAATGGTCATCCCGAGCATCGACTTCCCGGCAACCTCAACCTGTCGTTTTCGTTCGTCGAAGGCGAGGGCTTGATGATGGCAATCAAGGACGTCGCCGTTTCCAGTGGTTCGGCTTGCACGAGTGCGAGCCTCGAACCCAGCTATGTTCTCCGCGCGATGGGCCTCGACGAGGAGCTCGCTCACTCGTCGATCCGCTTTGGCATTGGTCGCTTCAACACCGAAGAAGAGATCGACTTCGTCGCCGATTTGGTGACCAGCAAGGTCAAGCGTTTGCGCGACATGTCGCCGCTTTACGAAATGTTCAAAGAAGGGGTCGACCTGAAATCCATCGAGTGGGCCGCGCACTGAGTTGATTCGCACCAGAGTTGATTCGCACCAGAGTTGATTCAAACCAGTCCAGTCTCGCCGCACTCCCAGTCGACACCCCCGAATTCACTCCCCAAGAGGAACAGCAATCATGGCCTACAGCGAAAAAGTCATCGAGCACTACGAGAATCCCCGGAACGTCGGCTCTTTCGACAAGGAAGACCCGAACGTCGGCACCGGATTGGTCGGCGCGCCCGCGTGCGGCGACGTGATGCGCCTCCAGATCCGCGTCAGCGACGAAGGCGTGATCGAAGACGCGAAATTCAAGACCTTCGGTTGTGGCTCGGCGATTGCGTCGTCCTCGCTCGCCACCGAGTGGATCAAGGGCAAGAGCATCGACGAAGCCGAGACGCTTCAAAACAGCCAGATCGCCGAGGAGCTGAGCCTGCCCCCCGTGAAGATCCACTGCTCGGTGTTGGCCGAGGACGCTATCAAGAGCGCCATCGAAGACTATCGCAAGAAGAAGGCGGCGCGCGACGCCCTCGCCTCCGGAAACTGAACGCGAGCGTTCGGCGAGAGAGCCCCAAGTTCCCTAGTTTTGCACGAGTAGCCATGACCGACGTCAGTTCGCAAACAACAGCGCCCATGAAATCGACGGCATCGATGAAATCGGTAGTGCCCATGAAATCGGCAGCGCCCGAGGTCGCTTCTTCGGGTGATGCCTGGGCCGATGCGCTCGCGCGTACGCCCAAGACGGGCTTCGCGTTCACGCCTGGCGCAGCTCTGTTCGCGCGACAAAAGCTGGAGAAGCGCGGGACGCCCGAGGCCATTGTTCGGGTGGGCATCAAGGGCGGCGGTTGCTCGGGGTTCAGTTACGTCATCGCCTTCGAAGACGGCGAGCCCAAGAGCCGTGACTATGCCTATGAAGTGGATGGCGTGCGCTTCTTGCTCGACAAGAAGAGCTTCGTGTACCTGGCTGGCGGCGTTCTGGACTACGAGAAGACTCTGATGTTCCAGGGCTTCAAGTTCCGGAATCCGAATGAAGCCTCGAGCTGCGGCTGCGGCCACTCGTTTACCGTGAAGTGAGCGGCGTGGCCGATCCTTTCGACACGCTCGATATCCAGCCTCGCTTCGACGTCGACCTCGAGACTCTTGGCGCACGCCATCGAGAGCTCAGTCTCGCGTTGCACCCGGACCGCTTCGTCGGTCGTCCGGCAAGTGAACGGCGTGCCGCGCTGTCCAAGGCCATGGACGTCAACGCAGCCAAGCGAGCCCTCGACGACCCAGTGAGTCGCGCCGAAACCCTACTGGTTCGTCTGGGCGCCGCCGTCGGTGAGGGGCGCGAGCCGGCCGCACCCCCCGAGCTGTTGATGTCGATGATGGAGCGACGGGAAGGCTTGCAACAGGCGCGTGCGGCACGTGACAAGACCGCTCTGCTACGTTTGACCGCTGAGGTCGAGGCCGAACAGGCACGCGAGATGGCGCAAATGGGAGCGCTGTTTGCACAAGCGCTTGGCGGCCAAACCGAAGCGCGAGACGCCATCGTTCGCAGCCTGGGTGCTCTTCGCTACTACCGACGCTTCTTCGACGAAGCCTTCGCCGTCCTCGACGATTTGGACTGAACACCCCGCATGTTGCTCGACATCTTCGACCCCAAAGCGGCTCCGCGCGCCATCGGCATCGATCTGGGTACGACCCACTCGATTGTGGCGGTGCTGCGCGACGAGCGCCCGGTGGCACTGGTGACTTGTGATGGAGGCCCCTTGTTGCCCAGCGTCGTCCACTACGGCGATCACGGGTCCGTCCTGGTCGGTCGCGCCGCGCGCGCGCAGCTCGAGCGCGCTCCTCAGCGCACGATTGCGAGCGCGAAGCGCTACTTGGGTCGTGCTCATGCCGAGGCGGCGGCGCAGTCGCTTTCGGCGGTAGTCTTGGCGACGCCCGACAATGACGACGAGGCGCGGGTCGTGCGTTTCGACGTCGGGGGCCGCGTCGTCACCCCGACCGAGGTGAGCGCCGAAATCTTGAAGAGCCTCAAGCAGAGCGCGGTCGATCAACTCACCCACGTCGGTGGAGCCGTCATTACCGTTCCGGCCTATTTCGACGACGCCCAGCGCCAAGCAACACGCGATGCCGGACGTCTGGCGGGTCTCCAAGTCTTGCGTCTGCTCAACGAGCCCACTGCTGCCGCCTTGGCGTACGGTCTGGAGCAACAGGCCAGCGGTCTTTTTGCGGTGTACGATCTGGGAGGCGGCACCTTCGACATCACCGTGCTTTCGCTGGACGACGGTGTCTTTCAGGTCAAGAGCACGGGCGGCGACAGTCAGCTTGGCGGCGACGACGTCGATCGGCTCTTGGCAACCCAGATCCTCGTCGTCATGGGCTTCGCGCTCGACGAGCACGCTCGTGTCCCGGCCGAGATCGTCGCGCTGGCGCTCGAGCAGGGACGGCAGGTCAAGCACGCCCTCACCGACGCCCAAGAGGTCGAGATCGCGATCTCGGTGCGCGGTGGTGGCGAGGCGCCGTTTGTCGTCGGGCGGGCTGAACTGGCCGAACTCATGGCGCCTCTGCTCGCTCGCGCAGCGCGTGCCTGCCGTCGCGCGCTGCGCGACGCCGATGTCAACGTCGAGCAGATTGACGGGGTGATTCTGGTCGGAGGTTCAACGCGTATGCCCGCGGTGCGCGCTCACGTGCGCGAGATTTTCGGGCGCGAACCGCTTGGCGATCTGGATCCGGATTTGGTGGTCGCCTACGGCGCGGCATTGCAAGCGGCCGCGCTCAGCGGCGAAGGCGAAGACGTGCTGTTGCTCGACGTCTTGCCACTCTCGCTCGGCATCGAGACGATGGGCGGAGGGGTCGACAAGATCTTGCCGCGCAACACGACCATTCCAGCGGGCGCGCGCTCGATTTTCACGACCTACGCCGATAATCAGACGGGCTTCGAGCTACACGTCGTGCAGGGTGAACGTGAGCTGGCCCAGGACTGCCGATCGCTCGCACACTTCAGCTTGAAAGGCATTCCTCCCTTGCCCGCTGGTCTAGCTCGGCTCGAGGTCGAGTTTCACGTTGACGAGAACAGCTTGCTGACCGTCACCGCTCGCGAGCAGACGACCGGCAGCGTTCAGACGATCGAAGTCAAACCGAGCTACGGCCTGACCGACGACGACATCGAGGACATGCTGATTGACGCGCTCGAGAACGGCGAGGTCGATTTGGAGGCGCGTCGTCTGGCCGACGCACGGGTCGAGGCGGAGCGGGTCCTGCTCGCCACGCAGAAGTCGCTCGCAGACGACGGTGACCTGCTCAGCGGCAGCGAACGGGTTCAAGTCGAAGGCTCGATCGCGGGTTTGCTCGAAGTGCTGGGCCGGGGCCCCGCAGGAGAAGCGAAACTGTCCAGCTCGGCCTCGCTCGTTCAAGCGCGGCTGGGTGCACTCGACGATGCGACCCACGCTTGGGCCGGGCGTCGCATGGACCAGGCCATTTCGCTAGCCTTGGCTGGCCGCGGGGTCGGCAAGGTCGCCAGCTCGGTCGAGAAGGCCCGTGGCGTCGATGTGCAGGTTGCCGAGCACGAACAGAATCGCGCGCCGCGCACACGCTGACGGAATTCATTCATGCCCAAAGTTCATTTCATCGATCAGAACATCGAGATCGAGGTTCCGCTCGGGACCAGTCTGCTTCAGGCGGCCCAGAGTGCGCATGCCCCAGAGGGTTACGCCTGTGGTGGCGTGTGCGCTTGTTCCACGTGTCACGTCTACGTCGAGCAGGGGGCCGAGCTCTTGTCTGATGCCGAAGAAGGCGAAGAAGACATCCTCGACAAGGCGTTCGACGTGCGCATGACGTCGCGCTTGGGGTGCCAGGCCAAAATCGACCGTGACGGTCTGGTGGCGCTGCGCATCTCCAAGGAGAGCCTGGAGGCTTACTACAACGAGCATCCCGACTTGCCGCGACCGGCTTGAAATACCCGTGACGGCGCCCTGGACCAAGAAGTGGGGTCGGCGAAATCAGTCACTTAATTCGAGCTACGGATCTGCCGTTCTGCTGGGGGCCAGATGCCCTTCAGGTCCAAAGCCGGAATGCGGCTGGCGTTCCTCGTCACAGGGTGGGGAGCGACAGCCCATGCAGAAGACGCGACAGAACGCGACGTCTCTGGATCAGTGCGTGTGCATGTCACGGGTGCCGCTGCCCGCGCGCTGTCAGGCTACCAGGCGAGCGAGCTTTCGTGGGGTGGGGCCGTGTACGGCGCCGTCGAGTGGGGTCCCACGAGTCCCAAGTGGGGCCTTCAGCTCGAGGTGGGGCAGCTCGGCCTGTCATCCGGAGACGGGGCGCCTCCGGTGGGGGTGGCGTCGCTGGACGGTGCGCGCGGCTTGCAGTTGGGAGCCGGCGTGCGGCTGCGGCCCTTCGAAGGCGAACGCAGTGGGGCAAGCGCAGCTGGGCTCTGGCTCAGCGCAGCGGGCGGCATCTCGCTGACGGGCGGTGCGGTCTTTCCCCAACTCGATGCGTTCGTCGGCTACGATTTGTTCTTTTCCGAGGCGTTCGCGGTCGGTCCAACTGCGGGCTACGTGCACGTCTTCGATACCGAGAGTGGACCTCGCAGTGACGATGCGTCGCTCGGTCTCGTTGGCCTGCATGCGACATTCGATTTCGCGCCACCGCTGAGTGCGCGTGCCACGCCCCCTCTCGACGCGGATGGTGACGGCGTTCTCGGCGAGATGGATCGTTGTCCGCTCGAAGCCGAGGATCCCGATGGTTTCGAGGACGAAGACGGTTGCCCGGATCTCGACAACGATCAGGATACCATCGTCGATCTGCGCGACCGCTGTCCCGATGGGCCCGAAGACCGCGACGGCTACGAAGATGAAGACGGCTGCCCGGAACTCGACAACGATCAGGATGGCGTGCCGGACGCGACCGATCGTTGCCCGCTCGAACTGGAAGACCGCGACGGCCACCAGGACGAAGACGGCTGCCCCGATCTGGACAACGATGCCGATAAAATCCCAGACGCTCGCGATTTGTGCCCCGACGAACCGGAGACGATCAACGGCTTTTCGGATGGCGATGGCTGCCCCGACGAAGAACACGTACGGGTGGTCGGAGACAAGATCGAGCTCGATCAGAAGATCCACTTCTGGAGCGACAGCTCGGTCATTCGTGGCGTCAGCCACCCTGTGCTCGACAAGCTGGCTCAGTTTCTCCGAGAGCACCCCGAGTACGTGCACGTCGACATCGAAGGGCACGCTGACGAACGTGGCCCCGAAGGTCTGAACCAGCGGTTGAGCGCTGCGCGTGCCGAGGCCGTCAAGACGTACTTGACCAAGAAGGGCATCGACGAGGCGCGCGTGAGTTCGGCGGGTTTCGGCTCGACGCGCCCGCTCAAAGCGGGAAATTCCGAGCACGATTGGTTCATGAATCGCCGAGTCGAGTTCATCGTCACACGCAACATCGAAGTGCGAGAGGAGAAGCGGCCATGAGGGACCGGGCAGTACCGTGGAAGAGCGGGCTGGGCGTAGCCGCACTGTGCATAGCGCCGCTCGCGTGTGGAGACAGCGGACTCGTGGGCGGCACGTGCGCGGAAGGCTACGAGCTGTGCGACGGCGCCTGCGTGGCCGGCGGTTGCGGAGACGGGACTGGCGGCGGAGGAGGCGCGCCAGCGGGCGGCGGAGGTCTAGGTACCGGTGGTCAACTCAGCAGCGGCGGCCTGGGACAGGCTGGGCAAGGGGGCGAGGGCACCGGCGCCGCCCCGGCCGGCGGAACGGGTGGCGGCTCGTCCGGCAGTGGCGGAACGGATCTCGGAGGAGCAGCTGGTTCCGGTGGCTCGACGGTCTGCGACGTCCCCCCGCTGCTCACCAATTGTAGCGACGTCTGCGTGGATACCGACACCGACGCGCTGCACTGCGGGCAGTGTGATCTGGCTTGCGCTTCGGGCATTTGCGTCACGGGCGCCTGCATTGGCGCCAACCCAGGCCACATGATCGCAATGTGCATGAACTATGCGCAGTACGCGCCGAGCTCCGCTCAAAGGGTTTTGCTCGGCAATGCCGTTTTTCTCACCAACCAGACGCCGGCCCGCGTCCTCGCCTACGTGGCCGATACGCCGACGGCGCTGCGCAACACCACGCTTTCGACGATTGCTGCTGCCGCCAGCGCCCGCAGTCGCAGCTACCAGCTGACCGAGGAAACGAACGCTGCCAACGTCGTCTCCAATCTGAATCGCTCCAACTACGACGTTCTGCTCGTTTACGATCAGCCGACGGCCACCGCAGGCGAACTCGACACGACGGGCAACAGTTGGAACGCAGTCGCCCAGCAGTTCGCCAAAGATGGCGGCGTTGTCGTGGTGTTGGCCGGACAAGGCGGCGTCGGCGAGATGGGAGCGCTCATCAGTGGTCTTGGCATCCTGAACGTCTCGGGTCTGATTGACCGCGTCGCCGAGCGTCTCTATGTGCAAGCTCCCGGCGACGCCATGGGAATCAACGTCGTTAGCCCTTTCTTGGGTATCAACGATAGTTGTGCATTTACGACAACGGATACGGCGTCCGGCGCTCGCGTTTTCGTCGTCACCGATACGAACCCCAATATGGGGATCGGCGCGCCAGTCGTGGTGCACGTCATCGTCCAACCCGACTAGCGGACCCTCATTGGCTGGTGTGGCTCAGCCACCCCACTGCAGGCCCAACGTGATGCGGTATTGCGGGTTGGCGTAGGGCACACCCGAGACTTGCGGAATGGGGATGGCGACGTGGGCCGGATCGAGGGTTACCGAGAAGTTGCGGCTGACTTCGAATTGGATACCGAGCAGGTTGACGCCCACGTAGGGACCGATACTGCCTTCGGGAACGCCGTAGAGATCGAACATCATACGCGAGGCGCCGAGCTGAAGCACCGAACGCAGCGCAATGCGTTCGTAGGATAGCGGCATGCGGAAGATGAACGTTGCGTAGGCCGAAACCACTCCCGGACGCACGTCGCCGGTGCTGGGCGAGAGCCATGGGTTGTATTCGCCGTCGACACCCAGCGAGAAATGGTCGGCCACTCGGTAGCGGACGCCGAGCGCGGCAGCCGCGGCTGGATTCTCGAACGAGCCCGACAGACTCAAGGCGACGCCCCAGGGGCTACTCGTCGA
>JBBQHO010000145.1:0-9531 GCA_038324055.1 Polyangiales bacterium | reverse complement strand
GAAGACGGTGCCATCCTCGGCCACGAGCGAAAAGGCGTTGTAGTCGACGCTGACTGCGTCGCCGCCCTTGTTGACCAGCGTCACCTTCATGGCCGTCACTTCGTCGCGCACGCGATCGTCGGTGACCCAGCTGTCGGCCTCTGCTTGAATCAGAACGCCGGCTTCGGTCGCGACGGCGGCGGCTTTGGGCTTGTTGGGGACCTTCTGCGCATCGTCGGCGGGCTCGAGGCGAGCACTCTGGCATCCGAACAGTTGGAGTGCGACGAGAGCCAAACCCAGAAAAGAAGCTTTGCGAAGTACCATCGCCGTCGTTTGTATCACACGGCTTTCGGCGGCGGAGAGGGCGGCGAGATCAGCCATGGTTTTCACCATTTCTGTCCTACGGGCTCTTCTTCTCGTGAGTCTTCTTTTGGGGCGCCGCGGCGCTCTTGTTTTTCGGGGTTGGAGTGGCCTTTGCTGCGGCTTTTGGCCTCGGCGATTTCTTGGCTGTCTGGACTTGCTGACGGGTCTCGGTCGGGCCGGTCTCGGTTGTGGCGGTCTCGGTTGTGCTGCCGTAGCGCTCGCAGAGCCAACGATCGAGAGCGAGCAGACCGAGTGCTTCGCCACCTACAGGCCGACCCGCGCGGGCGTCCAGGTTGTAGCCCATGGTGTCCATGTGAACCCAGTCCGAGCCTGGACTCGTGAACTCTTGCATGAAGAGCGCCGCGGTGATGGCGCCGCCGTACGAGTCGCCGCCGACGTTGTTCAGATCAGCGATCGCGCTGTCGAGTCGGTTTCTGTATGGCTTGTGCAAAGGCAAACGCCACAGCGGGTCGTCGACGGCCAGCGAAGCCCGTTCGAGCGCTTGCCAGCTCTCGGTGCGCGTGGCGAAAATCGCGGGCACGGCCGTGCCGAGGGCGACGCGAGCCGCGCCGGTGAGCGTCGCGGCGTCGATGATTAAGTCAGGTTTTTCGCTGTCGGCTTCGGTCAAGGCGTCAGCCAAGACCAGTCGACCTTCGGCATCGGTGTCGCCCACTTCGACGGTGAGACCCTTGCGCGAGGGCAGCACGTCCAGGGGGCGCATGGCATTTCCGGACACGCTGTTCTCGACCGCGGGAATCAGCACGCGGAGCCGCACGGGCAAATTGCGACTCATGATCACATGGGCGAGTGCGAGCACGAACGCGGCGCCGCCCATGTCCTTCTTCATGAGCTTCATGGCTTGCGGCGGCTTGAGATCGAGCCCGCCGGTGTCGAAGCACACGCCTTTGCCAACGAGGGTGAGCTTGGGATGTTTCGATTTGCCCCAGCGGAAATCGACGAGAGCCGGCTCGCGACTCGAGGCGCGCCCCACTGCGTGGATCATGGGGTAGTTGGCGCGGAGCAGTTCTTTGCCGACGATGACGCTGAACTTGGCGTCGTGCTGCTTGGCCAGATGCTTGGCGGCCTGCGTGAGCTCGGCCGGGCCCATGTCGGAAGCGGGCGTGTTGACCAGGTCGCGCGCAAGAAAGAAGCCTTCGCTCAAGGCGAGCACGACGGCGCGCGTCGCGTTCGCCGGCCAGAGCAACGTCGAGGGCGGGGTTGGCTCTTTTTTGTAGCGATCGAAGCGATAGCTACCGAGCGCCCAACCCAGACAGAGGGCGTCGGCGACGGCGGCGCCCGGTTCGTTTTCGACTTGGTAGAGGCCGCGGGGTAGGCGCGTCGGCAGCCAGCCGTAGTCCCAAGGCAGTTCGGCGTGTTCGACGATCACCAACGCGACCGGGCCAGTGATGTCTCCCGGAAAGAGGCTGACGCTGCCGGGTCGCGGAGCGAAGCGATTGTGCTCGAGCCATGCGGCTTGCGCGGCGGGTAGGCTGGCCTTGAACTTCTCGAAAGCGGCCACATGCACGATGTGGAGCGGAGTCGCAGGCTTTTTGGAGGAGTCGACGAATGCAGGGCCGGGGCCAGCGGAACGCGTCATGGGAGCCAGCATACACGGCGGGCCGCTCATGGCACGATGGTGCAGATGCCAAAAGAAGCCGAGCTGGGACTCTTGCCCAGGCGCTGGATCGTCTCCGACCACGTCCTGACCTCGGCCACAGCCGAGCCGCGGGCGCTCGCCATCGGCGTGACCGGCGCGGTGATCACCGAGCTTGCCGATGCCCAGGAGGTGCGCGCCGCTGCGCGCATTGACGCTGATTCAGCGGGGGGTCGAGTGGAAGTCTCGGACTTTGGTCGCCGGCCGTTGCTGCCCAGCTTCGTCAACGCCCACGTGCACTTGGGCATGGCTCCGCTGCGCGGCATCACCAGTCGCCGCAGTCGTTCCGGAAACGTCGTGAGCGACGTGTTCTTCCAAGTCGAGCGGCATCTCAGTTCCGACGACGTCTTTGCTTTCACGCGCCTGGGGGCGTTCGAGAGCCTGCTTTCAGGCGTAGGCGAGGTTTGGGACCATTACTACCACGGTGAGGCCGTCGCGCGTGCGCTGCTGGAAGTCGGCCTGACCGGAGTGGTGGCGCCGACGCTCCAGGACCGCAGCGGTCCCTTTGCCTCTGCGTGGGAGGCCCAGCTGGAGGCCACCCAGCGCATTCACGACAGTCCGGCGTTCGCCGAGGCAGGCATCTTCGCGGCCTTGGGCCCTCACGCTTCGGACACGGTGAGCGACTCGCTCTTCGAACGCGCGGCCGCGCTGAGTCATCGGCTCGACTTGCCCGTCCACATGCACCTTGCGCAGTCGGCCGAAGAGACGCGACTGGGTTCAGGCAGCGCCGCCTTGGTAGCGCGCGTGAGCCAACTGCTTACGGGCTGCCGGGTGGTCATGGCCCATGGGCTATTCTTGTCGCGTGCTGACATCCAAGCCCTCGCCAAGGCAGACTGGACTCTGGCCGCGTGCCCGCTTTCGCAAGTGCAGTTCGGCTTCTTGAGCCCTGTTCTCGAATGGCAGAAGAGCGGCGGACGCCTGGCTGTCGGCACCGATTGCGTGGCGTCGAACGACGCCTTGTCGGTGCAGCGCGAGCTGCCTTGGCTGGCCGCGCAGGGCTCGCTTGCCACCAGCTTTGGCCGCGAGCGCGAGGCGCTGCTCACGGGAGGCACGCTGTTTGAAGTCGAGGCACTCGAAGGCGCGCGCAAGCTGGGGGGGCAGCTCGGCGCCATCGATGGCGCCGAGCTGCTGGGTTTGGGTTTGGGCGAGGGGCTGCCGAGCGGGCGCTCGCGCGCGCTGCGACGCGGCAGTATCGAGCTGGGCGCTGCTGCAAATTTTCAAGTGCTCGACCCCGATGCTCCGGAGCTTTTTCCCGACGGCGATTTGCCACGCCGCCTCGCCTACGGCGACACCAGCGGCGCGCTCCACGCCCTGATCGTGGCTGGTCGGATGGTGGGAGAATCCGGCGCTTTTCGGGCTAGTCTCATCCAGAGTCTCCACTACCGCGAAGCTCGTGAAGAGGCCGAGCGGCGCCGGGCCGAGTTGTGGTCGCGAGCCGGGCTCGGCTGAAGAAAAACAGCGCCGGCGCAAGCGGTCGTTTGGCTCTCAGCGAGCTTCGTTGCGGCTCTTTTCGAGTTGATGCAACCAGCTTGCTGGCGCTTGTTCGAGCCGACCCAGACGGTAGTTCCCCAGCACGCAGAGCCAGCTCTCTTGCACGTGCCTGCCCGCGCCCAGCTTGCCGCGTCGCAGGTACTCCATCGGCTCGAGCACTTCGAGCTTGGGCGTCGTGGTCCGACTGAGCACAGGGGTACCCGCCGGCAACAGCAGCTCGACCGAGCGCTGCCAGATCGTCCCCGGCGGGCAACTGTCGCCACCGCGCTCCGACGACGCCGTGTCCAGCTCGGCCTCGGTGTGGTCGGCCGCGCGCACCCACGTTTCGCCTTCTGGGACAAACCACACGCGCACGCGCTCGCCGCGCTCCACGACCGTGGCCTCGTCCAGCAGGTGGACGCGATAAAGCGCCGGGGGGGTCGTGGAAGGGGGCACTTCTGCTGCCAGGATCGCGCGGCCCGACGAAACCAGCAAGCAGGAGAGTGGAAGCGCTTGCATGAAAGCTGCGACCATAGTTTGCTTGGATCCAAATTCAGCGGAACCGGCCGGTTGTTCGGCCGACACTCACCGACCGATGCGCTACGGAACTTTCGACGACCAAACCCAGGAATATCGGATCGAACGGCCTGACACGCCGATGTCGTGGGTGAACTACCTGGGCACGGAGGACTACTGCGCGCTCGTCTCGAACAACGCCAGTGGCTACGCCTTTCATGCTTCGCCCAAATCGGGGCGCATGCTGCGTTTTCGCTTCAACAGCGTGCCGATGGATCGGCCCGGGCGTTATTTCTACCTGCGCGACGCCGAGGACGGCGACGTCTGGAGCGTCAGTTGGCAACCGGTCGCCAAACCTTTTCGTACTCCCTCGGGCGAAGTCGTAGGCAAGGTGCGGCCCGGTGAGCACGTGGCCGAGTACGAGTGCGCGCATTCCCCCGGGGTGACGCGCTTCGTGGCCAAATACCGCGAAATCATCGCAACCGCGCGTGCCTTCGTGCCCGTGGGTGAGAGCGCCGAAGTCTGGGAACTCACGCTCGAAAATCGTGGCAAGACCGCGCGCACCCTCGATCTGTTCGGCTACGTCGAGTGGTGCTTCTGGCACATTCAGCAAGACCTGCTGAACTTCCAATACATTCTCTACACGTGCCGCATGGACGTGGCAGACGGCATCATCGACTACTCGCTGCGCCTCTGGCCGTTCGAAGAGCCAAAGGCCTACTTTGCGTCGACTGCGCCCATCGAGTCGTTCGACACGGACCGCGAAGTATTTTTGGGCGGCTACCGCCATGAAGGCGAGCCTGTCGCAGTCGAGCGCGGACGCTGCGGCAACAGCCTGGCCGTCGGTGGCACGCCCTGCGGGGCCCTGCACAGCCGCGTTCAGCTCCTGCCCGGCGAGACGAGGAAGATCAGCTTCATCGCCGGCGTCGGTGATGCAGCTCTCGTTGGCGCGCGCATGCGCGCTCGATTTGCCCAAGAAGGCGCGGTCGATGAGGCCATAGCCCAGGTGCGCGCGTACTGGCAGGGACGCCTCGACAAGTTCAAGATCCAGACGCCCGATCCCCACGTGAACAGCATGGGCAACATCTGGAATCAGGTGCAGTGCCAGACCACCTTCAATTGGTCACGCTCGGCTTCGTTCAACGAAGCAGGCGGCCGCGATGGGCTCGGTTTCCGTGACTCGTGCCAGGACGTGCTGGGTGTGCTCCACACCATTGCCGACCAGGTCAAGCTCAAGCTCACGGATCTGCTTCGTGCGCAGCACTCGTTTGGCGCCGCCATGCACCACGTCCAGCCTCTCAGTTGGACGCAGGGTCTGCACAACGTCACGCCGCCGCACTTTTCCGACGACCACCTGTGGCTGCTCGTGGCCGTCCCGGCCTACCTGCGGGAAACGGGCGATTTTGGTTTCCTCGAGGAAGTCGTCGACTACGCAGACGTGGGGAGCGGCACCGTCTACGAGCATTTGAAGAGCGCCATCGATTTCTCTTGGCGCGAGCGTGGACCGCACGGTCTGTGCCTGGGTCTTTCTGCTGACTGGAACGACTGCCTGAACCTCAAGGGCCAGGGCGAGACCTCGTTTTCGACCTTCTTGCTCGTGAAGGCGCTACGCGAGTTCCTCGAGCTGGCCGAGCGTCGCTCGAGCAAGCACCCCGAACGCAGTGGGGATTTGGAAAACTACGGTGGTCGACTGCGCGAGATCTTGGCGTTGGTGGACCAGCACGCCTGGGATGGCGAGTGGTTCTTGCGCGGTTTCGTCGACAGCGGAAAGAAACTGGGTAGCCGCGAGAGCGTTGGTTCGAAGATTTTCTTGAACGCGCAATCGTGGGCTGTCCTTGCCGACGCGGCGCCTCGGGAACTCTTGGTCCGCGCGATGGACGCCGTGCACGAGCATCTGGCAACGCCGCACGGAGCCGTGCTGAACGCTCCTTGCTATGTCGAACACGACGCCGAGATCGGCGCCATCACCACGTTCCCTCCGGGCCTGAAGGAAAACGGGGGTATCTTTTGCCACGCGAACACCTGGGCCGTCGTGGCCGAGGCCATGCTGGGTCGTGGCGACCGAGCTTTCGAACTCTACAAAGCCTTCTTGCCGGCAGCGAAGAACGACGGCGCGGATTTGTATTCGATGGAGCCCTACGCGTACGCGCAGTTCATCACGGGCAACGAGCACCCGCATCATTTCGGGCGCGCCCGCAATTCGTGGCTCACAGGCACGGCTACCTGGGCGTTCGTCGCGCTATCGCAGTACCTGCTGGGCGTCAGGCCTGACTACGACGCCCTGCTGATCCAACCGGCGATTCCGTCCAGCTGGAGCGGGTTCTCGGTCGAACGCGTGTTTCGAGGTGCGACCTACCGCATCACCGTGACGGGCGCGGGTGAACTTCGTGCGGCCACGCTGGGTGGACGCTCGGTGGAGGTGGTGCCCGGGGAGCCTTTGCGCGTGCCTTTGGCGCCAGCGGGGACCACGCTGGACGTACTCGTCTACCTGGGGCCGGCCGAGGCCCAAGTGGCCGAGTGAGTCATTGTCCCGCGCGCGCGCGACCGTGCTCACTGTCCCGCGCGCGCGCGGATCTGAATAGCAAAAGCCGGTTCGCGCACCGTCCGGCCGGCGATCGTCACGTGGCCGCCGTGGAGCTCGACGATCGACTTTGCTAGACGCAGAGCAACCGACAATCCGCGATGCTGGCCTGGGTGCGTCTCGGGGCTCAGCATCGCCTCGAGTTCCTGCGCGCTGAAGCGCGCGCTCGGGATTTCGACGAACAGCGTTACTTTGCGCCGCGCCAGAGTGGGGCGCTCGGATTTGCGATCGACCTCGACCAGCACGCGCAGCGTGTCGCGCTCGGAAGTGCGCCTTGCATGTCCGATGAAGGTGGCGAGAGCCTGCGAAAAACGAAAGCGGTCGAGCGAGAGAAGAGGCACATCGTCGGGTGAATCGACGACGATCAGCGTGTTCGAGTCGTTGCTCAGATCCGTCGCTTTGGCGATGGCCAATTCGAGGATGTCGTCGAGTCGTTCGTCGCTTCGCTCCAGCGTCAACTGCCCCGCTTCGATGCGCGCGGCGTCCAAAATGGTCTCGATCAAAGCCAAGAGTTCGCGCCCGCGCTGTAGGATGAGCGCCAAACTCTCGCGCTGGGCGTCGCTGGTGTGGGGATCGCGCCGTGTGAGCTCGGCAAAGCCCAGGATCGCGTTCAAGGGGCTCTTCAGGTCGTGGCTGACGCTGGCGAAGAATCGGCCGCGGGCGCGTGTCGCCGATTCGCGGGCGTCGATGGAGCGCTCCTGCGCCTGGGCAAACAGCCGAAAACGGCTGGCCAAGAGTTCAATGGCGCTACCCAGCTCAGCGACTGCCCGGAAGCGGGCGGGGCGCATCACGCGAGTGCCTTCGAGGGCTGCGTCGGTGCCCAACATGCGTACGCCGTGGTTTGCCATGCGCAGATCGCGCGAGAGCAGGCCAGCTAGCGCGACACCCACGTACCCCGCCACCAAGAGCGCCGCCAGGACGAGCCCGAGCGCGCCGGTGCTGACGGGCCAGGCCGTACTGCCAAAAAAGCCGATTTCTACGCTGTCTTGGCCCAGCGGCACCAGCAGCGTCACGAGTCCTTGCCGGCTCTCACTCGGCGGACCGCTGACTGGCCCGGCTTCGATGCGAGTCCGGTAGCCAGCGTGCGCCAGACTCTCCTGCGTCGGGCCGAGTCGATCGTGCGCGGCGTCGCTGCTGGGACGCGGCCCAGCAGCCAAAGTAGCTTGGACGACCTCACGCGCGGTCAAAGTGCGACTCGTCTCGTGAACCGCTCGGACGTGGGCGCCGGCGATCAGCGCCGAGCCGATGGCCAAGAAGGCGACGGGCGTCACGATGGCCGCGAGCAGGCGTCGCGAGGTGCGGCCTCGCAAGCGTCCCGAGCGCACCTGGGCGTCGATGATGTCGCCCATGATGTCGGGTGGCACGCGCTCCATCACGCGCACGAAGTCGCGCCGCACCAGCATGAGCAAGGGCAGACTGGCCGCGGCAATCAGCACGGAAGCGAAGATGCCGAGCGTGAGAGCCGTGAGCGGCGGAATGATGTCCGCGCGCGCAGCCGTCATGCTGAGTCCAACCGCGACCGTGCCAAACAGCACCCAGGCATTGGCGATGAGCCACGGATCGTCGTTGAGCTTGGGCAGCGCCAGCTGATCCACCGGTCGAATGCCGCTCGCCAGGTTTTCGAGCAGCACGCGGCGTGCCCAAACGATGGCCCAACCTTGCGCCGCGCTGAGTGAACCGGCGACGGCAACAGCGACAGTGAGGCTGAGCGCCGCCGCGTGACCGACTGGGCCGGTCAGCAGCAGCAGGAAGGGCGGCACCAGGTAGAGCACCAAGGCGGTGATGCCCGTGAAGAGCAACTGCCAACCCACGACGCGCGCGCCCAGCCGCATCGGTCGCATCGAACGCGTTCCGGGCTCGGGATCCTTGAGCAACAGCCCCGAGCGAAATCGGCTGCGTCGCGGTTTGCTGGCAGGTGACGGAATGGAGGGGGTCACGGGAGCGACCCATCGGGCGGCGCTTGGTCGCCGATGAGCGCGTCGTCGCCTTGTGCGTGCACCAGGAAACGAACGAGCGAGCGACCCAAGCAAGGCCCGGTCTCGCAAACGCCATTCTGGGGATGGAACAGGGCACCGTGGTTCTTGCAATAAATGCGTCCGACGGCGGGTTCGAAGAAGTGGCCGTCGCCTAGATCGAGTTCGATCGACCAGTGTGGGCACTCATTCAGGTAGGCGTACAAGGCGCCCTCGTGACGCAGCACGAAACCTTCGGCGTCGCGCCCCCGGAATTGGAGCGGGAAAGTCTGGGTCTGGCCGTCGGCGAGGCTCGCCACGCCCGACACTCGCAGCTGCTGCTTCCCGGCCATGAGGCTCGATCCTACCACAAGCTGCCGCTCTTCACCGAGTCGTGGCAGGGTGCGCGTATGGAAATCGGGTTGATCGTAAAAGATTTTCTGTTTATCAAAAACTATCAGATATCCATGAAAACGGTGAAGAATTAGCCGAAAAACTCTGGACCGCTTGGAAATTTGGAAGAAATGAAATTTTTCATTATTTCCCTAATGTATCTGAAAATTTAACGAGAGAAGAGGCTGAAGACAGAATTAATATGTTGTTAACTGCCATTATTGGAGCTGGAGAATTCTTAGAAAGAAACAAAGAAACTATTCGCCGATCTCAATCCGGTTACCGTTAAAATCAAAAAAATAGTCTAATTTTATTTCCCAAAAAAGTAAAGGTGCCACTATTTTATTAGCATTTCCAAGCACATCAATTATCAAATTAGGACAACAAAAACCAGACATTGTTTTTCTTAGCTCAGTCATTATTTCTAATGCTTTTCTAGTTGGCACCATATATTTTTCTAAGCCCCTAATTTTATTACATTGGTAAATATTATATGGTCGCACTCCTAACTCAATTAATTTATTAAAAAGATTTTTCAACTCTTCAACACTATCATTAAAATCTTTTAGTAATACAGATTGTGAATATAAAATCACTCCTGTTTTTCTTATTTTTTGAATAGC
>JBBQHO010000144.1:0-9568 GCA_038324055.1 Polyangiales bacterium | reverse complement strand
GCCAGCTCGCCTCTGGCCAAGACTACTCGGCGCTTGCGCCGGTCATCAGCGTACTTTTCCTCAACTACCGCGAACTCATATCCTCTGGATTTCACGAGATATTTAGACTGCAAACCGTATCCCATCAGCTATTTTCGCCACTACTCGAGATCCACACGATCGAACTGACGAACCAGCTAGTCGAGGAAGACGAGCAAGAGCTGGCTCGCTGGTGTAGGTTCTTGACGGTCTCTGCGCGAGATGAACTCGCGCGCTTGGCAGAGGAAGATCCCATGATCGCAAAAGCCGAACAGGTACTGTCAGAAATCTCCGCCGATCAACAGGCACGTGAACAGGCGTTGGACCGGGAACTTGCCGAGGCTTCAGTCAAGATCATGCGCGGCGCAGAACGGCACGAGGGCCGCATCGAGGGCCGCATCGAGGGCCGCATCGAGGGCCGCATCGAGGCACAAAGAGAACTTTTGGAGAAATTCCTATCCCGACGATTCGGCGAAATTTCGGAGGACCATCGAAGCCAGATCGCCGCGGCCTCCCTAACCCAACTCGAATTGTACCTAGAGCGCGCCTTTGATGCCGCATCGCTAGATGACGTGCTCAAACAGCGAACTGTCTAGCCTGGGGTGACCTGCCGGGCCACGGCCTCCACCACGCACGCTATCTGGGCGTCCGAGAGTTCCGGAAAAAGAGGCAACGCCAGGAGCGTGCGTCCGGCCGCTTCCGCCGCGGGCAATTGGCCGGGCCGGTAGCCCAAAGACGCGAAGCAAGGCTGCAAGTGAAGGGGCGTTGCGTAGTAGGCGGCGCAACCGATCTGTTGCTGCGTCAGGTGCGCCATTAGGCTGGCGCGCCGCTCGGTGCGCACGACGAAATGATTGTAGGCATGCCGACCTTCACCGCGCTCGCTGGGCAACTGGAGCCAAGCGCCAAGCGCATGCTGCTCGAAGGCCCGGCAATAGGCGTCGGCGCGTGCACGTCGGCGCTCGACCCAGCCGAGCGCGTAGGGCAATTTCACGCTCAAGATGGCTGCTTGAAGCGCGTCGAGTCGGTAGTTGCCGCCCACCCATTCGAACGTTTGCTTGTCGCGTGAGCCGTGCAGACGCAGGGCGCGAATGCGTTCGGCGCGCGCGGCGGAGCAGAGCAGCATGCCGCCGTCGCCGGCCCCACCCAGGATCTTGGCCGGGAAAAAGCTGAGCGCGCCGTAGTGGCCGACCGTGCCCACGAAGCGACCGTCATGGCGAGCCCCAAATGCTTGGGCGGCATCCTCGATCAGCGACAAGTCGTGTCGGCTCGCGATGTCGCCGAGCGCCCCCAAGGCGGCGGGTTGTCCGAACAAGTGGACAGGCAAGAGCGCGCGAGTTCGCGGCGTGATGGCGGCAAGCACCGCGTCGGGATCGAGGCACAAAGTCGCGGCGCTGACATCCACGAACACCGGGCGGGCCCCCGCGCGTACGATGGCCTCGGCCGTGGCCACGAAAGTGAGCGGCGTGGTGATGACTTCATCGCCGGGGCCGATGCCAGCGCCGAGTAATGCGAGCAAAAGCGCGTCGCTGCCAGAAGAAACACCGACGGCCGCTTCCGCGCCCAGCAACTCGGCTACGGCGCCTTCGAACGCCGAAACGCGTGCACCCAAAATGAAATCTTGAGCGTCGAGCACCGCGCCGACCGCCGCAACAATCTGCTCGCGGAGCGGCGCGTACTGAGCCTGGAGATCGGTGAGAGGAATCAGGGCGCGGCTCCGTCGTCGCAAGCGATGCAGCGATCGCCGTCCAGGCGGTAGCCCATGCCAGTCTCGGGGCACGCCGCCACTCCGTGCGAGTCGAAGTCGAGCCGCAGACCCCGTTCACTCATCCAACCCTGTTGTCGGGCCGGTGTTCCGACCATCAGCGCGAAATCGGGCACGTCACGCGTCACCACCGCTCCCGCCGCGATGAAGCACGAGCGACCCAGCGTGACTCCCGGCAGAATGGTCGCGTTGGCGCCGATGGTGGCGCCCCGCCGGACGCGGGTGAGCGCGAGTTCGGAGCGACGCGACACTGCTGCTCGCGGATTCTTGACGTTGGTGAAGGCGGCACTGGGCCCGACGAATACGTCGGCGTCGAGCGTGACCCCTTCGAAAATGCTGACGTGGTTCTGGATGCGGCAGCCTGAACCGATCAGCACCCCTCGCCCGACGAACACGCCGTGACCCAGCATCGTCCCCGCCCCAATGACCGCATCGGCCATGACGTGCGCTCCGTGCCAGACGTGGACGTCGTCGCCCAAGCTGGCCCCCACGTCGATCGTAGCGGTCGGGTGGATGAAGGGGCGAGCCACGCCGTCCCGTGTAGCTCACGCGCGTCGTCTGCCCAAGGACCGAGCGTGCCTCCACGTGCTGGGCAAAGGGCCTATAGAAACGCATATTGTGCAGTATTATTGGACACTTGGATGCTCAACTAGTTCGACCCCGCCCCCTGCGTTGACTCCGCACTCGAGGGGACGAAACTGATCGGCTCCACACCCATGACTGAGGAATTCGGCACCACCGCGGCTCCCACTTCGGGCGCGCAGCTCCAACAGCTGTGGCTCTCGATCCGCAAACACTGGCGCCTCGTGCTCGGCGTCGCTGCGATCGTGACCGTCCTCGTCAGTTTCTACGTGGTCGGTAAGACCAAGATTTATCGCGCTTCCACTACGCTCAAGATCGAACCTGCAGCCATGCGTCCACTCGGAGACGACGTACAAGCTCCAGGTGAGAGCGCCGAGAGCTACTGGTGGAACAAGGAGTACTACGAGACGCAATTTCGGTTGATGAAGAGCCGCAAGGTCGCCGAAGAAGTGGCGCGCCGCCTGGGCCTGCACCGCGACGCTTCGTTCATGCAGGGCCTGCCTTCCGGAGCGCGAACGAAGCCCGGCCCCGACGCCACGGTGCTCGACGCCGCCGCCGTCGTGCAGGCTTATCTCGAAGTCACGCCCGTCAAGAACAGTCGCTTGGTCGAGTTGTCTTACGAGGACGCCGATCCGGCCCGCGCCAAGCGTGTGCTCACTGCCGTGACCGAAACTTACATCCAGCAAAACCTCGAGGTCACGCTAGCCAACATGGGCTCAGCGGGTGACTGGCTCAACGGCCAGCTCAGCAAGCTGAAGGGTGAACTCGAAAAGAGCGAACTCGATCTGCACGAGTACAAGAAGACCAAACAACTCTTGTCGGTCTCACTGGACGATCAGTCGAACATGCTGCGATCGGAAATGCAGCAGTTGAACACAGAGCTGACCGGCGCCCGAGCCAAGCGCGAGCAGCTTTCTGCCCGGGTCACTCAGCTGAACCGTGTTTCAGCAGAGAATCCGAAGAACTCCCAGCAGCGGAGCTGTTGCAGAGCGAGGTATTGCGCGGTCTGCGCAGCGCCTACCTCGAAGCGCGGGCGCAGCAGCGCGGGCTCCAAGGCGCGGGCAAGGGCGACAATCACCCCGAAGTCATGAGCGCTGCGGCCACGATGGACACGGCTCGACGCGCCCTGCTTGACGAGGTCAAGAACATCCAGGAGGCCTACCGTCGGGATCTGATGGCTGCCAACGGCGAGATCGGCGGGCTTTCGGGTCTGTACGAGGCTGCCAAGCAGCGCGCGCTGGATCTGAACTTGCTGGAGATCGAGTTCAACCGGCTGGCGCGCACCAAAGACAACACGGAGAAGATCTACGGCTTGGTGCTCGAACGGGCCAAAGAGAGCGATCTGACCAGTCAGATGCGCTTCAACAACATCGAGGTCGTGGACTCGCCGCTCTTGCCACGCTCGCCCGTGAAGCCCTG
The DNA here is from genome assembly GCA_038324055.1 of Polyangiales bacterium. GTDB lineage: Bacteria > Myxococcota_A > Polyangia > Polyangiales > Polyangiaceae > NIC37A-2. Next base: position 5,787 of record JBBQHO010000144.1, on the reverse strand, counting down.
GGTTTCCCTGACCATCGGGCTCGGCATGGTGGCTGGCCTGGCGCTCGGCGTCGGCTTCGTGTTCTTGCGCGAGCGCCTGGACCAGCGCATCAAATTACCCACCGACATCGAGCAAGGCATCGGCCTCTCTTGTCTGGGCGTGTTCCCCCAGGTGGAGGGCGCGACCGACAATAGTGCGCGCCCCGCCGCGCGCCGGCGTCGACGAGCCGAAGCCGCCCCACTCTCGGCCCCCGAGCTCCACGTGCACAGCAATCCATCGGGCGCATTGGCAGAAGCCGCGCGCGCTCTGCGCACCAATCTAGTGTTCATGTCACCGGACCAGCCTTTTTCTAGGCTCCTGGTGACCAGCGCTGGTCCCTCTGAAGGCAAGACGACCGTCGCCTGTTGCCTGGCCATCACGCTGGCGCAAACCGGAAAGTCCGTACTGCTGCTCGACGCGGATCTTCGGCGCCCGCGCGTGCATCAGGTGTTTGGCGCCAGCTCTTCCGCGGGCGTGACCACGGCGCTCGTCGACCCGAGTTCACTCGATGGCGCCATCATCTCGACCGGCATCCCCAACCTGAGCGTGCTGCCCACCGGACCCATTCCGCCCAACCCCGCGGAGCTGCTGCACAGCGCCAGCTTTCAGCGCCTGCTCGAAACCTTGTCGACGCGCTTCGATCGCATCGTCATCGATAGCCCGCCGCTCGTCCCGGTCACGGATGCAGCCATCCTTTCACACCTGGTGGATACGACGCTTCTGGTCATTCGCGGCTTCAAGACCCGCAAGGACTCGGCGCTCGAGGCGGTGCGCTCGCTGCGCAGTGTCAATGCGCGCATCGCCGGCGCCATCCTGAACGACGTCGACCTCCGATCCGGCGAGTACGGCTACCAGTATTACGCCTACCGGCGCGAGGGCTACGCGCCGCGCGAGAGCGTGCGTCCGCCCGCTGCCTGAACCTGCGTGAACGCCGAGATCGTGAAACGCCGGGCCCGACGTCGCGCCCTGTCGGGCGACCTCTCGTCACGCGAGGATTGGCGACTCGAGGCCACGGTTGCGCTCATCGTCGTGGGCTCCGTCCTGGCCATCGGCAGCGTGCACATCGCGAGTTTGTGCGTCGTTGCCGCCGTGTCCTCGCTGGCTTTGATCGCGCTGGGTTCGCGAAAGCTCCCGCTCATGCCCGCGAGCATCTTGGCGTGCTTTCTGGGCGCTTACTGTTTCTGCGTCAGCTTGCCCATCCCGCTCGACTGGCTGCGACGTTTCGCGCCCGCCAACGCGGAGGTTTGGGAGCGCATGCTTTTGATGCGTGCCCCGCTGCCTGCCCATGCAAGCCTGTCAGTGGATCCGCTGGCGTCGCGCGTGGAAGGGCTGAAATGGCTCACGTACGCCGTCGTCTTCGAACTCGCGGCGCGCCTCGGCCGCAAGCGCCCCACCGCGCCAGCTGGCATTCTATTCGTGAGCGCGAGCCTGCTCGCCGCCGTCACCATGCTCCATGGACTGGCCGGAACGCAGAAGGTCTACGGTTTTTTCGAGGCCACCTTCGAGCCGAACCGTTGGGCCACCTCGCCTCTGCTCAATGCCAACAACCTGGCTGGTTACCTGAACCTCGGCGTGTTCGCCGGAGTGGGACTGCTGCTGTCGTCGCGTACCGAGCGCTTTCGTTGGGCCATTGGCTTGGGCACGGCACTGGCGGTGGGCGAGAGCATGCTGTGTGGCTCGCGCGGTGGCGCGCTATCGCTCGTTCTCGGGCTCTGCGCTCTCGCCGTGTGGATCCCGCGCTTGGGCCGCTCCGCACCGTCGAGTACCAGGCGGCGTCTTTGGCCCGTACTGGCCGCAGTCGTCGGCGGGCTCTTGTTCGCCGTGGTCGGGGCCAAGCCCGGTAACTTGCACGATCTCCAGGAAGAGAGCTTGGAAAAGCTGGATCTGGCGGTCCAAAGCATCGAACTGGTCCGCGCCTACCCGCTCTTTGGCACGGGTCCTGGAGGATTCGAGACGGCATTCCCTGCCTTCCGCCGGACGATTGGCTTCGTCACTTGGGCCTACCCCGAGAACTTCGTGCTCAATGCGTTGGCCGATTTTGGTCTGCCGCTCGGGTTGGCCGCGCTCCTGGGCTTCGCGTGGATCTTTCGTCCCAAGAGTGTGGACGCGGACAGGAGCCGACTGGCCGCGAGTCTCTATGTCGGAGTGCTCGCTCTCTCGGTCCAGAACTTGGTCGACATCGGTTTTACGGTGCCCGGTGAGTTTCTGGCCGTCGTCGTCGCGTTGGGCGGTCTGTGGGGCGCCAAGCGCCAGCATGCGGCGCCAACTCGCCCCGCGCGCTTGCCGTGGTCCGTTGCGCTGGGACCGGCTGCGCTCTTGGCAGTTGTCCTGGTCGCATCGACTGCCACCCGCACGGCCTACGCCGATCGAGTCGCGCTGAGTCAGCGGTACACCAGCACCGATTTCAGCAACGTGCTGCAAGCTCGCAGCTTCGAAGCGGCTCTGGACGACGCCCTGCTCGCCCGGCCGGCCGAACCCTACTTTTACTTCTTGGGGGCCGGCGCAGCTGCGCACACCGACAGCGGACGCGCCCTGGTTTGGGCCGGACGCGCGCTCGCACGCGACGCCTTGAACGGCCGAACGCACTTGCTGATCGCCTCGATCTTGGCTCGCGAGCGTCGTGTCCCTCAGGCCATTCTGCATTTGCGCTTGGCCGTCGAAAGCGAGCCGCTCTGGCAAGCGGAGGCCGCCGCCTGGGCGCTGGCATGGGCGCGAAATGCGGCTGAACTGGAGCGCTGCGTTCCAGCGGGTCCAGCTGGCGCGGGCATGCTGTATGAACTCGCAGTCCGCGTGGCTCCCGAAAGCGTTGCGCCTTCGCGAAGACTCCTGCTCGAACGAGCACTGCAGCGCGCTCCCAACCTGGCCGGGATTCACGCCGCCCTGGGCGCTGATCTAGTACGAGAACTCGCAGTCCAAGGCAGCCCGTGCCACGCCGACGCGACAGCTTGTCGCGCGCGCATCGACAACCACGCCTGGGCCCTGTCGCGACTTCCCCCAAAAAGCGACGCGGCGCCGCTGCTGCGTGGCAACGCGCTGGCTGCGTCGGGACAGAGCGCCGAAGCCGTTCGCTACTTGGGCGAGCATTGCAACCGGGCGGACGTCCCTTGCCTCGAGCGCCGGGTGCAATTGGCGGCGGCGGCCAATCTAGGTCTCGAAGAACCGGTCGCGGCGTTCTTGGGTCGCGGCTGCGACGCCCCCGAAGTTTGTGCGCGTTCTGAAAACTGGGTGGGCGACATCTATGCGAGCAAGAAGATGTGGGCGGCGGCTCTCAAGCACTTTGCCGCTGCGGCCGAACAGCACGAGAGTCAGGCCGCCTGGGCCAAGGTCGCGGACGCCGCGCACGAACTGGGCTCGGCTCGACGCGCGTTGGAGGCGCTCACGCGGGCCCAACGCCTCGGGCCCGACGTCGATGGTTCGATTCAGAAGCGCATCGAACGCGAGCGCGCCCAGCTGGTCAACGAGTTGGTCGGACCGACGCGCGCCCCTTGAGCAAACGCCGTCACGGTCGATTCGAACGTCGCGACCATGCCTGCGCCATCAGCACGACCCACAGCCGATGTTCCACGTTCTTGTGGCGCGCCAAATGAGCGGCCCATTCGCGGCGGACCAAGCTCGCGTCAAAGATCCCAGTCTCGGCTAGTGCGCGCGGCGAGAGCAAATCGTCGGCCCATTCGCGAAGCGGTCCGCGCAGCCATTGGGCGAGTGGGACCGCAAATCCCTGCTTGGGCCGCTCGAACACCTGGCGGGGCAGATAGCGAGCCAGAATCTCGCGGAGCGCCCACTTGCCAACGCCGTCGCGCAGCTTGAGATGCATCGGCATGCGCCAGCTCATCTCGACCAACCGGTGGTCGAGCAGCGGCTGTCGGGCCTCCAGCCCCACACTCATGGTGGCGCGGTCCACCTTCACCAACATGTCACCGGGCAAACCTTGAACGGTGTCGAACCAGAGCGCTCGCTCGACGGGATGCACCACCGACCGGGCATCGGCCGAAAGGAGCAGACCCAGCTCGGCACGCGTTCGACGCAGGGCGCCGCCTGGTACGACATGCTCGTCAGGAAACCACTGGGTCGCCAGCGCGACGTGACGCTCTTGGGGCGTCTGCGTACCGGCGAGTCGACTCAGCTTGTGGATTTTTTCGCCCGCTTGCCTCACGCGGAGCCGACTGGGCAACAACGGATTGAGCGCATCGACCAGAGCCGTCCAGCGTTCCGACGGCAAGAGCGTCAGACCACGCGCCCAGGAGCGAGGCAGGGAAAATTTCAATCGATTGGCCCAGACGTGGCGATTGTAGCCGGCGAACAGCTCGTCTCCTCCGTCACCGGTCAAGGCAACCGTGACGTGCTCCCGTGCCAAGCGGGAGACGAGCAGCGTCGGCAGCTGGGAGCTGTCGGCGAACGGCTCGTCGTAGACTTCGGGCAACTGCGCAACGAGGGCGAGCAGATCTTCGGGGCGCGCCAAGAAGGTGGTGTGCTGCGTGCCCAGTCGAGCTGCAATCTCGCTGGCGGCCAGCGACTCATCGAACTCTTTCTCCGAAAAGCCGACCGAGAAAGTCCGTATCGGCGAGGTGCACTGCTCTTGCATGAGAGCCACGACCAAAGAGGAGTCGATGCCTCCCGAGAGGAAGGCGCCGATGGGTACGTCCGATTGCGCACGGAGCCGAACGGCATCGCGCAACAAGTCGTGCAGTTCATCCAGCTGCGCGACGTCGCTTCGCTCGTGGACGCGAGTCACCAGTCCGCGCTCGGCAACGTCGTCCAACTTCCAGAACGCGCGCTCGACGACCTCCAGCGGCGCTTGCAGATCGGCGCGACCCACCGCCAGCAGACAGCCAGCGCTCAGCTTACGAATACCTTCGTAGATCGTGAAGGGTTCGGGCAAAAACCCAAAGCGCGCGTAGAGCGCCCAAGAGTCGCGATCGGTTGCAAGCTCGGCTGGGAAGGCAGCCCGAAACGAGTGAAGCTCCGACGCAAAGGCTAGGCCCCCGCCGATATTGCCCCAGTACAACGGTTTCTTTCCGAGCCGGTCACGCCCGAGCCAAAGCTTTTCGGCGACCGAGTCGAATGCCGCGATTGCAAACATGCCGACGCTCCGCATCAGCGCCTCTTCGACCCCCCATTGTTCGATGGCCGCCAACAAGACTTCGGTGTCCGAGCGACTTTGAAATGCGTGCCCCAGCCGCTCCAGTTCCGTTCGTAACTCCAGGAAGTTGTAAATTTCGCCGTTGAAGACGAGCGTCCAACGCCCGGAAGACGAGCGCATGGGCTGATGCCCCAATGGCGAAACGTCAAAGATGGACAGCCGCCGGTGGCCCAGTCCGATGCCGCAGCTGTCGTCGAACCAGAGACCTTCGTCGTCGGGCCCCCGGTGCGCCAAGGCTCGAGTCATCGTGGCGACGCCTTCGCGGAGCTGCTCGGCTGCGGGGACGCTCTGCCAAAGACCAGTCAACCCGCACATCTTGGCGCACGAAAGCAGGGCTCCGCGCCTCCGTAAAGCGACGCGCGTCGTTTGTTTCCCCGGTGGCAGCTTCCTGCAGGCGAGGGGTCGTTTCTGGGCATTGCAGCAGAAGAGGTCGGGCGCGACTTGTCACCCACCCCACAGGCTTGCTTTGATGAAAGAATGCGAGTGCTCGTCACCGGTGGCTCGGGTTTCATCGGCGCCAACTTCTTGAATTTTTCGGTCCCTTCCCGCCCCACGGACCACTTCATCAACGTCGACGCGCTCACTTACGCGGCCAACCCGATGAGCGTCGCCGCCATCGCCGAACGGT
>JBBQHO010000143.1:0-9651 GCA_038324055.1 Polyangiales bacterium | reverse complement strand
CGCGCGGCCCAGATGCTCTTCGATGTGCTGCTGGCAGTCGCGCAAGCTGCGACCCCGAAACAGCCGGTCCACCTGCTCGACCGTCACCGGCCAACCCAAGGTGTGCAGAGTTTCCGAGAGCACGCGGGCTGCCACGGGCTCGGAGTCGACGAGCACGCCGTCGCAGTCGAAGATCACGAGTTGAGGGGCTGACACGAGGGGTTCCTTCGGGCCGGCCTCTAGCAGGCGCCCGTGGCCCGAGCGAGCCCGCGTCCGCCCCCCCGCCCGGCGCGATTGACCGGAGCGGGGCTACTGGTACGACACAGGCGTGAAAACCCGTGCAATTCGGAAATGGGGGGCCCTCGCTCTAGCCCTCACCACGCTGGGCGTGGCCTGTTCTTACGAGGCGCTGTCCGTGGCAGATACCGATGCTGTCCTCACGATCAAGGACGGCGGTCGCGACTACACCAAGTACCAGACCTACGCGCTCACGGACCGAGTGATTGATCTGTGCGGTATCCTCGAGGGCGACGACACGAGCGCTGGCGGGGCGGGTGGCGCAGGAGGGCGCTCGGGTCTCGACGTCGGGCAAGGCTGCTTCAAGACCGAGCACGACTACGACGCCGACATCCTGGAAGCCATCGCCAAGCAGATGGACGCCTACGGCTACGAGCGCGTCATCGGGCTGGACCAAGATCCGGACGTGGTCTTACTCGTCGGTTCGATCGCCCGCGACAACTGGCAGTACCAGCCGGCTTACGTTTGGTGCGATCCGTACTTCGACTTCTCGTGTTGGTACCCGTCGGGTGGCTACGTTTACAACCTGCCGACTGGGGCAGTGCTCATCAACATGATCGACCGCGCCGCTTCGAAAACCGACGATCTGAAGAGCGTTTGGTTTGCTTCTTTGCAGGGCCTGTACGCTGACTCTTCAGCCGAAAGCACCAGAGACCGCATCGCCACCAACGTGCAGAACGCCTTCCTGCAGTCTCCGTACTTGAAGGTCGGAGGTGCCAAATGAAGGCGCAGAATTCCTCCAAGAAGCAGCGCTGTCTGTCTGCGCTCGTCTCCTTGCCGGCGGTCGGTTTGGTGTTGCTCGCGCCGGCGCTCGCGCTGTCGCAAACACCAGCGACGCAGCCGAGTCCCGCGCCGCCAGCAGCGGCCCCGGCCCCACTGGTCCCAGCGCCCGCAACAGCGCCTGCTCCAGATCCGGCTCCCGCGCCTGGTGCGCCGCCCGCGGCTGCCGAGCCCACTGCACCGGCTGCAGCGCCCTCAGAAGGTCCGCCGCCCGTCGTCCAGCCTGCCGAGGCGCCTCCCGCTGTTGTCCAGCCGACGGCGCCGGCCCCGACGGGGCGCGCTGCACCCGCAGCCGCTGCCGATGGCGGCTACAACGACGTGCCCGACGAAGGCAATCTAGAGCCCATCAAAGAACCCGCGCTGTTCATGGTCGGGCTGGGTTGGGACTTCAGCCTGCCGCTTGCCTCGACCGCGGACTTCACCAACCAGTTCAGCGTCCAAGGCTTCTCCATCGAGGTGAAGTACGTCGGCTTGGGCAAGCTCGAAATCGGCGGCTTGGTGGCCTGGCACACCTTGGCGGAAAAGGGCTTCTCGACCTACACGGATCCCACGGGCGAGGTGACGGTCAGCGGCACCAGCGTGCACGAGATGTCGAGCAATCCGCTCATGCTGCGCGCGCACTATGCCTTTCGCCAAGGCGAGCGACCCGATCCGATCGGCAAGCTCGTCCCTTACGTCGCCGTAGGCGTGGGTGGTTCGCGCGTTTTGCGACGCATCGATCTGGGTATCGATCGCTTCACGCGCGAGAGCTGGCACTGGGCGGTCGGTCCCGAGGTCGGCGTAGAATTGCCGCTCGGGCCTGCAACCCTGCTTCTCTCGTCACGCCTCAACTATTTATTCGCTTCCGGCGGTGGACCTGAGCAGCTCTACTTGAACTTCACGGTTGGCGCTGGACTCGACTGAGCCACTCGTGAGCGCGCGACCGGCCGAGTGGGCTCCGCGTCTATCTTGACTGTCCATTGAACGCTTGAAGCCCACGCCTTCGCGCAGCCGCTTGTTGCGCCTGCGGAATTCCTGACCACGGCTCGGCGTTTGTTCCGATGGATTTGCAGTAACACTGCAGCCGCGTGCTCGCGCGATTTTCGCTTGCGCGAGGGCCGCGCCGGGTTTTAAGTTTCGAGATTGGCAGCGTCCCACCCGGACCTACCTGAAACTTAAGTCAGGAATTTCGCGATGAAACTGCGCTACTTCGCTGATCTGCGCTCTCTCGCTTTCATGCTGGTCTATTTCGGTCTGGTCATCTTTCAATGGCTGGCCGCTCCCCATGCGTTGCTGCTGGCCGGGTTGACGCTGGCGGCGACGTGCGTGTTTTCGTTCTTTTGCGCAGTCATCACCCACAACGCGATCCATTCGCCGGTGTTCGAAAAGCGCTGGGCCAACCGCGTGCTGCAGGTGCTGCTCTCTTTGTCGTACGGCTCGACGGTCAGCGCTTTCGTGCCCGGCCACAACCTGAGCCACCACAAGCACATTCAGTCGACGCGCGACGTGATGCGCACCACTAAAGTTCGGCATCGTTGGAACATCCTGAACATGGTCGAGTTTGCGCCGCGCGTGGCCGTCGCCATCCTCAAGGGTGACGTCGCCTACAGCGCCGCGATGAAGCAGAGTCACCGCGCTTGGTTTCGCCAGTATCGCATCGAAACCTGGACTGTGCTGGGCGTCACTGCGCTGCTCTTCGCGCTCGATTGGAGAAAGGCGCTCTTGTACTGGCTGGTGCCGCACTTGTACGCGGCCTGGGGCATCATCAGCATCAACTACCTGCAGCACGACGGCTGCGACGTGAGCCACCCTTACAATCACTCGCGCAACTTCGTGGGTAGATGGGTCAATTGGTGGACTTTCAACAACGGCTTTCATGGCATGCACCACGAGCAGCCCGGTCTGCATTGGAGCCTGTTGCGGCAGAAGCACGAAGAAAAGATCGCGCCGTTCGTTGACGCGCGTCTCGAGCAGAAGTCGATGTTCGTCTTCATCGTCAAGACCTTCGTTTGGCCTGGTCGCCGCGAAACGTTCGACGGCAAGCCGGTCGTTCTGCCCCCGCGCACCCCCGACGAGAGCTGGATCCCGCGGCCCGAAGAGACGCCCGACGATCTGGGCGCCATGGCTATCTAAACTCGGTCGGCCCGAACGCGGTCCAGTCGAGTCCCGCGGCCTCAGGGCGCAAAGCCGAACAGGCGCTCGAAATTCGCTTCGAGCTGCGCTTCGGCTTCGGCCAGGGGGACCTGCCACAGTTCGGCTGCGTAGCCGAGCGTGCCTCGCACGTTGGCGGGTTCGTTGCGCGTGCCAGCTTCGGGCGACAGGTACGGACAATCGGTCTCCAGCAAGAGCTGCTCGCGGGGCAGACTGCGGAGCAGGCCCGTGAAGGTTTCACTGCGTCGGGCATTGGCTGGCACCGACAGGTAGTGACCTGCCGCAGCAATGCGCTTGGCGAGAGAGAGGCGACTGGAAAAACAGTGCCAATCGACCCGAGGCGCGCGCATTTCAAGCAAGATCTCCAGAGCCCGTGCCTCGGCCTTGCGTGTGTGAATGATGATGGGCTTGTCGTTGTCGAGGGCCACCTGGACCAGCGCGCGGAAAATGCGTTCTTGGCTCGCCCAAAAAGCCTCGGGCACCCAGTGGTGGTCCAGACCAATCTCGCCGATCGCCACCGCCTGCGCTGCATGTTCGCGTAGCCAGGCGACGGTTTCGTCCGCGCTCGCGAAGTCGGTGTCGTCGCGCGGGTAGTCGACGCCGGCGGCCGTCATCTCGTCCAGCACGGCGTCCACGGGATAAAGGCCAAGGGCAGGGCGCACGAGCGGACAGCGGGCCGCGAGCGCAAGGACGCGCTGGTTGTCGGCGACGTTCAGGCCGTTGGAGACGATGGTCGTGACACCGGCTGCGCTGGCGCGCGCCAGCACGGCGTCCAGGTCGTGGGCGAAGCGAGGACTCGTGAGATGGGCGTGGACGTCGAACAGACCCATCAGGTCCGGTCCGTCGGGTGGAGCGGGTGGCCCTTGGGGCTAGTGAGGTGCGAGCGGCCTGGGTTGACCAAGAAGCGGCGGCGCAGCGCCTGACGACCAATCAGCACTGGAAAGCGCATTCCGCCGCGGTTGGTCAGCGTCAGTTCGCTTGCGAAGGCGATGCCGCCGAGCACGAAGTTGGTGCGGATGACCCAACGCGGCTCTTCTTCGCCGTTGGAGCTGCGGATGATGCGCTCGTCGATCAGCGGGGCACGCACGCGCCGCACTCCTCCGCGCGGCCACGCGCCAGCGTCGCCTTGGCTGCGCAACAAAGGCGGCGTGAACTCGGCCATCATGCCTTCGTCGGTGTGCACGACGACCATGTCGCGCGCGTGGAGCGCGGAAGTGCGCGCGCCCGTGTCGATCTTGGCAGCGATGCGCACGATGCCCAGCTCCGGTAGACCGAGCCACTCGCGCCAGCCGACGACGACCCGCTTCTGAGTCGGGGCTCGGGCGGGCGGCTGCTCGGCGTCGTCGCTCATCCGACGGCTCGAGTCGGGAAGCGCGCCATGCGCCGCTCGATCAAATCGAGCACGTCCTGCTCGCTGCGGTCGGGGGCGCCCGGCAGGCGCACGAAGGCGCGCGCCAGGGACTTCTTCTGGCCAGTCATCAGCAAAAACCACACCTCGAAGAAGTCGAAACCGTCGAACACGATGGCGTCCTGCTTGCCGTAAAGCTCGCGGTTCTTGTCGAATTCGTCCGCCATTTCCGAGTAATGCAAGCTGGGCTTCAGGTGGTGGATGATGTGGTAGCCGTCGTTGAAGCAGCGGCGATTGTAGCGCGTGTTGATGCAGGTGATGGCGCTCTTGAAGTCGTTGTCCGGCGCTTGGGGGTCGACGAAGGCGTGCTGTCCCCAGTTACCCGCCATCATCAGCGTGCGAATGATCAGCACGGGGATCCAGAACACGACCCAAGTGGCCTGCAGGCTGACGAACCAAGCCAGCAGCCCCGTGATCAGCCAAAAGCCGCCTTCGCCCAACATCAAGCGACGCAGCAGCTTGGTGTTGTTCTTACGCACATGGTAGCGCGCCAAATCGACCAGACCGATGGTCATGAACCGTCCCCAGTACTGCAGCCAGTGGGTCAGCTTGTCGCGACGGAACGTCATGGTCGTCGACAGGTCACCCAACAGGTTGGCCTCTTTGTGGTGCATGCCGATGTGGTGCACGAAATAGGCTTCTGGGGTCTCGCCAACGAACGGCCCGATAAGCCAAGGGATGTAGTTGTTCAAGAAGCGGTATTTGCGGCTGAACAGCGGTCGATGACTCACGCAATGCAGCATGAGGATGAAGCGATCCATGAAGAAGTAGCCGATGAACAGCCAATAGAGCGGGGCCATCCACCACTGGAACTGGCCACTCTGGCCCAAGTAAAAGACCAATGCAGCGGCAGGCCAGACCGTCAGCGTCATGGTCAAGGCCAGATTGATGAAGACGATGTCACGGGCGTCGTTCAACAACGGCGTCCACAGGCGCGCCCAAGCACTGGAAGTGACGCCGAGCGGCGCCTCGTGGAAGGGCGCGGCGGGTGAGGGGGCGGAGCTTTGGCTGGCGGACACGGCCGCTGACCTATAGCAAGGCTGGCAAAGAGCGCCCAATCCGCCGGCCGGTTGGCCCGGTAAGTCCTTTTTTGTGCTGCAAGAAGGTTATCGAGTCGCCTGCAAAAAGTCATGCGCACGGGTCACCCTGATGCTGTGACGAACGACCTTTCGCAGAGCACCTCCCACGTTTCGGCCACCGCGGTCGCCTGGCCCGGCATCAAGAAGGCCCGCTCTGTGTCGGACTCGAATTCGCCAGGCATGGCGCCGGGTTTGGGTCCGCTCGCGGTCGTCGAACCGGCTCCGGGCGACTTGCCTGAGCTGGGTCACACCGTGCTGGACGAGGCCGGGCTGCGTTTGCTGTTTGCCGACTTGGCCCAGCAGAGTCGTCTGCTCGAGGCAACGCTGCGTCCGACGCCGCTCTCGCGGCCGCGCCCGGTCAAGCGCTTGCGCACGCTGCTTCTGGGACTGCTCGAGCGTCGCGTGTTTGGGGCGCAGCTTCGGTACGAACATGCCGGACTCGTTTGGCTCGACACATTGATCGCCACGACCGGAGGAGTTCGGTTGGTGCGCTTCGAGGCACGCTTGTGAACCTCAACGTCGAAGATCTGAGTGGCGAGCGTGGCTCCACCATTGCCTACGAATGCGTGGGGTGTCAGCAGCTGTCTCCACCCGCTGAAACCAGCTTCACGTTGATTAGCGCCCGCTACGGTTGGCGTCTGCATCGCTCGCGTGACTTTCAGAGCGGCGAAATGAAGTTCGAGTGGCGCTGCCCCGACTGCTGGCGCGCCTTTTCTGCGGGTTTGCGCGGCCGCTAGTTCGTCGACCTTTGACTTTGTGCCAGGGACCGGGGAACTCTCCCGCCCCCTCATGCTCTGGGCTTTCCTCATCATCGCGGCCAGCGTCGCCGGTGGCACGCTCTTGGCGTTCCTGCCGGCGCAGCGCGAGTCGTGGGTGGGTCCGATGCGTTCGTTCGCTTTGACGGCGGCGCTCAGCGTCGTGCTGGTGCATCTGTTGCCCGAAGCCTTCGAAGGCGCGGGCGCTCGCACCTTGGTCGCGCTTGCACTCGGCTTCGTCTTGCCCTCGGTGATTGGGCACCTGGGCGCCTGGCTGTGGCGCGCGCGCGAAGGCGAGGCTCAGCCCCGCGATCTCGCTCTCGAGGCGAGCTATTTTGGCCTGGTGCTGCACCACGTCGGCGACGGTCTGGGGCTCGGTGCGTACACCGGCGAGCTCTTGTCGCAGCCCGGTAGCGGCAGCGTGATCACTGCCCTGGCAGCTCACGTCGTGCCGGTCGTTGCCATTGTAGTGCTCACCTTCGATGCCGTGCGCGGCCGGGGTCATGCGCTCGCTCGGGCTTTGGGGCTGGCTCTGGCGAGCATGGTGGGTGTCGTCTTGGCCGGGGCCGTGCCTGGTGGATTGTTCGCCCAAGCCAGTCCTTGGGTGGCGGCGCTCGTCGGCGGTACGTTGCTCCATGTCGTGTCGCACGACCTGGACAGCCAAGCGCCGCGAACGCCCAGCGCGCGCAGTTGGGACCTTGCTGCAGGAGTTTTGGGCGTGCTGGTCAGCTTCGTCGGCGGCGACGTTCATGCGTCGGGAGGACCGCCGCTGTCGGAGCTTTGCGCCGATCGTTTCGTCGAGTTTGGCGTCGAAGCCGCGCCGTGGGTGCTGCTGGCGCTGGCAGTGGGTACGGCTTCGGTGGCCCGCGCAGCCGGCTCGTGGCTCGCGGCCTTCGACCAGTTGTGTCGGCGCTTTGGGCCCTGGCTTCTCGCCGGTACGTTTGCGCTCGCTTGGCTCGACGTGCTCGTGGCCGGCAGCGTGCGCTTTCGTCCGCTGTCCCAACAGCACCAGCATCCGCTCTGGCTCACGGCCTCGGCGGGTGTGCTCTGCCTCGTGCTCTTGCGCTCGGCTTGGCTCGCGGGTTTGCGGGCCTGGCTAGGCGGGCTGCTGGGCGCGGGGCATCAGCACGAGCACGGCGACCACTCGGGTCACGCGCACTGAGGCTCAGCCGCCGCGCTTTTCTTCCAGCACGAACCAGCGTTCCTCGAGGCGCGCCACCTCCGCCTGCGCACGGCTGAGCTCGGCCTGGAGCGGTTCGACTGCGGCGCGGCGCGCCACGTACAGTTCGGGATCGGCAAGGAGCACTTCGAGCCGCTTGACCTCGCTCGCGGCGCGCTCGGTGCGCGGCAGCAGATCCTTGAACTCGAGGTCTTCAGCGTAGGTGAGGCTCTTCTTCGCTTTGCTGACGGCGGCCGGCTTGGGGGCTTCGCTCTTTTTTTCCGGGCTAGGCTTGCTTGGCTGCGCCCGCGCCTGGCGTTCGAGCTGCTGCCGCCGCTCCGCAAAAGCGCTGTAGCCGCCCTGGATCTCTTCCACCCCGCCTTGGCCATCCAGCGCCAGGACGCTGGTCGCGACGCGGTCCAAAAAGTAGCGATCGTGGCTGACGATCAGCGCGGCGCCGGTCATGTCCAGCAGCAGATCTTCGAGCGCGCCCAGTGTCATGACGTCCAGATCGTTGGTCGGTTCGTCCAGTACCAGCACGTTGGCCGGCTCCAGCAACATCTTGGCCAGAGCCACGCGTGCGCGCTCGCCGCCCGACAGGCCACCAACTTTCTGGCGCACGGCGTCACCCCGAAAGCGAAAGCGCTCGAGGTACGAGTAGCTGCTCAGCGTCGTCTCGCCGATGGTCACCGTGGAGTTGCCGCGCGTGATGGCGTCGTAAACGGTCTCATCATCCTCGAGTCCGCCGCGCATCTGATCGAGGTAAACGATCTTGGTGTTCTTGCCGACGATGACTTCACCCGCGCCCGGGGGCAGAACGCCCAGCAAAGTTCGCAGCAACGAAGTCTTGCCGGCGCCGCTGCGGCCTAAAATGCCTACGCGCGAGCCCCGGCCCAAGTGAAAATCGAGGCCCGTGAGCAGCCTCTTGCCGGGCACCTCGACCGCGAGTTGACGCGCCTCCAGAATCGTTCCGCCCAGCCGCGTCTCGGCCAAGTCGAGACTGAGCGCGGTGGCGCGGCGTACGGGCTCGGCTTCCAGTGCGCCTTCGGCGCGACCGATGCGAGCCTTCTGCTTGCCGGTACGCGCCTTGGGTTGGCGTCGCAGCCACTCCAGCTCCTTGCGCAAGAAGTTCTGACGATTCGACTCGGTCCGATCTTCGACCGCGCGGCGTTCTTCGCGCGCCATCAAAAACTCCTCCCAACCACCGTCGTAGGAGTGCACCTGGCCGCCCGTGACCTCGAGCGTACGCTGCGCCACGTTGTTCAAGAGGAAGCGATCGTGGGTGATGAGGACCAGCGAACCCGGGAAGCGCTCGGTCAAGAACTTCTCGAGCCACTCGATGGTGACGGCGTCCAAGTGATTCGTCGGCTCGTCCAAAATGGCCAGATCGGGCTGAGCAATCAGCAGTCGCGCGAGAGCGACGCGCCGCTTCTCGCCACCGCTCATCGTGCCCACGTCCTGTTCGGGGTCGGCAATGCCCAGGGTCAGCAAGATGCGCTCCGCCTCGGTCGCCCGATCCCAGCCGCCCAGCTTCTCGATGGTCTCCGTGGCTTCGGCCTGCGCGGTCATGAGCGCGTCCAGGTCCCCGCTGCCTTCGGCCAATTGGGCGCAGATAGCGGCGTAAACTTCGTTCGCGGTCAGCCATTCCGAAAGGCCGCTCAAGGCCACATGACGCGCACTCTGACCACTCGGCAGGCAAGGCTCTTGCGCCAAATATTCGACGCGCGCGCCGCGGCGGCGGCTGACGGTGCCCAAATCGGGCTCGGTCACGCCCGCCAGTAGCTTGCCCAAGGTGGTTTTGCCCGCGCCGTTGTCCCCGACCACGCCGACGCGCTCACCGCGCCGAATCGTCACGTCGACGTGATCGAGCAGCACCCGGTCACCATAGGTTTTGCATAGGCTTTTCGCGTCCAGGACCGGCATGGCCGCCTGATACCACGCCTTGTCCTTGACCGACCCTCCTGCGTGGACCAGGTTTGGGGAGCTATGACGCGAATCGGCAAAATCTCGGTGGCAGTGCTCTCGTTCGTGACCCTCGCTTTCAGCGCCTCTTCGGCGTTCGCC
>JBBQHO010000142.1:0-9681 GCA_038324055.1 Polyangiales bacterium | reverse complement strand
CTCAAAAGGGCTCCTAAAGAAAGCAACTGCATGTTCGTAGGGATAGGAGCGCCATGTTTTCAAGCGGTCCTTCTGCGTCTGGACTCCCCTCCTCGCGTTCGTCCATGCCTGCACCCACCGTGCGGGTAGCGATTGTCGACGCCGATCCAACCGCTCGACGGCTCATGCGGCACTGGTTGGAGAGCGCGAGCTACGAGGTGAGCGAGGCCACGACGCGCGCCGAGATCGACGCCTTGGTCGAGCAGCGCCCCGACATCGTGTGCATGGACTTCGGTATTGCGGCTGGCCCAGGCGTCGGGTTGCTGACGCGTTTGCACAAGCTGGATCCGGGCTTGCCGGTGATCGTCGTCACGTCGCAACGCGATATTGAAAGCGCGGTGACGGCCATGCGGGCTGGAGCGCACGACTACGTGGCCAAGCCGCTCGATGCCGAACGCCTGTTGGTCGCGGTGCAAAAGGCTCGCGACCGCAGGCACTCGATGAGCGAAGTAGCGGTCGAAGGTGCCTCGCGGATCTTGGGCGGAGCAATGGCGGGCAAAAGCCGAGCGCTGCGCGACGTCGAGCATCAGCTGCGGCGTGTTCTGGATCGCGACGTGGCGGTGATGCTTTTGGGTGAGCATGGCGCGGGGACAGAGCTGGTAGCGGCGGCCCTCCATGCCGCAAGTGCTCGGACACACGGGCCTTTTGTCGTATTCGACGCCGGTACGCACGACCCGAGCGAACACGAGGCGCTCCTGGCTGGACGCGATGGCGGAGATGGCGTGGTCGTGCGCGGGGCGTTCGAACAGGCCAGTGGCGGCGTGGTCTACCTCGCACAAGTCGAGAAGCTCTCGTGCTCGGCGCAAGCGCAGCTGGCAGCCTACCTTTCAGGCAAAGGTATGCGTCACGCTGATGGGGGGAGCGAATTCGTCTCCAACGTTCGAGTCTTGGCGGGCAGTTCGCGGGATCTTCGAGAACTGGTCGAGTCCGGGTCGTTCAGCGAAGAACTGTTCTTCAGGCTGGTGGTCTATCCCATCGCCGTGCCTCCGCTCCGTGAGCGCCGCGCAGACATTCCGAGTGCGGTCGGCTACTACGTGCGAGCGATCTCGGGCCGCATGGGGGACGAATCGGACGTGACCGTCCAGCCCGAGGCGATGGAGGCCCTGGTGGGCTTCGACTGGCCAGGCAACTTGCGCGAGCTCGAGAACGTCGTCCATCGGAGCTTGTTGGCCGCATCGGGTCAGACGGTGACGCTGGCCGACCTGCCTGCCGAAGTGCGCGGCGCCACGCCAAGTGAACGTCGGGCTGCCCTTTCGCCCGTGAATCAACTGCTGTCCTTTCCCGACAACGAAGTGGTTCCGCTTCGCGAACTCGAGCGGCTTGCCATCGAACACGCGCTGCGCGTGACACACGGCAGCGTCACCTTGGCGGCCAAGCGGTTGGGCATCGGCCGCGCCACCTTGTACCGGCGCATCGCCACACTCGAGCTGACCGAGAAGGTAGCCTGACCTTCGTCGCCCATGTAAGCTTCAGGCCTCATGAGTGACGCCCATGCCGCATCCGAAAGTCACGCCCCCACTCCAGCAGAGCCCGGCGATCAAACGACCGTTCCTTTGCTGCTCGCGGGAGCTCTGGGCGCTCTGCTTTTCTACGCAGTGCCCGCTCAGCAGCCAAAGCACGCGGCGCACAATGAGCATGCGCCGCCCGCAAGGGGCGCGCTGCACCACGATCACGATCACGGCGGCTCAGGCGATCACGACACGCACGCCGAGCCGCACCCCGAAGGTGCCGAACCGGGGTTTCTCCAGCCGCCGATCGACATTCCGCCCCCGTCGGCCGACCCCTGAGACAATTGACTCGAGCCGAGCGTCCGTTGGGGCGGCACCGGCCTCCTTGACTCAAATCGTGGCGCGGAAGTCACCGACGAACCGCGCTCGCTCTTCGGGTGTCGGCAACAGGCAGGCCTGCGCGGCGATGCGGTAGCGCACGTTGGCGAACGCTCGATAGCAAGCATCGCGGATGAAGCGCGGCACGATACGAAGCGCCGCGAGCAGACGCCAAGGTCCGCCCACGTACTCGATCACGCGGAGCGCAGCGGACGAGCGAATGTCGGCATGGACCCCGCCGTCTCGCAGCTCGGTCCACAGTAGCGAGTCGACGTCTTCGGGCACGTGCGCCAATGCCCGGAGTTCGCGCCCAATCGGCCCTTCCAGCGGAGCGAAGCGGAGGGACGTCTGCCGTTCGTGCTTGAGGACCCACTGCACTGCTTGGCTGCAAACGCCGCAACTTCCATCGTAAAGCAGGATGGGTCCCGCTTGTAGCAGTTGGGTGGCCTGGTCCGTCATGCGTGTTCTACCGTTCAGTCTGGTCTCCGCCCAGAAGGACGCAAGGCTTGGTGCGTTCAGTAGCCAGGCGGAGTGGCGTAGCGACCAGGAAAAGGATTGGCGTTCTGCCGCCGGTAGACTTCGTCGGGCGACCCCCAGCTGCTGTAACGCTCGGCGAAGGCAGCGATACCCACGACGCCCACGTTCTGAGCCCCGCCGCGGGCAGCCGCGTAGGACTGTTCCACGCTACCAAAGCGGAACGCGGCCACTTCCGAGTCGCTGACCCGGAAGCCTTCGATGATGAGGGTCGAGTAGGGAGCAACCAGGTACCCACGCTTTTCGAAGCCACCCGGGCGACCATCGAGCACGTCGAGGCCGTCGACGCTGGCCACGATTTCGAAGCGCGCCCCGCTCCGATTGTCGATCTGGATCTGGTAGCGCTCGCCCCGCTCCGCGATGACGTAGCTCGAAGCGCCGACGCGCACGCTCGGCAGAGCATCGTCGTCGTCGTCCACCAGGCTGACGCGCAGTGCTCCTCCGAGCAGTAGTTGCTCGTGAGGCCCCACCTGAAAGTACGAGCCACCGCTGGCGGCGCGCACGCCGGACTCGTCATCGTACTGGACGCGTGCCCACTCGGTCGGCTCGAGCGCGCTCTGTCGTTCGAAAAGAGCGCTGTGCACTTGGCTGTGGCGTGCCTCGCCCCAACTGGTCGCCAGACCGGGCCGGTATGCGGCCGGGGGCGCCATGCCGTTCGGACTCGGCGCGCCGGAGTCGGCGGACTTGTAGCGCGCCTCCGATTCGGCCGGCGCCGAGGGACGAGCTTCGTGACGGGCGTCCGTCGAGCCCTGCAGAACTGGCGAAGCGGCGACCTCCTGTTGCGGACGGCTCGAGCCGCAGCCAGCCAAAAGAAAAACAACGAGAAAGATATAGAGCGAACGAAGTGACATGGGCGACCCCTCCTTGGGGATTCCAAGAGAGAACGCACGGGCGCCTCACGCCTTACACCAGGCGGAGGAGTCGAGTGGCGCTTTCGACGTAGCCCGGGTTGCGGGCCCCGGTGGCCACGAGACCGACACCGGGCGCGCTGAGCAGCGCGGCGAGCGCACGCTCGTTCCAGGGGCGCTCGCTGTCCGCTGACAGCCGAGCCCCGAATTCGGCCGTCGCCGCGAGTTCGTCGTGCAATTCGGCGAGCAGCTGCCGATTCTTCTCGGCCGCCACTTCGCGCACGCAGGCCAGGTAGGTCCCGACGGCCTGCACGTAGGAGGTCCGGAATCTGCGCCAGTTGCCGTCTTCTGCCGCTTGGTGCGCGCGGTCGAGCTCCGCCAAAATCGCTCGCAGCTTGGGCGTGATCAGCGTCGACTCCGCCTGCTCGAACTGCTCGAGAGTTTCGACGCGCTCGAGTACTTGTCCAAGACGCTGACTGAGCGGCAACACGGCGTCGGGGCCGAGTAACCCCGCAATACGCAGCGCCGGCGCCAGCGTTGTCTCGAACTCCGCTTCGAGTGAAGCGACGCGGTAGCGCGCTGCCGAAAGGCCGGTGGCATGGGCGCCGTCGCCTGCCGGCGTGGGTTCGACCAAGCGCAGCAGGGCGCCGTTCGAGAAGGCGCTCAGCGGTCGGCAAGCGACGACCAAAAGACCCGCTTCGGCGGCGCGCGTGGCCAGCGGCGGGTGATCCGCGGAGCCCAGGAGAGCCGCGCGTTCGACCAAGTTGATCGGCAATTCGACCAGTCGGAAGTGATGCGCAGCGCCGGCCACATCGCGCGCCAGCTCGAGCAAGCGCAGGGGGTCCACCTGTTGGCGTGCGTCCGCTTCGATTGCCGTGTTGGTCATCACGCCATACCGACCAATGCGGCCCTGGGAGACCTCGTCTTCCAGCACGGCAAAAGTTTCGCGTAGAGCCCTCTCGAACTCGCTGCGATCGACGCCGGCCAGCAAGAGGTGCTCGGGGCTTTGGAGGACACAGAAGTCGACGTGTTCCACCCCCAACCTATCGAGCGAACCGCGGATTTGCTCTCGCACGAACTCAGGCTCCAGGCAGAAGGCACCGCGCTCGATTGGATCACCCGAGCGGAGCGGAACTGTGAAAGGCAGGTCGCGCTCCGTAGCACGTCGCGCTAGCTGCTCGGCGTCGGCGGCGAGAGCCACGCCGATCTTGGAGACGAGGACGACTTCGTCGCGGGCGAGTGCGCCGCCGGCCACCAACTCGCTCAGGACTTCTCCCACCAGGCGCTCACTGTCGCCCAGCGCAAAGGCCGGCGAAGTGTCGACGACATTCCAGCCGGCCAGCAGGGCCGCGCTGAGCGCTTGGCGGTGTCTGGGTTGATCGAGGCCGACGCGGTAGCTGCCGAAAGCCAGGCGGCTCAGGAGTAGGCCGTCGAACTCGCGGAATGCGGTCTCGGGTAAGCCGCTTCGCGCGCGTGCGCGTTGCGTGCCCGTGGCCGAGGCGCGTCCTTCGAGCATCCCGCGTCCGAGTTCGCGTGCGCTCCGAACGCGTGACCTATGCTCGAACTCGTCCAGCAGACGGGCGAAGGCGTCGGCGTCGCCGACCGGCGCCTGGCACGCGTAGCCTTCGCAAAGAAAGGCGGCGGACCGACCGGCGACGAGACCCTTGCCGGTCGTGAGTGGCGAGGCTTGCGATCCTTTGGGGCCCACGCGTGCCAGCACGCGATGCGGTAAAAAACGTGTAGCCAGGACGCCGGCCAGTTCTTGGAGTGTCTCGTCGTCGTCATCACCCGCCAAGACTATCTCGAGCGGGGTCTCCAACAGCCCATCGACCGCGCAGAGCAAGGTACAGAAGGCACGGGGTGCACGCTTGAGGTGCGCGCCAAAGGCAAGAGCGACCGCCACGGCTCGCTCGCGGAGTTCGCTGCGGCCCGTGTGAGCGGCAAGCCGGGTCAGCAGGCGACAGGCAACGGCGTTACCACTGGGCAGCGCGCCGTCGTGTCCCTCGCGAGAACGCGCGATCAAGGCTTCGTGGTCCTGGGCCGTATGAAAGAATGCGCCCCCGCCTTCGTCCGAAAAATCGGCCAGCAAACGCTCGGCCAGCGCTGTGGACTCGCGCAGGAACGCGGAGTCTCCGCTGGCTTCGTAGAGGCTCAGCAGGCCGTCGGCCAAGAACGCGTAGTCTTCGAGGTACGCGCCGAGATGAGCCGTGCCTGAACGCGCCGTCCGGTACAGACCGCCATCGGCTCTTGCCATGTCGTCGAGGATGTAGCGGGCCGCGCGACTGGCGGCTTCCAAGTAGCGTGAGTCGCCGAGAACGCGCGCTCCCTCGCTCAGTGCACGAATCATCAGCCCGTTCCAAGAAACGATGATCTTGTCGTCGACGGCGGGCGCGACACGGGAGGCGCGCAGTTCGAGCAAACGGCCGCGGCCGCGTTCGATGCTTTCGTTCAGCGCGACTTCGGAGATGCCCAGCTGCTTGGCAACGTCGCGCTGCGAACGCCACAACGTGAGGATGTTCTTGCCTTCGAAGTTACCGGCGTCGCTCACGCCGTAGAATTCGCAAAAGCGCGTGGCGTCCGGTTCACCCAGACACTTCTTGATTTCTTCGCGTGTAAAAACGAAGAACTTGCCTTCCTCGCCTTCGCTATCGGCGTCGCTCGACGAGAAAAAGCCGCCGCTGGGCGCCTGCATTTCGCTCAGGACGTAGTCCAGTGTTTCCCGCGCCACGCGCCGGTAGTTGGCGTTGCCCGTCGCTTGGTAGCCTTCGAGATAGGCCTCGGCGAGCTGCGCGTTGTCGTACAGCATCTTCTCGAAATGCGGCACGAGCCACTTTTCGTCGACGCTGTAGCGAGCGAAGCCACCGCCCAACTGATCGTACATTCCGCCGCTCGCCATGCCGTCGAGAGTGCGCTCGACCATGTGCAAGCTGGTCCCGTCGCCAGTGCGTCGGTGGTAGCGAAGCAAGAGCGCAAGCGCGCTGCTGGGTGGAAACTTGGGCGCGCGTCCAAAACCGCCGAATGAGGCGTCGAACTCGCGTTCCATCTGGCGCACCGCGACGCGCAGGGCTTCGGCGGACACGGCGGCCGCCTGCGGGAGTCGGGTGCCGGCGCGCACGTGCTCGGTCAATTCGCGCGCTTGTTCGATGAGCTGCCCGCGATCTTGGCGCCACAATTCGGCAACGCGCGCAAGCAGCGAAGGAAATCCTGGACGACCATTGCGGTCTTCGGGCGGGAAATAGGTGCCGGCAAAGAAGGGCTCCTGCTCGGGCGTGAGGAAAACCGTCATGGGCCAACCGCCGCTACCCGACAGCGCGATGGTCGCTGCCATGTACAGCTCGTCGAGATCGGGTCGCTCTTCGCGATCGACCTTGATGCAAACGAAGTGTTCGTTCATGAGCGCAGCGATGGCGTCGTTTTCGAACGACTCGCGCTCCATGACGTGGCACCAGTGGCAGGCCGCATAGCCAATGCTCAATAGGATTGGCTTGACGTCGCTTTTGGCACGCTCGAGGGCCTCGGGGCCCCACGGATACCAAGCGACCGGATTTCTAGCGTGCTGGAGCAGATAGGGGCTCGTCTCGTCGGCGAGCTTGTTCGGGCGATGGGCCATGGGAGGGCGTCACTTAGCGCCGATTTTGAGCCTCCGCACTGGACTCTGCCCAGCGGCATGTTTGGATAGAGGGGTGCGGCGTTCTTGGGTTTGGGTTTGCGCCCTGCTGGCATGCGCTACGAGCGGAGCGAGCGCGGTGGCCGAGAGTCGCCCGGTTCGCAGTCGCGCGCCCTTGGTCTTGGCGCCCAGTCAACAGTCTGCCCGGTCCGCACCGGCGCCTTCAGCTGCGGCACCCTTGACTCCGCCCGCGCGTCTCTTGCCCTTTCGACAGCCCATGCCGGACGTAGCCGAGCTGCTCAAGGGTTCGGCCATGCGCCTCGCCAACCTGCCACCCGGCGCGTGCCTCGAGCAGGTGCGTCGCGACAAGTTGCCGTTCAAGCGTTGGGGCAAGGTGGACAGTATCGCCGCGCCCCTGCGATTTGCCGGTGAGCTGGGTGGGGTCACATTCCAAGTTCCGACAGAAAAGACACCTTTCGGCCTGATTGATTGTCGGTTGGCGCTGGTCCTGACCGACATCACGCCCCTGCTTCGCGCGCACCACGTGAAGTCTGTGCGCATCGACAGCTTCTACCGGCCGCGCGCTCGCTTGCCCGCCGGACACGGCAAGAAGAGCCAACACGCCTACGCATTGGCGGCCGACGTCGTTTCCGTCACCCTCGATGACGGCCGCGAGCTCGACGTCGAGCGAGACTTTCACGGTCGGGTGGACGCGCCTGTGTGTGGGCCGGAGGCGTTCCTCGAACCGGAGACTGACGAAGCCGTGCGCCTCCGCAACTTGGTCTGTGACCTGGCGCGTCGCGGCGCCTTTCACCATATGTTGACGCCCAATCACGACCAGGCGCACAGAAACCACCTGCACCTCGACATCAAGCGAGGCAACAAGTGGTTCTCTCTCGACTGATCGGGCTCACTCGGTTCTCCGACGCTCGGCATCCAGCTCGCTTCAGTGCGGCGGGCCGCGTCGCGAAGCGGCTAGCTTCTTGCGCTCTTCGGGGCTGAGGGAGCGCGCCAGTGCCAGCACTGCGCCCTCGGAGTGGCGCTGCGCTTCGCCGCTGATGGTGTGCAGGCGGCCGAGGGCCTGCTCGAGTTCGGCCTGATCGAACGGCTCGCGCACCAGCGCGGCGCGGACCTCTTGGCGAGCCGAGTCCATGCTCGAGCGGAACTTTCGCATGTCTTGGCGACGCTCGCTCCACAGTCTCTGCACCCGCGGATCACCTGGACCGCCGAGCACTCGCACCATCTCGCGCAAAAGTGCGGGGCCGCCGTCATCGGTCCGGCCTCCACCCGGACCAGCTCGGTCGCGTCGGCCCGGTTGCGGCTCACCTTCGACGCCAGGACCGGCGCGATCGGGCGGCGGACCGCGGCGCGTCCAGTGCACCGTGGCAGCGCCCAGCAAGAACAGATTGAGTCCGAGCGAGACCGCCAAAGCCAGCGCCCACCTTTTGCTTGAAGTCGTCATGGGGTTTCGAGGCTCAGCTGTTCGTCCCATTCTGGAGAGTCGCCGCCCCAGGCCAAGACCAAGAGGTCGTCGACGCTTTCTTCGCTCGCCGTCGCCTCCTGCGCCGCTCCGCTCGTGGTCTGCGTGTCGTCCTCGAGAGTCATGAGACCCGTCGTCACACCAAGCGCTGCGGCGAATGCACCCGCCAACAGAGGCATCCACAGAGATTGGAACGGCCAGGGGCTGGAGGCCTTCCTTGGATGTTCAATGGGCAGCTGCGCGACCCTGCGGACCAAGCCCATGCTCGGCTCGACCGGAGACAAGCCGCGCAGGGTGTCGCCGGCAAACTCTGCGTCTGTTCGATGGTCGCTCATGATGGCTCCTCGGTCGGTGCGAGAACTTGGCGGAGCCGCTTGCGGCCCCGAGAAAGTAGAGATTCGACGGCTTCGACGCCCAAGCCCAAGACTTCGGCGATTTCCGGGTTTTTCAGTCCTTGCTCGTGGGCGAGCAAGAGGGCCATCTTTTGCCGGGGGGGCAATGCATCGAGCGCTGCCTGCACGCCCTGGGCAACGGCTTTTCGTTGTAGGAGCTGAGCGGGGTTGTTCGATGTCGGAGCTTGGTCGCGCTCGTCGTCGAGTTCGAGCGTGCCGCCGTGGCGCTTGCGCAACGTGTCAATGGCGAGATTGTGAGCGATGCTGTGGAGCCAGGTCGAGACGCGCGCCGTCGGTTGGTAGACGTCAGCCTTTTGCCAGGCGCGCAGGAAGACCTCCTGAGCAATCTCTTCGGCTTCAGCGTGGTTGCCCAACAAGCGAAAACAATAGGTCACGATGGCTTTGAGGTGGGAGGAGGAGAGTTCGCGGAATGCCCGCGCGTCACCGCTCGCAATGCGCTTCATCAGCTCGAAGTCGGAGGAAGACGAGGCGGTCACAGAAGATCTCGGACGAGTCCGTATCGTCGCAAGGTTCAACGGCGGTGAGCGGCAATTCCGTCGCTCGCCAATGCACGACGCGAAATTCGTTTAACTTAGCGAATAAAATCGGACATTTAGACTCAGTCCAGCGGTCCGCACACCGCAGCGTCCGGTCCGTCCGGTTTGGCGTCCCGGAAGGTGACACCGCAGGTGAGCGGCGCGGAGAAGCTCTCGGCCAGCTGCAGCGCCAGAGGCGAGCTCCAGTCGCGCGCGCCGTCGATCCGGGCGCGGACGATGCCCCGCGGGTCGATGAACCAAGTCTCGGGAAACAGTTTGGTTCCGAACTTATCGCCGACGATCAGGTTCTCGCTGTCGACCAAGACTTCGAACGGAATGTCTCCGCCGAGAACGGAGTGCAGGGTGGCCTTTGCGTCCTCGGCCGATTCGTCGTTGGTGATGGTGACCAGCACGACGTC
>JBBQHO010000141.1:0-9728 GCA_038324055.1 Polyangiales bacterium | reverse complement strand
CAGCGGCTCGGAGAATGAATCCGGAACCACCATGGGGTACCTGCCAGCAATCCTCTCGGGACGTGAAGCGAGGGGCACGAGGCGAGCCCAAGGGCGTCCGCCTTTGGCGACTACGATCTCTTCCCCGCCGTGCGCTCGGTCCAAGAGCTTGGACAGATTGGTTTTTGCCTCGTGAACGTTCACTTGAGCCACTGGACTAACTTAGTCCATGTCATGGGCTAAGGCCAGGGGCCGCTCTCGTGGAATAGCGGCGCCCTAGACCGGCGCCAACTCGACCTGACAGGTCGAGTTCCCAATGGTACGCGGGCACCTTCCATGGGCGCGGCAGGTATAGATCGCTGGGTGTTCGTGCCGGTCGTGGTCGCCCTTCTTCCCATCTCGGCAGCCATTCTTTGGTTCGAGACTCGACCCTCCTCGGCCCCCATTCGCACCCAGCTGGCTGCCGTCGAAGTCCAAAATTCGCCTCCTCCGCCGGAGGTCGAGCGACCCAGCTCACTTTCAAGCAATCAGGCGCAGATTTGGACCGCTCCTTTGCCCGTGGTCGAGACCGGAGCTCGAGCAGACACCCAAACTCAAATCAGCAGCGCCCAGGCTGACCGCGAGGTCGAAAGCGCCACCGACGACACTATCGAGCGTTTCGATACGAATCTGCGCGTGTACGAGGAACGCCGCGCCCAACTCTTGGACGAGCTAGCGCAGGGTCGAAAAGACGAGGCCGCTGCGGCTGGGATCGGGCGTTGGCTTCAGGCCAGCGGCGCCACGGACGCCGTGCGGGGCGTGCTCTGCTCCGACTCAGTCTGCGAACTGGAGCTCAGGCATGACCAGCCTCTCGAGGAAACACTAGTGCAGCTCGGCCCTGCCCTAGGCCAAATCCCGCGGTCGCGCGCCGTGGGCGCCGATGACGCTGGGGCGACGCGCATCCTCATCGATCGCTCCACGTTCACCGTCGCGCCATGAGCGGCGCCCCGAGGCGTTTGCCGCCTTGCGGTAGATACGCTCCCGATGCTACCCGTCCCATGAACCGCCGTTCGTTCGCTTTCGAACGAGGTGGGTAGAGGCCTATCCCATGAAAAAGAACCTATTCGTCCTCAGTCTTCTGATCCTCGTCGGCGCCTGTGTGGGCTGCGGCAGCACTCCTACCAAGGAAAACCAATGCGGCACCTGCACCGCAGGCACCCAGAAGGACGTCTGCGAGCTTGCCTTCGATCTTTGCAAGGATACGAGCGGCTGCGACACAGGCAAGGTCGGCGAAGCCTCCGGCTGCTGAGCCCAAGGCACGGTCAGCGCGAGCGCTCTCCGGAGCGCTCGCCGCAGCGCTCCCGCGATACGAAAGTCTCGCTGCCCGCCCCTCAGTTCTCGACGGTGATGCCGAGACGCCGACGCATGGTGAAGTAGTTGTGGCTGGCCGCGTAGAGCACCACTTCCTTGAAGCGTTCCTGGCTCGGCACGGCAGCGGTCGAGTCGTCAGACGCGCGAATGACTTGTGTGGTGGTGTCCAGATCGTGGGACACGATGAAGCCCGCGCGATCCGCGGTGAGATCGACGGCCGCAATCCACTTCTTCAAATCGAGCGCGGTGCCCGATTGGATGAGCTTGGAGACGATCGAGCCCAGGTGATCTCGCGAATCGGACGGCAAGAACTGCTTGAGTGCGGCCAACGCTTCGTTGACCGAACCTTCGATGTCGGCCGCTACCGGGAACTGAGGCGAACTCAGCTTGATCGCGGCAAATAACCAGGCCTTGAGAGCCGTGCCGGTCTGAATGAAGTGGCGCAGGTACAGGCCAGGCCGGGTGTAGGCCAGTTGACGAGCGGCGACGAACGCAGCGACTTGCGGCGGCACCTGCGAGCTCAAGCCCACTCGACCCATCGACAGGCTGGGTTCGGCCGTGAACAAGAAGCCGAGCCCACCCGGATCGTTGGGGTTCAAGTAAACGCGAGGTAGCGCCACGCCCAGCACGCCGGCAGCGTAATAGAGCGTCTGCGAGAGAGGCGCTTCATGCTGGCTGGGCTCGATACGGTACTGCTCGCTGAGCCCGAGTTGTTCGATTGGCAGCGCGCGAGCGCGCACCACGGCCGGCTCGATCAACGTGAACACGGAGGTGAGCAACGGATTGAGCGACGGGTGTGCGATGCGCACGTGCCAATCCTCTTCGTTGAACACTTCCTGCGCCGGCGCGGCCGTTTCGGCCCGCATACGCCCGTAGAACCGCTCTTCATCGGGTTCGGCGAGCTTGAGCACGGTCAGTACTTGACACAGAGCCCAGCTGGCGTCGGCGTCGCGCGCCACAGTGTAGATCTTGCGCAGCGCCTTGTAGGCGTCTTGCCGGAACGGGTTTTGGCTGAGCAGGTATTCCTGAAGCGCGATCCCCTTCTCCTTGAAGGTCTCCGGATCGGAGGAGTAGAGCGCCACCAAACGTTCGAGTCGCTGCTTGTTGTCGCGATCCAGATCGAAAGCGACTTCGAGCGCTTGTGCTGCCAGGTGCGGAGCAACGAGTTGCTTTTCGTAGAGCTCGGCCAGTTGGTCGCAGACCGCTACCTTGGCGGCGACATCGTTCTTGGCTTCAGCACGTGCGAGCTGCCGCTTGAGCAAGTCCTCGACGAAGCTGAAATTTCCGGACTGTCGCTCCAACTCGGTGAGCTCCAGCAGCGCCTTGTCGTTTTCGGGCTCGATTTCGAGGACCTGCGCGAAGAAGCCCGCGGCCTGCCGGTGATCGCCGATGTGCCGTCCAGCCACCAGAGCTGCGGTCTGCAGGTACTTCACCTTTTGACCCGGATCATCGACGAAATCGGCCAATTTGACGACGACGTCGACCAACTTGTTCCAGTCTTTGTCCTCGCTGTAGAGCTGCATCAACTTGGTGAGCAGGCGGCGGTCGTCGGGACGCTCTTCGAGTGCGGCGACGTAGCTGCGCGTGGCTTGCGTGCGATCGCCGAGCTTGCCTCCGCACAGGTCGCCGATCTCGAGCAGCAGCTGCACCCGGTCTTCGCCTTCGGCCAAATCGAGGTGGCGGGTCTTGGCGCGCAAAACGGCCTGGAAGTCCTCGACATCTGCGTAAGCAGTCGCGAGCGCGACCAAGGGGGCTGTGACGCTCGGGTCGAGTTCGGCAGCTTCCTCGAGTTTCGCGATGGCCTGCTGGTTCTCACCTGTTTTGCGCAGAGCTTCGCCGTACCGGTAGGTGGCCAGACTGCGCGTTTCGTCAGTCATTTCGGCGCCAAAACGGCCCAGGTAGCTCTCGAGGAGTTCGACTGCGCGCCCAGGCGAGCCGTGCTCGAACGTGACTTGAGCGACTCGCGACAGGGCCTGCGCGTCGTTGGGAGCCAAGCGAAGCAACGTGTCGACCGCCGCCAGTGCGCCTTCGGTCGAGCCTGACTGGCTCATGGCGTCGACGTAGCGCTCGAGCACGCCCACCGCCACCTCGGGACCGAGGGACTCGATGCGGTCGCCAATGCGGCCGTAGTGCGCGCTGGCCTCGACGAAGCGCCGTTCCTTGAAACAGATGTCGCCCAAGACGAGCAGACCGTCGGTGTTGCTGGGATCGAGCCGCAGCGCGCGCTCGGCGCTCTGCTCGGCGCGGCGATCGTCCTTGAGACGCTCGCGTTGCAAACGAGCCATCTCGCCAGCCAAGCGCGCTTGTGCGCGATCGCCCTCGACGACCTCGATTTCTCGTTCGAGCAGCTCGACGGCGGCATTGATGTCACCGCGTCGAACGTAGGCGATCCGCAGTGCAGCCGAGATCGTGCGATCTTCGGGCGTGGCGTCGAGCGCGTTGCGGTAGTGCTCGATCGCGAGATCGCGGTTGCCGCGCGCCTCGAGCAACTTGGCGGCGCGCACGTACTGCTCGCTGCGCGCTTGGGGCGTATCTGCCTGATCTGCGATGGCCAGAATGGCATCCAAGGCGCGATCGGCGTCGCCGGTCGTCTCCTGAAGTCTGGCCAACGCTTCGAGCGCGACGGCGTGGTCCGGCTCGACCTCGAGCACCAACTCGTAAGCATGGACAGCGCGCTCGGAAAAGCCCTGCTGCTCGGCGAGTAGACGGCCCCAGGCGAGGGCCAGAGCGACGCGCTCGGGGCCCTCGACGATGGCTAGCTGCCGCTCGTACAGCTTGGACGCTTCTTCCCAGCGTTCGAGCACACGCAGATGGCGAATCAATGCCGCCATGGCACTCACGCGACCGGGATCGGCCTCCAGTGCACGCTCCAGAGCCCCAGCTGCGGCTTTGTGATCGAGGAATTCTTCCTCGTAGACGGAGGCGATGCGTTCGAACAACGCGATCCGCTGCTTGGGTGTGGCAGCGACCTCGACCTGGCGATCGAGATTTTCGACCAGCTCGCGGTACTTGCCTTGTTTGGTGAAAAGCCGCTCGAGGCCGCGCAGTGCATCGAGGCTGGTTGGATCGAAATCCAAGGCCTTCTTGAAGCGCGCGCCGGCTTCGTCGGGGTTGTTCAATCGGTCGTCGAAGATCTCTCCGATACGGCAGAGCGTGCGAATGGCGTCTGCTTTGGTCTGCGCGCTCAGGCGCCGATCGAGCAGACCGACCAAGGCAGCAAAGTCGCTCGATTTTTCGAGGATGCGAGCCAATGCCTCGCCAGCGCGTTCATGGCTCGGATCCTCGGAGAGCACGTGCTCGTAGACGCTACGCGCACCCTGCAAATCGCCGATTTTTTGTTCGAGCACCTCGGCGGCTTCGGCCCGCAGATTGCGCGCCTGAGTCGGAGTGGCCGCCGCGTCGGCGCGGTGAGTCAGGATCATGCCGAGCTCCTGCCATTGCTGCGCCTTCTTGTAGATCTCGGTCAGACCGCTCAGCGCCGTTTCGTTCGAAGGCTCGATGGCGAGAGCGGCCTGAAAGCAGGGCAGAGCCAGGTCGGGGCGAGCGACCTTGGTCCGGTACCAAGAACCCGCCTTGACGAGCAGCGCCGAGCGCGCCTCGGGGCCGAGGGTCGCGTCCTCTGTGGCCTCGCCGATCGACGCCAAGGCTTCGGCCCACAACGGCTCGGAGGTGCCGGCTGCGCGTTCGACGTCGACTGCATTCTCTTCGCTGGGGTCGTCGCAGAATGCTTGAGCGAAGGCGACGGTCGCTTGCTCTTGGTCGGACAAATCGCGCAGGTAGATGCGACCGATTTCGCTCATGGCGCGTGCGCGCTTCTGCGAATTGGGGGCTGCCTCGGCGCGAGCGAGTAGCATTTCGATCAGCTCGTTGTGCTTGCCTGCACGTCGACGCACCTCTTCGAGACCAGCCCACACGACTTCGTCGTCCGGAGCCAGTCCGAGCAGCTCTTCGTACACGGCTTCCGCCTTGTCCAGACCGACGTTCTTGGTCTCGAACAGGCGCGCAGCGCGCAGCAAGAGGAGCTTCTTTTCTTCGAAATCGACTGGGTCGTCGATCATCGATGCAGCCAACCGGAACGCTTGCCCCACGCGGTCAGCGGTGGCGCCGCGGCCGACTGCCGCGTCGAGCTCGCGAGCGACCTCGACGGCCGTCGGATCGCCCAGAAGCTGCTGCTCGAGTTCTTCGATTTGTGCTTCGCTGAGCGAATCGGCGCTGCGCGGGCGACCGAGATCCTCGATCACGCTCAAATAGTCCCGAATCGAACCGCGGTCCGCAGGGGCCTTGGCAAGGAGGCGCGCCAAAACTTCGTCGATTTCGGCACTCACCCAGCCACGTGGGGCGACCGAGCTTGCCGCAGGCGCGGGCTTCGTGAGGTGGCCGTAGGCGATCTCGAGGATGTCACCGTCGAACGGCGGCTTACCCGTCAGCAGCTCGTACGTCACCGCGCCGAGCGAGTAGACATCGCTCTGGCGATCGGCGTCCGCACCGCGGATTTGCTCAGGGCTGACGGTCCGGGGATTGCCACCCGTCGAGCTCAGGCCGGTGCGATGGCGGCTTTGACGGGTGCGCAAGCGATCGGTACCGGCGTCGAGCACGTTGACAGCCGTTTCACCGCTCGGGGCGCGGTAGACGACGAGATTGTCGAGCGAGAGTGCGCCGTGCACCAGTTTCTTGTCGTGGAGGCTGGCGAGAGTCTCAGCTACCGACGTGAGTAGCGCGCGGGCCTCGTTGATGTGCATCGGACCTGTGCGTGCGATACGCGCGGACAAAGGCTGACCTTCGACGTACTCGTGGGCCACGACCACGCGGTCTTCGCCGGCTGGCATGTGAATCGGACCGGCGTAGATGAGAGCCGCGAGCCCCTTGCCCTCGAGCTGAGCCGCCAGGCGCGTCAGCACCAGGTAGCGAGCAAGACCGCGACGATCGCGCGTGCTCTCGGGATGCAGGACCTTGAGGCGCACGTCTCGCTCCTCGAATTTCGCGAGGTAAGTGCTGCCCAAGCGGCCATCGCCCAGCTTGCGGAGGATGCGGAAGGGGCCGATCTCGGTGCCGGCACTCAGACCAGCATCGTCGCTCGGCTCGGCGCTGGAGAGTGACAGAGCGGCGGGGTTGAGTTCGCGGCCAGTGGCACGCAGCGCGTCGGCCAGTGCATCGATGGCGTCTTCGCGAGCGCAGTGAGCAACCAGAGCGCCGGCGAACGAACCCAGCGTCGTCTGACCGCCGACGAGCTCCGGATCGAAGCCGAGCACGTCGCGGCTCAACGCCGTCAATTCATCGAGCACGAACAGGCGCTCCAACTCGGCACGCAATACTTCAAGATGCTTCATATTCTTCTACGGGGCGATCCCGTGAGCGAGGCTCGCGGGAAGGGTGGGTGGCGCCTGGTTCCGGGGGCTGTTTCGAGAGGCAGTTCAGGCAGGGCGTGAATGCGACAGGGCCCTACACAGGGGCCCAAAGGCCGGAAAGGCGCGCGGACGATAGCGCGGAGGTTCTCGAACAGCACCCACGGAATTCGGCGCCAACCCTTTTTCCAGCGAGAGTTGCCTTGTCCGTTCTGCTGGTTCTTTGCCCGGCCGTAGCGCACTTCGATAGATTCGACCGAATGGCAGAATCAGTCCGCAGTGTCTCCCGCGTCACATCGGTGAGCGCCATTTCGCGCAAGCGACGTGCCTTGATTCAACGACTGATGCCGGCTGCCGTCCTTCTCATCGGCCTCATCGGCACCCCCATCCTGCTCGTGTCTTCTGGAGGGCTAGGGCGCCTGGACCAGCTCCGCAGCGAGCGCGGAACGGTAGAACTCGAAATTTCGCGGCTAGCTAAACGCATCGAGCAGTTGCGAGCGCGCGCGGCGGCCGCGAAATCGGAGCCCGATGCCGTCGAGCGCTCAGCGCGTGACCAGCTCGGCTTGGTCCGCCGCACGGAGGTCGTCTACCAGTTTCAGGCCCCGTCCACCGCGCCAGCCTTGCCCGCACGTTAACGCCGTCGAGCGTTCCCGTCAGAGTGCCCAGTCGCGTTCGGGGCCAAGAGCGAGCCAACGCACGGGTACCTGAGCACTGCCCGTACCCAGCAGGAATGGCCCGTCACGCCAAGAGCCTGGCGCGGGCACCTCGAGGACCATCGCACCTTCGAGCAGGCCGAGCGAACTTGCGTCTGCCTGCAGGACCAAGATGCCCAGCCCGGAAAGCACGGAGACCACGGCCGTCGGAACGTGCGGCGCAATCACGGCGCGCAGACGTGGCACCAAGGCCGCGTTCTCCACCAACCACTGAATGTCCTCGCTGCTCTCGGTGACCAGCGCGCTCGGTCCGGCTGGGGTGGCGCGAGCGGCGACGACCGAGAGCTGGGTGCGCCCTTCCCAAGTCGGCCGATTCGAACTGACGCCGAAGCGTTCACTCGATGGGGTCACGCCGTTTCGTGCGGCCTTCTTGTCGACGCGGCCCTTGCCTTTGGCCCCCCCGCGCTGCTCGGGGCCCCGCGCCAGGAGAACGTCGTCCGTGGGCAGGTTGCGCGGAACCGTGACCCGCACAGGCCGCTTGAAATTGCGGGGATCGCCGACTTCGCCGTGAGCGACGGCGAACGCCAGCGTCTCGGCTGAGGCGACCAACCCCACTGATGCGCGCTGCGAAATTTCGGGGTCCGAGGAATGCAGCGAAACGCCCCCGGGACGCGGCGGATAGAGCTCGCCAGACAGAGCTCGCCGGTCGGGTTCGATCAGACGAGCGCCTGTCGCGATCAAGTCAACCAGAGCGTCGCTCCGTGCCAGGACTTCGAGAATCTGACGCGACGGTGGAGAGAACAAGAACTCGACGCGCGGCGGAACGCGTTTGCTCTTGAGCAGCGCCGCGGCGGCCAGCAGATCACGCAACGTGACGCCTGAGTCGCCGCCCAGGATCACTTGGCTCACTGGCTTGCCTTCGAAGTCGCGAACCGGACGAATGCGGCCTTCTTCATCCATGACCAATGGGTCGACCGCTCCGAGGTCGAGCGACAACACTTGGTCCCAGGGAGCCCCAACGTCGGCCGAAAGCGTGCGGTGCGCCTTCGACCTTTTCTGATCCCGCAGGAAGATCTCCGTCTTCTCGTCGCTCCCGAACAGGGCACCGGCTGCACCCAGCCGCGGCGCCATGGCGCAGAGCACTGCGCGGTCGGCGACCGACAGAAAACGTGCGCTCGGACCGCCCAGCTCGAGCACCACGGGCGCGTGGTATTCGGCGTCGACCATTTGCACGATCTCTTTGAGGCCGCGGCGCAGCAGATCGAGAGCTACGTCGCGCATGCACACGAAAGGGCGCAGGCGTCCGGTCAAGAGCACTTGCACGCTGCGCGGCGGACGGACCCATGTCTTGCCGGTACGCAGCGCCTCCGACAACTGATTCACCGAGGCAGGCAAGCTCAGCATGCCCACGCCGCCGGTATTCGAAATGCGGGGCTCGTCGGTGAGCACGAGGCGCGCCGGACTGCCGAAGCGCTCCAAGTGAATGGCAGAGGCGAAGCCGGCGCCCGGTTGGGCCACCAAGAAACCCAGATCGAGCGCGTCGTGGGACACGAGGTGCGGGGCCCGAGGGTCCACGTCGCCGGCACCCAGGGCGATGCAGTGCGGTGGATAGGCGATGCTCACCTCGACCTGACTCTGCGTGAGACCGTCGAGAACGGCGCGCCCCAGCACCCGGTTGGGTTCTCTTGCCAAGACGACCTGGTCGACTCGCACTTCGACGAAGTCGCCCCCCCGGTGCTCTTCGTCGGCGTGCCCCGCCAGAATCTTCTGACTCATGGTGCGCGAAGAATCAGCTGACTTCGTCCTCATCCGGGGCCCCCCGCCTTGGGTCCCCCGACCCATCTAACAAAGTACCCGCTCGGTCACGATCGGGTCAAGGATGGCCTTCGCGGGGACGACCCGAGAGCCCGGGTGCGGCCGAATGGGGGGGCAAGGCGACCTCGCATTTTTTTCTGATTCGGGCCAATCGCAGCCGATTTGATGATTGTCGCGAGCCGCGGGTCCGAAATCTGGGCGGACGCGCGCAGTTGGCTTATTCTGCCCCCAACATGTTCAAGGAAGCTCTCCAGTCAGCCGTCGAAAGTACCGGTAGCTATGCCGGACTCCTCATGGATTTCGAAGGCATCCCGGTCGAGAGCTACGTCGCTCCGGCGTCGCCATACGACATCGAAGTGGTTGGCGCGGAGATCAGCGTGCTGGTCAAACAGATTCAGCGCACCACGACCATGCTCGAAGCCGGAGAGACCGAAGAGGTCTCGTTCAAGAGCGATCGCATGATGACGCTCGTGCGCGTCATGGCCACGAAGTATGTGTGGTTGTTGACGCGCACGAGCGTCATCATGCGATCGCTCTTGTACGAGACCACTTAGGTCTCGCCGGCTTCGAGCCTGGTCGTGGTGCGCTG
>JBBQHO010000140.1:0-9847 GCA_038324055.1 Polyangiales bacterium | reverse complement strand
TACGCCAACGGTCAGAAGGTGACGAGCCTGTGGAACGGCTCGTACACGCAGAGCGGCGGCAGCGTCAGCGTGAAAGATGCCGGCTGGAATGCGGCTTTGGGCAATGGCGCCAACGTCTCGTTTGGCTTCAATGGCACTGCGACCGGCAACAACGGCAACCCCACTGGTTTCAAGCTCAACGGCAAGAGCTGTGAAGGCAGCGGCGCGGGTTCCGGCGGCAACACAGGTACGGGCGGCAGCACCTCGAGTGGTGGCGCGACCTCGAGTGGTGGCGCGACCTCCAGTGGTGGCGCGACCTCGAGTGGTGGCGCGACTTCGAGTGGCGGCGCGACCTCCAGCGGAGGCGGCGGCGCTACGTGCAATTATCCGAACTGGCAGCAGGGGGCGTTCTATGCCGCCGGCGCGATCGTGAAGTACGCGGGCGCGACCTACATCGCCGAGCACGAGAACCCCGGCTACAGCCCGACCATCAGCACCTGGTTCTGGGATCCATACAACGGAGCGTGCGGTGGCACGGGCGGCAGCGCTGGTAGCGGTGGTTCGACCGCCAAGGGCTTTGCACAAATCGTGAGCCGCGCGCAGTTCGAAGCCATTTTTCCTAACCGCAACGGCTTCTACACCTACGACGGTTTGGTCGAAGCTGCCGCGATCTACCCGACGTTTGCCAACCAGGGTTCGCTCGAAATTCGCAAGCAAGAAGCCGCCGCGTTCCTTGCCAATGTCGCTCACGAAACGGGCAACCTCGTCTACATCGAAGAGATCGCCAAGGGTGACTACACCGACTATTCGCCCTGGTTCTGCCCGCCGGCTCCGGGACAGAAGTATTTTGGTCGCGGACCGATTCAGTTGTCGTGGAACTACAACTACTGCGCCGCTTCACTCTCCATTTTTGGCAACCAAGAAGTGCTGCGGCTCGATCCCGGTCGCGTGGCGCGTGAATCCAAGATTGCTTGGGCCACTGGGCTCTGGTTTTGGATGACGCAGAGCGGCGCGGGCTCAATGACGGCTCACAGCGCTATGGTCAACAGTCGCGGATTTGGCGAAACCATCCGCACCATCAACGGGGGGCTCGAGTGCAATGGTCGGAACCCTGGTACCGTGCAAGTGCGGGTGAACTACTACCAGAGCATCATCTCGCGGCTCGCCGGCACACCGGGTAGCAACCTGGGCTGCTAAGGCGGTCCATCGCTGGCGGCGCCGCCCGCTCCGTCTGCGCCGATGCGGATGGTCGTCGTACTCTCGAAGTACGGAGGCCGGTCGGCATCGGCGCAAGGCGTTTGTGCTGGCTGGGGCCGAATGACACCGTCGAAGTAGACGACACCCGCTTTGCTGCGCAGGTCGATGGCCACCCTGCGACTAGCAGTCTCGAGCAGGAAGCCGTCGAGGCGCGCGTAGGGCGAGGTTGCTCGATCGTTCTCGTGGACGAAGTCGAGCTCGAACGTCGTCGGATCGGCATTCGTGCAGGCTATGGTCGTGCCGCCCAGCGCGAAGGTGCAGGTGAAGTCGATGGTGTCGCTGTCTACGTCGAGCACGTATTCGCCCGCGCCCGAGAGGCCCGTCGAGAACTCGACGGACGTCCGGTCGCGGCAGATCGGGGGGGCGGGTGCTTTCCAGGTGCAGCTCGCCAAGAGGGGTAAAAACAACCAGCCCAGGCGCCGCATGCGTTCAGTCTAGCCCCAGTGGGTTCACGAAGGGAACGCGCTCGGGCTAGAACCGTAGGATGTTGCTCGTGCAGATCGATGGGGACACGTGGCTCGAGCCAGTTGAACCCCGGCATGTCCTCGAGCTGTTCCGACTGATTGACCGCGAGCGGGACTTCTTGCGTCGCTGGTTGCCGTGGGTCGACGCCGTGAAAACCGCGGACGACACACGCGCCTTCGTGAGCATGAGCCAGCAGCAAGAAGAGCAGAATCAAGGCGTGCAGACGGTTATCCGGTCTGGAGGTGCGTTGGTTGGAGTCGTCGGCCAGCACGCCATCGATTGGGAAAATCGCTCCACCTCACTCGGCTACTGGCTCGCCCAGGGTGCGCAGGGTCGCGGCCTAGCCACCAAGGCCGTCGGCGCTCATGTGCAATACGCCTTCGCCCGCTTGGGCTTGCATCGCATCGAAGTACGTTGCGCTTCGGAAAATTCGACGAGCCAGGCTGTCCCCGCTCGGCTGGGCTTCGTACGCGAGGGCGTACGCCGCGACACGGAGTGGCTCGTCGACCATTTCGTGGATCACGTCGTGTTTTCGCTTCTGGACCGCGAGTGGCAGCCGCCGGTCGCACGACCAGCGACAGCGTGAACGCGTCACTAGCGCGACTCAGTCGAACTGCGCTGAGCCTTCGACAAGCAGCGAATCCGCGGCAGCGGGCACTTCGTCGAGCAGGACATCTCCGGTCGAGGCCGTGATGCGCAGGGTGACTGGTTGGTCGCCGAAGCCGCTCGACGCCTCGAAGTAGTTGTGGTCCTTGCGCTCCATGACTTCGAAAGTTTCGCCGTCTTTGGACCACTCCAACTGCGCGATGGGCAAGCGGTGGTTTCTGATTTGCAACTGCACCCACCACTGACTCGAGCCGTCCTTGAACTGGTACTTCATCGGGCCGGCGACGTCGCAGCTGACCAGGGTCCAGTCGATGGCTACGCGACCGGATGCTGGTTCGGCGATTTTCGCGAATGCCGATTCGCTCAGATCCAAGTCGCCGGCTTTGCACTCGGGACACTGATCGACAATGCGGATACGCAGGGTGCCACCGGGGCCCGTGACGTCGGCGCAGGCCCCGCAGTACGCCGCGCGGTCGTAG
The DNA here is from genome assembly GCA_038324055.1 of Polyangiales bacterium. Taxonomy (GTDB): domain Bacteria; phylum Myxococcota_A; class Polyangia; order Polyangiales; family Polyangiaceae; genus NIC37A-2. The sequence continues at coordinate 7,061 of JBBQHO010000140.1, read as the reverse complement.
TCGACGGCGTTGAGGGCGGCGACGTCGAGATCGCTGCTGGGTCCGAAGGAGCAGTTTCCGTCGCCGGTGGCTGCGTAGTAGGTACCTTCGCCGCTGTGCTTCGATCCGAGCTCCGCGCCGCCGCCTGAGCCCGGCTCACCACCGCCGCTGCAGTGGGTGGTGGACAGACCGACCAGTATGATGAGCACGGCGCGCATCGACGCTAGATAGCATACTCGGCGCGTCGCCAAGGCGCTTGTGGGGCGGCAAGCAGCTGCTTGAAGGTCGCCAAGATCGGGCTGGGCGCGCGATGGCGCAGCTCGACCACATGCAGGTTTCTGCGCAGACTGAAGTCGCTCAGCGAGATCTGCGCGAGACGGCCGAGGCGAAGCTCCAAGTCGACGGTCAGGCTCGAAACGAAAGCCACACCCAGCCTCTGCGCCACGGCGTTCTTCACGGCCTCAGAACTGCCGAGTTCCATCACGGGCGAGAGCCTGTGGCCGCGTTGAGCGAGCGCGGATTCGAGCACCTCGCGCGTGCCGGAGCCGCGCTCGCGCACGACCATTGGTTCGGCCAAAAAGCGTTCGAGCCCAATCGGGCCGCTGCCCAGCAAGATCGATCCCGGCGCCGCGATGGCGACGATGTGGTCGGCAGAGAACGCTTCGCTCCTCAAGTCGTCGGCGCTCGGCAGGCCTTCGGTGAGACCGACGTCGACGCGATCGCCTGCCACCAGTTCGTGGATGGACTGCGTGTTGCCAATCTCCAGCGACAAGGCGAGCTCGGGGTGCATCTGCCGCAGCTGGCCAAATACGGCCGGCACCAGGTAGCTGCCGATCGTGGTGCTGGCGCCGACGCTGAGCCGCGCGCCGGGCGTTCCGGTCAGCGTCGCCAGCTCGAGTTCGGCCGCACGTTCGGCGCCGAACAAGCGCGCGGCGTGTTCTTCGAGCGCGCGCCCGACGCGCGTGAGGCGCACACCGCGCGGCAGGCGGTCGAAGAGCGGCGCGCCGAGGGCCGCTTCCAGTTCGCCCAGCTGTTTGGAGACGGCAGGCTGACTCACGCGAAGGAGCCGCGCGGCCCCACTAATACTGCCCATCTGAGCGACCGAGTGGAAAACGCGCAGCTGGTTCAAATTCATAATATAATCAGTAGTTTGAGGCTGGTTGGGAGCAGCGGGTGCACTCGGGCCGGGGCCCTAAACATATCCTGCGGTTATGCGTAGCATCATATTTTCGTCTTTTGCTCATGTCGGGCGGTGGAGCAGACTCGCTCTATGCACAAGGGCACGACCCACTGGATCATCACCGCCAACTTCACGGCGGACGGCAGCGTGGCGTACCTGCGGGAAGACGGAACCTGGGGCCACGACCTCGCCGCATCGCGCCTGGTGCCAGATGAAGAGGCGACGAAGCCGTTCGTCGCGCACGCCAGCCGCACCGAGCAGTTCTTGGTCTGCGATCCCTATGGCATCGATGTGCACGTGGGCGAGGCCGGCATCGAGCCTTTGACTGCGCGCGAGAGCATTCGCGCACGCGGCCCCACCGTGCCTGTGCGTCGCCCCGACAATGGCCGCGAACGCCAGACCGTCTAGAGATCCCCGCCGCATCGAGCGAGCCCTGGAGCCCCATGTACCAATACGACGACTACGACCGGCGCATCATCATCGAGCGCGCCCAACAGTTCCGCGGCCAAGTGGCGCGCCGCTTGGCCGGTGAAATCACCGAAGACGAGTTCAAGCCCTTGCGTCTGCAGAACGGCCTCTACATGCAGCTCCACGCGTACATGCTGCGCGTGGCCGTGCCCTACGGCCTCTTGTCCAGCGCGCAAATCCGCAAGCTCGCGCACGTCGCGCGCGTCTACGACAAAGGCTACGCCCACGTCACGACGCGCCAGAATTTTCAGTACAATTGGCCCAAATTGGAGGATATTCCGAAAATTTTGGACGAGCTGGCGAGCGTGGAAATGCACGCAGTCCAGACCAGCGGCAACTGCGTGCGCAACGTGACCGCCGATCCGTTCGCCGGCATCGCCAAGGACGAGATCGAAGACCCGCGCCCCTGGGCCGAGATCATTCGCCAGTGGTCCACGTTTCATCCCGAGTTCGCCGCGCTGCCGCGTAAATTCAAGATTGCCATCACGGGAGCACCGTCCGAGGACCGCGCCGCCGTGCGCTTTCACGACATCGGGCTCAGGCTGGTGAAGAGCGACGCGGGCGAGATCGGTTTCGAGGTGCTGGCTGGAGGCGGCATGGGTCGTACGCCGCACATCGCTCAAGTGGTGCGCGAGTTCCTGCCCAAGACCGAGCTGCTCGGCTACTTGGAGAGCATCCTGCGCGTCTACAACCTCTCGGGTCGGCGCGACAACAAGTACAAGGCGCGCATCAAGATCTTGGTGAACGCCTTGGGCATCACGGAGTTCCGACGCCTGGTCGAGGAGGAATTCCAAGCCTCGTACACCCAGGAGCTGGCGTTGCCTCCCGCCGAAATCGAGCGTGTCACCGCGTTTTTTCAGCCTCCCGCCTACAAGAGCTTGCCCCCGGCCGATGCGCAGATTGCCGGCTACACGCTCAGCCCCGAGAGGAACTTCGCCAACTGGGTGCGCAACAACACCTTTGCTCACCGCGTGCCCGGCTATGTCGGCGCCGTCATCAGCGTCAAGACCAAGGGTGTACCGCCCGGCGACGTCAGCGACACGCAGCTCGAAGCCATCGCCGATTTGGCCGATCGCTTCAGCTTTGGTGGCATCGTGGCCACGCACACCCAGAACCTGGTGCTGCCGGACGTGTTGGTCAGCGAGCTGCCGCTATTGTTCGCGGCGCTCGAGCGTATGGATCTGGCCGGCGCTAACTTTGGCAAACTGACTGATCTCATCACTTGCCCGGGCCTCGATTACTGCGCCCTTGCCAACGCACGCAGCATTCCGCTCTCGCTCGAGATTGCCGAGCGTTTCGACCGCATCGACTACCTGAACGACGTCGGCGACGTCAGCATCAAGGTGAGTGGCTGCATCAATGCCTGCGGCCACCACCACGTGGGCAACATCGGTATCTTGGGCATCGACAAGAAGGGCGTCGAATTCTACCAACTCATGTTGGGTGGTAGCCCCGGAAACGACGCCAGCATTGGCAAGGTTTTGGGTCCGGCTTTGGCAGAAAACGAGATCGTCGACGCGGTGGAGCAGGTCTTGACCCGCTACTTGGAGCTCCGCGACGGCATGGAAGAAACCTTCCTCGAGACCGTGCGCCGCGTCGGCTTCGAACCCTTCAAGCAGGCCGTGTACGCAGATTCGGCGGCAGCAGAATGAGCAAGCAAATCATTCGCAAGCGGGCCATTGTTCAGGACGACTACGTCGAAGTGGCGGACGACGCCGAGCTCCCCCTGAGTGGCAAAGCCATCGTCTCGCTGGAGCGTTGGAATGCGCACCACGAAGCGTTGCTCATCCGCTTCGAGGCTGTGGGCGTGCGCATTGGAAGCGACAAGCTGCCGAAAGACATCCACGAGCTCGGCTCGCTCGCGCTCGTGGCCATCGAGTTCCCCCGCTTCAGCGATGGACGTGGCTACTCGATCGCGCGTTTGCTCCGCCGCGAGGGCTTCACGGGCGAGATTCGCGCCGTTGGCTGGGTGCTGCGCGACAACCTGCTCTACATGGAGCGCTGCGGCATCGACGCCTACGATCTTTTGCCAGGCAAACCGCTCGAAAGCGCCGTCCAAGCCTTCGGCGAGCTCGATGTCGTTTACCAGGCCACAGTGCCCGATCCGCGGCCGCTCTACCGGCGCCGCTGAACGGCGAAGCGAGGAAGGAAGCGATGGAGGTCGACTGGTCCCGAGAGAAGTTCGCTTCGATCGTCGGATGAACGAAGGCGCCCAATGGAGACGATCACTTGTTCGCGATCAGGTCGCGCATTGCCTTGGTAGGCTTTCGTGGGCGTTCGAGTTTTTACAGGACGGCTTCGCCCACGTCCCGGGAAACCACGAGGCGCGGAGGGATGACAAGATCGGCGGGCAGCTCACGAAGCGCCTGGATAGGGAAGTTGTCGTTCAACTCGTCGACCGTCTCGGCCTGCGAGTGCGCACCTGGCCAACCCGGAACGAACCCGACGTACAAGCCCGTAGCGGCATCCCTCTCGATGACGGCGGTGAACTGACGCATGGAGGGGAGGGTAGCACCTTCGAGTGCCGAGCAAACGAGCGGCGAAGACCCGCAGAAAATGCCCCTGGTCGAGCGCTACAGTTCGCATCGTCCCGCACTGACAGCTGTAGCGCTTCGATCCGAGCGTTGCGGCACTGCACGAACGCGATCGAGCGCTCCATGAACCTCTCGTACTCGGCTGGCCCCTGGGGCAGACCCGGCCCGTCGAGTCGCTCGGTGCGATACCTTCGCGAATGCGCTGTACTTCGGCGCCCGCGCGAAGCCAAGGTCGCCAGTCTACGAGGCCGCACGGGCTGTTTCTTCCTCAGTTTTTGGAGAGCGACGTAGTTGCGGGGTGTACAACTAGATGTACAATTCACGCATGCAGCGCTCCTACAATATCGCAGACGCTCGCTCGAAATTCGCCGAAATTATCGATGAAGTCGAGGGCGGGGATGACATCGAGATCGTTCGCCGTGGTAAGAAAGTCGCGGTACTCGTCTCTCCAGCACGGTACGCGCGGATGGTCGGCGAGAAGACGGCCTTTGGCGATGCCTATGACGCATTCATGAGAGGGAGAGATCCGAAGTCCTTCGGACTCGACGCCGAGGAATTCGAGAAGTCACGTGACCGCGGTCCGGGACGGGCCGTCAGGCTGTGACGAAGTTTCTGCTCGATACGAGCACGATCTCGCTGGCAATTCGCAAGGATCCCGATGAGCGTGTACTGCGGCATTTACGCGAGAATGGCGGAAGCTGCGCGATGGCCAGTGTGACATGGCACGAGTTGCGGTTCGGAGTGGGCCGATTGCCTCGCGGGAAGCGCCAGCGCGAACTGACTGAATTTCTCGAGGAGGTCATACTCCCGACAATTCCTATGCTGTCGTACGACGAGCGAGCCGCCGCGTGGCACGCCGACGAACGAGTTCGACTAGAGAAGCTGGGGAAGATGCCACCGTTCATTGACGGTCAGATTGCAGCGGTGGCTCTCACGAATGGGCTTCCGCTGGTAACCGCAAACCCAAAGGACTTCAAAACATTCAAGGGCCTTGCCGTCGCCAATTGGGCCTCGTCGTAGGTCCCTGAATGACGGTGGCGAAGGGCGGAAGTCTCCGTTGAGAGCGCTTCATTCGAGAGATGCCTGCAGTGGGAGGGGACGCTGACTTCGCTACGGGACTTCCAGTCCACCCCCACTGGCGCGCTGTGACAAACGCGCCAGAGTCCAATCCAACGGAGGAGAAGGCCATGGCAAGCGGTTGGGGTCCCGAAGGGGGCGTGCAGGATCAGATCGACGCAACTGTCGGCGACGCAGTCGCCATCGCGCGCAGCCGGCTGCGCAAGGGCGCGAGCCTCACGCACTGCGAAGACTGTGGCGAAGCCATTCCGGAGGTACGGCGCCTCGCGGTCGCTGGAGCGAGCCGTTGCGTCGCGTGCCAGGCCGAAGCCGACGAAGACCGAGTCGAGCCACACCTCTTCAATCGCCGGGCGCCTAAAGGCAGTCAGCTCAAGTAGCAACGACTCGGGCGGCTGCCGTCCCAGCTCTGGCGACACACACACGTGTGTGTAAAAGTCCACACATGGCAACCAATCTCGCAATCGACGATGCCCTTTTGGACGAGGCATTGAAGGTCGGGGGGCAGCGCACAAAGAAGGCTACGGTCACCCAAGCTTTGGAGGAGTACATCCAACATCGCCGGCAAGCAGATGTGCTGAAGCTCTTCGGAAAGATCGAGATGGATCCGAGCTACGACTCCAAGGCTCAGAGGCGTCGAAAGTGAAGGTCATCGTGGACACCTGCGTTTGGTCGCTTGCACTGCGACGCAGTGAGCCCAGCCCATCGCCGGAAGTGCGATTGCTGCAGGAGCTCGTTCAGGATGGGCGAGTAGCTATGCTTGGACCCATCCGGCAAGAGCTTCTTTCGGGGGTCAAAGCATCTGCGCAGTTCAAGGAACTCGCGGGCGCGCTGGTGGCATTTCCCGATGAGGAGCTCGGCACGGAAGATTACGTTGAAGCAGCCCGCTGCTTCAACCGCTGTAGAAGCAAGGGGGTGCAAGGGTCCAATACGGACTTTCTGCTGTGCGCGGTGAGTCTACGCACGGGCTTTCCCATCCTGACGACGGACGGTGACTTCGGGCACTTCAAGAAGGTTCTCAGGGTGAAGCTAGCGGCTACGACGGTCTAGGCCGTGGCCGGAGCGTCGCCAACCGCTAGCGGCGTCGCTGTGGCTTCTTCGTCGGCGCCTGAGGCAAGCCTCCACGCGTGAGCAAATAGGGGTCCAGCAGCTTCTTCAACGTCGATTCGGGGATGTCAGTGGCTTCTCGCGCGACGTCCAGAATGGGGCGGCCTTCTTTGTAGGCGCGCTTGGCCAACGTCGCGGCGGCTTCGTAGCCGATGAGTGGATTGAGGGCCGTCACCAGGATCGGATTTTTGGAGAGGGCCACGTCGATGTGGTCTTTGCGAACGACGAAGCCGGCAATGGCCAGATCGGCCAGGCTCGTGGCAGCGCGCGTGAGCAGCTCCAGACTCTCGAGCAAGTTGTGGGCGATGACCGGCAGCATCACGTTGAGTTGAAAATTGCCGCTAGCGCCCGCGAAGGTGACCGTCGCGCTGTTGCCCAACACTTGGGCGGCGATCATCGCGACCGCTTCCGGAATGACCGGGTTCACCTTGCCGGGCATGATCGAGGAGCCGGGCTGGAGCGTGGGCAGCTCGATCTCACCCAGACCCGCCAGTGGCCCCGAGTTCATCCAGCGCAGGTCATTGGAGATTTTGAACAAGCTCGTCGCCAGTACGCTCAGCTGCCCGGCACGCTCCACGGCGGCGTCCGCGCTGGAGAGCCCCAGAAATAGGTTTTTGGCGGGCAGGAAGCGGACGCCGGTCTGCTTGGACAACCGGGCGATGGCCTTCTTGGCAAAGCGGGCATCGGCGTTGACGCCCGTGCCGACCGCCGTCCCGCCC
>JBBQHO010000139.1:0-10016 GCA_038324055.1 Polyangiales bacterium | reverse complement strand
GACCACGGCCGTCACCTCTTTGCCCAGCTCAGCGGCGCGCTGCAGTGCGCGCACCAACGGCGATTCGCCACCGGTGCGGTAAAGGGTCTGCTTGATGGCCAGGACGTTGGGGTCCTCGGCGGCTTGGCTGATGAAGTCGATTACGGCTTCGAAAGACTCGTAAGGATGGTGAAGGAGCACGTCTTTTTCGCGGATGGTCGCGAAAAAGTCCTCGCTGTCGCGCAGCGGCGGCACGTAAACGGGACTGAAAGCCGCGTCCTTGACCTCAGGGCGTTCGTCACCGCTCGTCATCTTGGCAAAGGAATCGAGCATGAGCGGTGCGTCCAGCACGTAGACGTCGCGATCCGCCAGGAGCTCGTGCTCCTCGCATAGCCAATCGATCGATTCGGTGGGCGCCGCGGCCGAAACCTCGAGACGCACGGCGTGGCCCCGCTCGCGTCGTCGCAGCTCGGCCTGAATGGTCAGCAGCAGATCCTCACCCTCGTCTTCGTCGAGCTCGATGTCGAAGTTGCGGGTGACGCGGAAGGCGAAATGCCCTGCCGTCGGCTGGTTGGGAAACAGCTTGGCGACGTGACGGAAGATCAGGTCTTCGAGGGGGATGAACGCGCGCCGGCTACCTTCGAGCGTTGTCGAAATCAGGCGGGGTAGACTGTTGGGCAACTGCACCAGGCCGAACGACGGCTCGGTCGTATTGTCGCGCTCGAACAGGAAGCCGACGTTGATGGCTTTGTTGCGCAGATGCGGGAAGGGATGCGCCGGATCGATGGCGATCGGCGTGAGTACAGGGAAAATGTCGCGTTCGAAGCGCTGATCGAGCTTCACCAGCGCTTCTTCGCCGAGCTCGTCTGGAGACAGTACGGAAATGCCGACCTCTTTTAGCTGGGGCTTCACTTCCTGCTGCCAGATGCGCGACTGCTCGGCGCACAGTTCGTGCACGCGCCCCGACACCGCGATCAGTTGCTGCTCGACAGTGCGCCCGTCGGCCGTCGCCTCCATGACGTTGCTGGCGATTTGGGCTTGAAGGCCCGCCACCCGCACCATGAAGAACTCGTCCAGGTTGGACGAATAGATCGACAGGAATTTGAGCCGCTCGTAGAGCGGCACCTCGCGACTGCCGGCCTCGGAAAGCACTCGTGCGTTGAACTCGAGCCAGCTCAGTTCTCGGTTGAGGTAGAGACTCGCCTCGTCGTGCTGCGGCGGCTTCTGGCCGACCGGCACGTGTTTGGGGAGACTGACCTTGGTGACCTTGCGGCGCGTATGGGACATGGTTTTTGGGGGGGGCGCCAAACTAGCTTGGTTTGTTCGGGCTGGGGAGGCGCTGCTCGTAGAGTTGGGCGAGAGCAATCAGAAACCACGAAGAGTGGGGCAGCCACTGTTCGAACCAGCGCCAGCTGTGGTCGCCGTCGACGTCGGTCCGGCCGAAGTCGACGTCTGACTCGTCCTCGAACGACGAGGTGATGCCGTTGCAGATGCCGCCGGGCACGTTGGGCCAGAGCTCCATGTAGTTCATGTTGTTCAGGCCGAAGCCATATAACATGCAAGAATTGAAAGGGTTTTTGCCGCAAATCCAATCGAGCTGGTCGAACGCGAAGGCGCGGAGTTCGCGGCCGAAGGCCGGGTCCTCGCTTACACGAGCGAGCGAGCCGGCCGCCGCGGCGAGCGAGGCAAGACGCGCGTTCTCGCCCTGCCACCAGTAGCCCGTCTCGTTCTGGTGGGGAATGAAGAAACTGGTACGACGGTGTCCACTCAGGTCTTGAACGAACTGGCGTGCCAGACCGTATGGATTGGCGACCTCACGCGTCACTGCCAGTTCGAAACGCATGATACGTTCCGCGGCGAGGCGCCAAGCGTGGCGCTCGTTCGAATCGAGTTCGGCTAGGCGGAGCAGCGCAACAACGGGAAGGCCCGCTTCTGCAGCGTGGCAATACGGCCGGTCGCCCTCATCAGCGCGTAGCCAGCCCGGCATCGGACCATCGCTCCGGATGCGAGCCACAAGGCTATGGGCTCGCGCTCGTGCCGCGTCCAGGTAACGACTCTCACCCGTGGCGGCGAAGAGCTCAGTGGCTCCGAGCAGAGCGCAGTAGTCGTCGATCACATTTTCGTGGCCATCGTCCAGGTAGGCGCGGTTGTGCTCTTCGAGATGGGCAAAACCGCGTGCGGCCGCAGTCGTGTAGCGAGGCTCGTCCAGTAGTCGCCCCGCGCGTGCGAGAGCTGCGATGGTCGCGCCGCCGCCTTGGCGGTATCCAGCTTGATAGCTGGGCAAGAGTTCCCCTGTCTGCCTCTGGTAAGAACAGATCACACGGCGCTCGGGAAACTTCGACCACTGGTCGAAGACCGTCATGTAGAAGTAGCCCTCGGGGTCCTGCATGCGACAAAGAAAATCAGCGCCGTGTCGGGCCTCGTCCACGAGCCGCGCGGCGTTGCCGGCAGCGTGGTGGCCGGCGACGCGTTCGAGGTGTTCGAGGAGTCCCCACACCACAATCGGAGTCTGTTGGGGATTCATGAAGTTCGCGTACGAAAGGTGTGACAAGTACTTGCTGACATCGCCGGAGGCGTCGTACCAGCCGCCGCTGACGTCGATCTGGTCCGTCCGACCGCCGACGAAGCCGACTTGCCGGTCCTGCTGGTCCCAATCGAGGGCGCAGCGCTGGCTGCGAAAATAGCCAAGCAGGGCGTCGGTCGTCACGCTCCAGAGCAAGTTGGTGCCGATCACGAATGGGGCGGATTTCTCTTCGCCTAGCCGGAGGATGTAGCGCCCAGGCCGAGCTTCGCCGAGGTCGACCGTTGCGAAGCTGCGACCGCGAAAGCCCCCGCTCACGGGGCCCAGAGAAAGTTCGGCCACGCGCTTCCAGCCTGCGGCACTGACCAGTTCGATCGGCCCGGCGAAGCCGTCCGTGACGTCCACCAACGCCTTGGGCGCGGCGCCGAGTTCGAGTCCGATCTGATTGAGAACGAAGCGGCTCACCACGAGATCTCCTTTCCGTCTTTGTAGAACAGGCCCGTCGTGGTCCAGGGCAACGAGAGCGCAGCCAGCAGACCCAGAGCCGATTCTTCCGGCACGCCGGGTGCATCGGGCCCGCCCAAATCGGTCTTGACCCAACCAGGATCGAGAGCGACGACCGAGATCCGGCCCTTGTATTCTTGGGCCTGGAGCAGAGTCAGGCCGTTGAGCGCCCATTTGCTCAAGCGGTAGGCAGCAATGCCCGCGTCGGCCAGCGCACTCAAAGTGCCAGCGCCCGAGCTGACGTTCACTACCCGCGGCTCGCGGGCTACTTCGAGCAAAGGAGCCAGCGCGCGTGTGATGCGGAAGGGGGCCAGCAGGTTGGTGTCGAGAGACCTCTCCAGTACGCCGTCGGGTTCGCTCGAGATCGAGCCGTTGGCGAGCATGACGCCAGCATTGTGGACCAAGACGTCCACGCCACCCCACAGCTCCTCCACGCGCTCCCGAATGCTCGGCGCAGCGTTGGGGCTTTCGAGTTCCAGAGCGAGCGAGTCGAAGCGTCCCGGAGCTCGCTCAGTGAGTTCGCGTGTCGCGTCGACCAGGCGACTGCCACCGCGTGAGATGCCGAGCACCTCCGCGCCTTCGTCGAGCAGCAGGCGGGCAGAGCAGAGGCCCACGCCTCGCGAAACCCCAGTGAGCACGATGCGACGTCCAGCCAGGCTTGCGGTCATGCGCCCACGGTAGGTGAGCGCGCCTTTTCATGGAACTCCTTCCAGGGCCTGAATCGCTTAACGAAAGGTGCCGATTCGCTGCGGGCCCACCGCGAGGAAGGGCCGCTTCAGGGTCTCGGGCCGTCGCGGTGCCAGGTCGGAGGCAAGGAGCTGCCGCTGGTGCGCAAACCGAGTTTGCCATTCTGTAGACGGTATCCAGGCACTTCGAGCCGGTCCATCAGCACGGCGCGATTGGTTCCGACGACGAGAGTGACTTCCGGATCGTCGCGGAGCTGGCAGAGTAGTTGATGAATTACGGTAGCAGTGCGTTGATCGAGACCCACGTCGGGGTCGTCGAAGAAGAAGAAGTTTGGACGGATGGCCATGGCGCGCGCCAGGGCGAGTCGTTTGCGGTTGCCGAATGACATGTGAGCCGGCAGGCGTTCCCAGTCCGAGGAGCGAATCTGCGCCTGATCGAAGGCCTCCTCGCAGCGCTGTCGGATCTGCTCCTCGTTCAAGCCAAGCACGTCGGCGTGGTAGTGGAGCGCCAGCGACACATTGGCCATGGCGCTCATGTTGGCCAAGATTCCGCCTTCCTGAAATACGAAGCCAATGCGAATGCCGCGACGGAAGCGTTCACTCGGAAGCAGTCGATGCACGGGGTGGCCACCAAGCAGAACCGCGCCTCGCTGCGGTGAGAGCAACCCTGCCGCGATGTAGAGCAACGTCGACTTTCCGCAGCCATTTTGGCCTGTCACGACTGCGCATTGGCCCTGACCCAAGTCCCAGTTTACGCCATCGAGCACGGGCTGGCTCTCGTAGCCAAACTGCACGCGGTCAAGCGTGATGCCCGGTTCGGTGGAGGCCGCGACGTCGAGAAAGAGGCTCATCGGAAGTTGCCGCCGAAGATGGCGTAGAAGGCCACGGTGACGACGGCGTTGAAAATGATGCAGGCCAAAAGCGTCTGTACCACGGCACGACTAGCCTTTTGCGGTACCTCGGTCGGAGACACGCCGACATCGAGCCCGTAGTACGAACACAGCCAACCGATCAGCCCGCCGAGTCCAAGCGACTTGGTCAGAAAGAGCGGAATATCGGCGGGTGTGAGCCCCATGGCCACGCCTGATTGCCAGTCGCCCAGACCATGGCTGTCCATCACGAAGGCCGCGACGAAGCCGCCGAAGACGGCGAGCGCCGAGAAGTAGACGGTCAGGATCGGCACGCTGACGATCGTGGCAACCATACGGGGCCAGACGAGAAAACGCGGCGGGTCGATGCCGAGCGAAGCCAGAGCCAGCACCTCGGAGTTGACGCGCATGACGCCGAGTTCGGTAGCGATGGCGGTTCCACTGCGCCCTGCGACCAGGATGGCCGTGACCAGTGGCGCCAGCTCGCGCAGCACGACGGCGACCAACACCCGCCCGGCCGTCTCGCGATTCAGCGCGCCGCCCAGCAATTCAGTCTGCACGATCAAGGTCGCTCCGATGAACAGCGCCACGACGCTGATCAAGCCGAGCGCCTGGAAGCTGGTGTAGAAGATTTGCCGCATGGCGATCGCGCGGCACACATCGCGCGCGCCGTCACCGGGTGCGGACGCGCTGCGCCAAGCCGAGACCAAGGTGATCCACAGCCCTGTCGCGACCTTGCTGAGGTGCAGACCCCGTGCGCCGACTTGCTCGAGCCACGAGACGGCTAGGGGTTCTGGTTCGCTCATCGCCGGCCGAGTCTATCCCGACTCCGCAGCCCGAAGAAATCAGAGCCTCAAACGGCGTTGGTCGTGTCGCGCTCGATGATTTCGAGAGGCACGACCTTCGTGGCTGGGGGCGCGCCCGAAGGATCTTTGATCATGTCGAGGATGGCATTGGCGGCCCAGATGCCGAACTCCTCCATCGGCTGACGGATGGTCGTCAAACCCAGGACGTCCATCATCGGCTGATCATCGAAGCCGATCACCTGAATGTCGGCTGGCACCTTTTTGCCGCGGCGACGGAGCTCGCGGACGACACCTATGGCCAAAGCGTCTCCCGCGCAGGCAATTCCGTCGACGTCCGGGAATGCCTCGAGAACCTGGTTGACCATCTCGACGCCGCTTTCCACGTCGACCGACTCGGTCTCGAATACCCGACTGCCAGGCGGACAAACGTCGCGAAAGCCTTCTTCGCGATCGCGGAAGGCGTGGGCGCCACGCGTGCCGATCAGCAGCGCTTGCTTGCTGGAACCATGGGCGCTCAGCGTGTTGGACAGGAGGCGACCACCGTCGACGTTGTCCACGCGAATGTGTGGAATGACGGCGGTATTGAAGTCGAGCGCGACGATCGGGATGTTGAGAGTCTCGAACTGATCACGGCGACCGTCGCTCAGATCCATGGAGCACAGAATGACGCCTTCGGACGAGCGCTCGGCCAGGAGCCGATCGAGATGTCGGTCGGCTTCTTGCTGGTCGTGGACGTCGACGAGGACCAGGTCCGTGTTGGCCGCAGACAGCTTCCTTGAAAGCGCCTTGCAGACCGTGAAGTAGAAGGCGGTCGTGAAGAAAGGCATGAGCGCGACGACGCGCGGTCGATTCGGTGCTCCTGCGGCCAAGCGACGCGCAGCGTTGTTTGGTCGGAAGCCGAGATCGCTCATCGCCTTCTGGACCGCTTTGCGAGTCTTGTCCGAGACACGGCGACTGCCGTTGATCACGCGGCTCACGGTGGCGATGCCCACGCCCGCGCGTGCAGCGATGTCGTAAATAGTGGGGGCAGACATGACGGAATGGAAGCGGAGGGGGCGACTGAGCGTCTGTGGAAGCGACTGTTTCAGCCCAACGAACGGGCCGTTTATCGACCTGAACTCCCCGGTCCGTCAAGCGCTGCCAAACGGAGGCGCTTCCACGGCTTGTCTCGTGGCCTACTCGCCCCTACCCTCGCTCCTCTCGCCGCGCGCCTTTTGTCAGGAAAGTCAAACGTTTGAACGAGTTTCCCTTGGATCGCAAAGTCGACAGCCGCGCGATGCGCGAGGTGAATCGCTCGATCATCCTCGACCTGATTCGGAGCCGCGAGAAGGTCTCGCGCACCGAACTGGCCCGCACTTCGTCACTGACCAAGCCGACGGTGAGTACGATCGTCGAGGAACTCATTGCCGAGGGCATCGTCCGCGAGGTCGGTTTCAGCAAGAGTGAACCGACCGGTGGTCGTCGCGCGCGGCTGATCGAGTTCAACCCCGAGTCGGCCGCCTACGTGGGCGTTCGCTTCGGCGTTGGGAGCATCACGCTTTCGCTTGCGGACGGTTTGGGTCGAGTGCTCGGGCGCGAGGAAGCCGAGCAGGTGCACGGACATCCCGCGTCGGCCATCGCCCGGGCCGAACAGTTGCTGGAGAAGCTGCTGGTTCTGCATGGGGTGCCGCGCGCTCGCGTTCAAGCGGTAGGTGTTGCGGTCGGCGGCTTGGTCGAGGTCGAGACCGGGCGCGTGGTGTTGTCACCGAATCTCGGCTGGCAGGACGTACCGCTGCGTGCACTGGTCGCAGAGCGTTTCGGGGTACCCGCAGTCGTTGCCAACGTCACCGATGCTGCGGCCTTTGCCGAATCGCGGTTGGGCGCTGCACGCGGTTTGCGCGATTTCGTTTGGGTCTACGTCGGCACCGGCATCGGCTCTGGCATCTTCAGCGGGGGCTCGCTGTTTCGCGGGCACTCGGGCTTCGCAGGGGAAATTGGCTTTTGCCGCATGGCCGCCGACGGTCCGATCCTCGAAGAGGTCGCGTCAGGTCGAGCCATCGTCGAGCATGTCGTGCGGCGTGCGGGTCCGGGGGCGAGCGAGTTCTCTGCGACCTCCAGCTCGCGCGATGTGCTGAGGCTCGCCGAGGCCGGCCACACCGTGGCTCGCGCCGTGACCGAGGAGGCGGGCGCTGCACTCGGATTGCAGGTGGCGCATCTCGTCAACATCATCAACCCCGAGCTCGTCGTTCTGGGTGGCGGCGTGGTCGAGAATAGTCCGCTGTTCGTCGAGGCCGTCCGCGCCGCTGTGCTCGAGCAGGTGCTCGGACCCGAACGGGTGCCCGTCGTGACCACCCTTTTGGCAGGCGAAGCGGTCACGACTGGAGCAGTGCTACTCGCCATGGATCATGCGGTGCAGAGCTTTCGCATCATGACGACGTCCAGCGGCTCGAGTCCGACCCGCGAGTCCAGCTCTCCGCCGCCGCGCTGACTCTGGCTTCACACGCAGCGGAGCCAACCGAGCGCGTCATGCACGAGGTCGGGCACCGCCCGGGTGCCGTCGAGGGTCAGGCCCGTAGTCGGTTCTTCGAGCGTCTCGAGCTGACTCTGCAGCAACGGGCGTCCAGCAAAGTGACCCACGCGCCGCTCGAGGCGGTCTTCGAGCTCGGCCTTCGGCACGCGCAAGTACAAGAGACGAATCGTCCGGTCATCGATCCCGAGCTGGTCGCGATACTTTTGACGCAATGCCGAGCAAGCCAGGACGACCGGCATGGGCAGCTCGCGAAGCGTGCGGCTCAGAAGTTCGACCCAAGGAGCGCGATCGTCGTCGTCGAGAGCCTCTCCCCGGCGCATTTTCTCGATGTTTGTTTGTGGGTGGTAGTCGTCTGCGTCGATGAAATGTGCGCCCCATGAGGCGGCCAAGGCACGGCCGACCTCGGTTTTGCCTGCCCCGCTGACCCCCATGACGACCAGGGAGCACGTTGGACGATTCATGCTCCCCCTTGTAGCGACTCGGGCCCAAGGCTGCGATAATTTACCGCTCCCTCATGTCCTGTCCCCGTCCCGTTCGCCGGCCGCGCCGCGCACTGCCCCTCGTGTTCGGCCGCCTGACGCTCGTCTGCGCGCTCGCCACGACGCTGGTGATCTCACCGCGCGAGGTTCGCGCAGAAGACCCTGCCGATCTGAACGCTGCTCGCGCGAAGTTCCAACGCGCGCTCGAGCTGAAGCAGGCTGGCGACTTCAGCGGCGCGCTCAAACTGCTCCGCGAGGTCGGTCAGGTGAAGATGAGTCCGCAAGTGCGGTACCATATCGCGACTTGCGAAGAAGAGATGGGGCAGTTGGTAGCGGCTCTTGGGGGCTACGAGCTCGCTCTGAGCCAGTACGCTCCTGAGATGCCACGGGAATTTCTGGCCGAAGTCCAAACTTCAATCAAAGGGCTGCGCGCTCGCATCCCTAAACTGGTGCTGTCGCGAGGGGCGGGTGCCGAGGCCGCGACCATCGAGCTCGATCAGGTCAAGCTAGGTGAAAGCTCGATTGGAACGGCCATTCCCGTCGATCCGGGGCCGCACGCGTTGGTCTCGCGCGCCGCGGGGTTCGCCGACTACTCGCGCACCATCACGGCCGTCGAAACTCAGACCGAGGCGGTCACGATCGAACTCGTGGCGCTCCCCCCCGAAAAGAGCGAGACGACCGTCGAGCCCGCAGCAGGCTATGGGGCCTGGCCGTTCTTGCTCGGCGGAGTGGGTGTGCTCGGTCTTGCCGCGGGCGCGGTGCTCTTGCCAGTGAGTCAAGGCAAGGTCGCGCAAGTCCGAGACATCTGCGGCGGCACCGATTGCTCGAACTTGACCGATCGCACCGAGTGGGGTCGCGCCCGTGGGTTGGCCAACGATGCGCGAATGCTCGAGACGGTTGGTTGGATCGCGGGCGGCGTTGGAGCGGCGTCGTTGGCCGTGGGCGTCGTACTCTTGCTGGTCGACCCGTCACGCAAAACGAACGATGGTGTCGAGCTTGGACAAGACGTGGCGCTGGTGCCGTCCGCTCCAGGCAGCCAGGCCGGATTCTCGCTCATCGCCGCGTTCTGAGTCCCGGGAGAGGCCCTCAGAAGCCGGCTTCGAACTTCCAGGCTTCGCCGCTCTTGGGCGTGCTCTTCGGCGTCGGTTTCGGCTTTGGCTGGGGAGCGTACGGTTTCGGCGCAGCCGCAGTCGCAGTCGCAGTCGCAGCCGGAGGGATCGGTGTGGCTTGCGGAGCTTTCGGCGAAGAACTCGACGGGACCACCGGCGCTGCGGGCGTCGGCGTGACGCGAGCCTCGGGTCGGTTCGCTTCGCGACCCACCTCCACCGCTGGCGCAGCCACAACAGCCGTTTGGTTGGTCGCTTGGAAGAACACGACACTCGCCAGCACCAGAACTACGAGACCGAGTCCGCCGATGATGCGGTTGCGCACTGCGTTGCGCCTCGACCGGCTCAACCAATCGGCCGTCTCGTTCGTGGCAGTGAGCGACCCCATGCTCTCGCGCCCGGTCACCTGGCTCACGGGATCAGGCACGGGCCAGAGACCAGGATCGGAAGCAGTGTCCGCCCGGACGATCGCTTCTTCGACGCGGCGACGCTGCTCGGCGCGCAGATCACCGAACAAACTGCGCAGGTAGGAGCCCACGTCCGCGTCCGAACCCACA
>JBBQHO010000138.1:0-10019 GCA_038324055.1 Polyangiales bacterium | reverse complement strand
ACCAAGGAGCGTCAGGGCATCAATCCTTTCACCAAGGAGCCCATGACGATCCCGGCGAAACCCGCCACCAAGAAGATCCGCGCGACACCCCTCAAGGCCCTCAAGGACCTGGTCTAAGAGTCGAGCGAATCAAAGAGCCCTCGTGGACTCTCGCGCAGCCCTGGCGAACTTCGTGTTCGTCAGGGTTTTCGCTTTTTGTAGTCATCTGCCCGAGAATCCCCGCCACCTTCCACGATGCTTGCGCTGCACCGACTTTCCCGCTCCGAGGCCCGCGGCCTACAAGGGCTTTTGTTCGATCTCGACGACACCTTGCTCGACGAGGGAAAACTCTCGGAAGCCGCATATTCCAGCCTGTTTCGACTGCAGGCTTCCGGCCTCCGGCTCGTGGCTCTAACGGGGCGACCGGCCAGCTGGGCTGAACTCGTGGCCCTGATGTGGCCGGTCGAAGCAGCCATAGCCGAGAATGGCGCGCTCAGGTTCGTTCGGCAGGGCGCGCGCGTCACGAGCTTCGACACCGTGAGCGCCAAAGAGCGGCAGAGGCGCAGGGCCGCGCTCGCTGACTTGGTCGAGGGTGCCCGTCGGGCCGTGCCCGCCTTGGTGCCTGCCGACGACGTCAAAGGACGTATCAGCGACTTCACCTTCGACATCGGCGAGCATGAGCGCGCCAGCGAAGAAACTGTTCAACGGGCGACTGCGTTTGCGCTTGCGCGGGGTGCGCGCACGACGCGCTCCAGCGTCCATCTGCACTTCACGTTCGATCGCATCGACAAGGCGAGCGGAGCGCTGGCTTACCTCGGCTCGACGGGGCTCGACGTCACCGAAGCGCGCACGCGCTTCGCCTTCATCGGCGACAGCACCAATGACGCCTCGTGCTTCGCAGCGTTCCGCACCACGCTCGGAGTCGCCAATTGGCGCGGCGAGTTCAGCCTCACGCCCCGCTTCTCGACCGAGCAACGGTGCGGCGCCGGCTTCGCCGAAGCCGCCAACTACATCTGCCTACTCCGCGAGGCTTGAAAGGCGCCCGGAGCCGGCCTCAGGCGGCCTGCTGCCTGGTTGGCACGAGCGGGCGGGCGGGTTTGCTCCCCTCAAGGAGCGTTGGCTTGGCGCACCTTGACCAGGTCCTGCTCGGTCAGCCCGGAGGTGACCTCGGTCCAGATGCTGTCGGACACGCCCAAAAGGATGGCCCGTCGTTCGAACTTCTGGGGACCCACCTCGACCTCCACGAATGCCTGACCCTTCTCGAACGTGAGCCAGCCTTCGTTCACGCTGAGCGCATGGTCGCGGCGCTCGAGAATGATGTCCGCGTTGGCGCTGTAGTTGGCCCGAACGAACACGTCGGATTTGAGGGTCACCGTCGCGCGTACCGCAAACTCGATCGTGCCGTTCTTCTCGACACCCTTGGGCGCGATACGCTCCAGCTTGCCCTCGAATCGCTGCTCCGGAAACGCGCCCACGGAAATGCTGACTGGCATGCCCACGGCCAGCCGGCCCACCTCGGACTCGTCGACGCGACCGTCGAAAACCATGTCACCCATGTCGGCGATGGACGCGATGGTCGTGCCTTCGTTGAAGTTGTTGGCCTCGATCACGCTGCCGCCTTCTTTGACCGGCACGTCGAGCACCATGCCCGCCACTGTCGAGTAGACAAGGTTCGAAACGACGCCCGACTTCTTGGACGCGCCCGAGCGGATGATCTGCAAGTTGTTCTCGGCGGCGTCGAGTTCCTGCTGGCGCAGCTGGAAGGCGAGCTCACGTTCGATCACTTCGGTCTGCGCCACCACACTCTCGGCTCGCATGGCTCGGAAGCGATCGAGTTCCGTCTTCGCGGTGGCGAAGCTGATTTTGGCCGCGGCCAAGGTGGCTTCCGCCTGGTTCAGGCTTACGCCGCTTGGAATGATCTGGATGCGAGCAAGCAGTTCGCGCTCCTTCACCTGCTGACCCGGTTCGATGTAGAGCTTTTCTACGATGCCGGAAACGCGAGGTTTGATGACGACCTCACGGCGCGGCAAGATCGCGCCCGGCGCCACGGTCTTCTTGATCACGTCGCGGCGCTCGGGGTGGCTCGTCACGTAGACGGTCGGGCGTGCCTCGGACTTCTTGTAAAGAAACAATAACGTCCACCCGAAAGCACCGAGCACGGCCAGCCCGATCAACCAAGGAAGGCTGCGGCGAATCATTCGGACCTCAAGGCTTCGACCGGACTGATGCCGGCCGCATGGCGCGCCGGAACGACCCCGGCAACCACCCCTGACACGACCAAAACGAGCAACGCCCAGAGAGCGACGTCGAGGTGGACCTCGGGACGGACGAGCGGAGCATGGGGCAGGTCCTGCACGGCGAGGGAGAGGATTTCCAAAGCTCCGACTCCGGCAACTAGACCGAGATAGCCAGCAAAGGAAGTGAGAGCGACCGCCTCTTTCAGAATCATGCCGATGATGGAGGCGGGGGCCGCGCCGAGAGCCTTGCGGACCCCGATTTCGCGAGTTCGTTCTTTGACCGTAATCAACAGGATGTTGCTGACCCCCAGCACCCCAGCCAGCAAAGTCAGCACGCCGACGCACCACACGAACATTCGGATGCCGCGAAACAGTGCCTCGAACTTCGCTGCTTTTTCGGCGGCGTTGAAGGCCCAGAAGGCCTGCTTGTCCTGTGGGTGAATGCGATGCCGTTCAACGAGCAGCTGGCGCGCCGCATCCTCGACGGCTTTGACCGGCGCCGTCTCTTCGACGGCCAGCGCGAACCAGCCCACGCGATCGCGCTTGTTGAACGCTTGCTGAAAGGTCGAAAACGGAATGAACACGGTGTTGTCGATGCGCTCGCCGTCGGGCCCACCCTTGTCCGAGTGCACCAGACCCACGATCTGAAACTGGACGCCCTGCACCATGATGTATTCGCCGATCGCCGCTGCTTCGCCGAAGAGCACGCGATGCACGTGACTACCCATCACGGCCACCTTGCGTCGCTCGCGCACGTCTCGGTCATTGACAAAGCGCCCCTGACTGACGCGCAGCGGCTCGACGCTCAAGAAGTCGGGGCGATCACCCATCACCGAAAAGACGCCGCTTTTCGAGCCATAGACGATGTTTCCGCCGTCGCGCCACTCGCCCAGCTGCAGGCGGGGCGCGACCTTCTGGACCCCCGGAAGACGCTCAAGCGCGTCAACGTCCGCGTCGCGTAGCGCAACATAGCGACCGGGCGAGAGCCCCCGATACGACATGGTCGTGCGATTGGCGCCGATGAAAATACTGCGCTTGACCATACTGCCCAAGTTGCGCTGCGCGCCGCCTTGGAGGCCACTGCCCAGACCCAGCAAGACGATCAGCATGAACATGCCCCAGAACACGCCACAAGCAGTGAGAATCGTACGCAAACGATTCTTGCTCATGGTGACGGCGATCTCTCGAAGGGCGTCGAACTCGAACATCAGCCGCCCTCCCGAAGCGCAACAATCGGATCGACCTTCGCAGCGCGGGTGGCTGGAAAGAGACCCGCCAACGCGCCAGCGACGATCAGCAGGACGGCCGCACCGAGCGCCACAGAAAGGTCCACACGCGGCTCCCGCAAAAATGGCAGATCGCCTGCCTCTCGCGCGACGAATTCGACGACGCCCACGCCGGCGACGAGGCCCAGGTAGCCAGACAAAGCAGTGATGATTGTGGCCTCGACCAAGATCATGCTGACGATCGAGAACGGCGTGGCGCCGAGCGATTTGCGAATGCCTATCTCGCGAGTCCGCTCGGCCACGGCGATCAGCATGATGTTGCCGACGCCGACCAGACCGGCGAGCAGCGTGCCGATGCCCACCACCCAGACGAAGACGGCGATCCATGAGAACACCTCAGTGACGCGCCGAAACTCTTCGAGATCGTTGTTGGCCCGTACAGCTCGCATGTCTTGAGGCGAAACACCGTGACGTTTCGCGACGATGCGGCGCGCCGCTTCCGCCGTGACACGACTTTGCTCCAAGTCCAGGCTCGAAAGCGTGAAGGCCACGTTGTGAATACGACGCGGATCGCCGTACACCGCCTGAGTCGTGCTGATCGGAATATAGATCTTGCGCAGCTCCCCTTCGCCGCCAGCGTCGGTGAACTCTCCAATGACGACATAGCTCAGGCCGCGAATCTCGATTCGCTGACCGATGGCGTCGCGTTCGCCGAAGAGCGCTTCGCGCACCGCGCTGCCAATGACGGCCACTTTGCGCTTTTCAGCCACGTCGCGTTCGTTCAGATAGCGCCCGCGCTTCATGTCGGTACGCTCGATGGCGCGAAATCCTGGATGCACCCCGCGAATGTCAAAGGCCGAGTGCTTTTCGCCCACGCGCACCTGGAACTCGCCCCAAAGATAGAAGTGCGCGCTGATCTGATCGATGCCGGGGACCATGGCCGCAATTGCCTCCAGATCACCGTTCTGAAAGAACACGTCGCGGCCCACTCCTCTGCCCTGGTAAGGCATGCTGACCTGACCGGAGCTGACCCAAATGGTGTTGACGGCCTGATCGCGAAACTCGTGCGCGACGCCGTTCTCCAGGCCACGCCCCGCACCAAGCAGTAGCGTGAGCATGAACATGCCCCAGGCCACGCTGAGAGCCGTGAGCCAGGTCCGTAGCTGGTTACGACGGAGGATGCCGGCGATTTCCTGAAGCCCGTCGAGCATGACTCAGCTCGGAGTCCGCTCGATCGCGGCTTGCATCGATTCGTGCGCGACCCGACCGTCTCGCATGCGTATCAGGCGTTCGGTGCGTTCGGCGATATCGGGCTCGTGCGTGACGATCACCACGGTCGTGCCGCTTCTATGGACTTCTTGGAACAAGTCCATGAGCTCGTAGGAAGTCTTGGTGTCGAGAGCACCGGTGGGTTCATCCGCCAAGATGAGCTCGGGGCAGGTGATGAGCGCCCGAGCGATAGCGACGCGCTGCTTCTCGCCGCCGGACAACTCGGAGGGGAGGTGCGTGGCGCGCGAGCCGAGGCCGACGCGCTCCAAGTAGGCGCAAGCGCGCTTGTCTCGCTCTTTGCGAGGGACCCCTTGGTAGTAGAGTGGCAGCGCGACGTTTTCCGCTGCTGTCTTGAACGACAACAGGTTGAACGCTTGAAAAACGAAGCCGATGAAGCGGTTGCGATAGCGTGCGGCCTCGCGTTCGCTCAGATTTTTGATCAGGCGACCGCCCAGGTGGTACTCGCCGGAGTCGTAGCTGTCCAAGATGCCGAGCACGTTGAGCAACGTGGACTTGCCGGAGCCCGAAGAGCCCATGATCGACACGAACTCGCCACGTTCGACTTGCAAATCGACGTCGCGCAAGATGTGGAGTTCACCCTCGCCCGAAAGGTACGATTTGTTGATCTGACTGAGGCGAATCACGACCTCGCCACGTTTACGCCTCGGCTAGCCAAATCGAAAGCATCGGCTATTCATGAGCCATGAAACGCTTGGGCTGGGGCATCTGGGGCGCGGGCGCGATTGCTCGCGATTTCGTCCTGGGGCTCGAGTCGACGCCGAGCGCGCGTTTGGTCCACGTCGCCGCCCGGCGTCTCGAACCTGCACTCGACCTCGCAGGCCCTCGAGCCCGCGTATCGGACAATCTGGAAGCCTTGCTCGACGACGACGAGGTGGAGGCCGTGTACGTCGCGACGCCGAATCCGTTTCACGAATGGGCCGCCTTGTCCGCCATCGCCCGTGGTAAGTCGGTGTTGGTCGAAAAGCCGCTGGCCCCGAACGCCGCTGCGACTCGGCGCGTCATCGAGGCTGGGGTCGAGCGAGGCGTCGTGGTCGCCGAGGGCTACATGTACCGCTACCACCCGCTACTCGCGGCGGTGGCGGCGGTGGCGGCGAGCATTCGCTCGGGCGCGGTGGGCCGCGTGCAACACATCCGCGCCGATTTTGGCTTTGCAGCCGAACGACGATCGGACCATCGCCTATTCGCTCCTGAGCTGGGGGGCGGCGCCGTTTGGGACCTGGGCGGCTATCCGCTGACATTCGCCCAGTGGGTCGCCGGCGTCGCGCTCGATCGGCCCTTCGCGCACGCGACTTCGATGAACTTTGCGGGCGTCGTGGGACCCACCGGCGTCGAGGAACTCGCCGTTGCCCAGCTGAAGTTCGAGGGAGGCATCTCGGCCCAGCTCGCTTGCTCGATTCGCCACGACTTGGGCACGCGGGCGCAGATCTTCGGCGACGCAGGTTGCATCGAGTTGCCCGATCCGTGGCTACCGAGCGGCCAGCGCCAAGGCACACGCACAGAGTTCTTCGTTACCAGTCGCGGCGCTGGGCGGGTGCGTCACGATATCGAAGCGCGTTCCGTCTTCGGGCTGGAAGCCGAGGCATTCGCGGCGCTGGTGCTCTCTCGAGAGCCGAGCGCCTCAGCCGTATCCAATGCTGAGTCGCTTGCTACGGCCGAATGCCTCGACGCCTGGCGCGGCAGCTTGGGAGTCTGAAAATCCACCTGCGCAAATTTTGCACAGGTAGCTGCCACCATTCGCTTCTGAATGGAAGTTCTAGCTACCTGTGTGGCATATGCGCGTGCAAGTAGGCGCAAAGCCGATGGTGTCGCTCGTTTCCTCCACTTCCGGCCGATAGTCATTTCGCAGACAATCGCAGCTCACTCGGCCGCTCACATGCTCGACAAGCTTTCACTTCGACACCTTCGCTCTTGCTTCAACCCTTGGATCTTTACGATCCCGCTGCTGGTCTTGGGCTGCTCCGGCGTGCCCGAGCTGCTCGTGGGGGACGGTGGCGACGCCGACGGAACTGACTCCGACGGCACGAACCCGAGCGATGGCGGAGTGATCGTCGACGGTGATGGTTCTGGAGATGCTGACGGCTCGTCCGACGGCAGCGCCACGCCGGCCGACTGTGGCAACGGCGAGCTCGAGTCCACGGAGCTGTGTGACGACGGCAACGAGAAGGACGGCGACGGCTGTTCCAAGAAATGCGACGCAGTCGATCCCGACTACCTGTGCGCCACCCCCGGCGCGAAGTGCGTACGCGTCGTCACTTGTGGAAACGGCATTCTGGAGGGAAGCGAGGCCTGCGACGACGGTCTGACGGTGAGTGGTGATGGCTGTTCGTCCGACTGTGACGTCGTCGAGGCCGGTTACAGCTGTGTCCGCCCCGGCTCCCCTTGTTCGCCCACTCCCGTCTGCGGAAACGGACTTCGTGAGCGTGGCGAAGGCTGCGACGACGCCCAAAACCCGCCGGAATCGAACGACGGCTGTTCGGACGAATGTCAGCTCGAGGATCCGAGTGCATGGTTTTGCTCTTCGGGCACGACCTGCGTCGCACGCGCGTGCGGCAATGGCGTCCGCACCGACGACGAAGCCTGCGAAGTCTCGATCGTGGGCGAAGGCTGCACCGCGCAATGCGAAGTCGCCGACGGCTACCGCTGCTCCAGCATTTCGTGCAAGCCCATTTGCGGCGACGGCAAAGTCGTCGGCAACGAAGAGTGCGACGATGGCGACGGCGATCCCGCGGTGTTGGAGCGCACGAGCGGCGACGGCTGTTCGGCGGCTTGCAGAGAAGAGCCCTTCTTCGACTGCAACTCGGCCGAGCCCAGCGTCTGTATGGATACGCGAGTCTGCGGCGACGGTGATATCGATCCGGGTGAAGTCTGCGACCCCGGTGTGGGACCGAATCCGGAAGGCTGCATCCTGACGGGCCCCGACGCCTGCGACGGCTACGACACCGGCCTGGTCGACGTCGCTGTCTGTGGCAACGGCGTTCTGGAACTCGGTGAAGCCTGTGACGGCGATGGCTTGCCGGGCGTCGATGCCTGCCTCAGCAGCTGTTCAGTGGTGGCCGACGGCTACGAGTGCCTGGGCGCCAACTACTGCGTCTTCGTTCCGCAGTGTGGCGATGGCCTGGTGCAACCCGGCGAGCAATGCGACACCGGTCCGGCCACCCAGGGGTGCGACGCTTGTCAGGTCGCGTCCGGCTACTACTGCTCGGGTCAGGGTCCAGGCAGCTGTGTGGCTTCGGCGTGCGGGGACGGCGTGCGCGCGCCTGACGAGGCCTGCGATGACGGTCCCGGTGCTGCAGCGGCCCTCGACGGCGACGGTTGTTCGACGCTCTGTGCTGTGGAACCCGGTTGGGTTTGCCCCCCATCGGGCTGTCAGCCCAGGTGCGGCGATGGCGTCGTGACACCCCCTGAAGAGTGCGAAGCCAGTTCTGGCTGCACGAACTGCAAGATCAATTCCGGGTACGACTGCGCAGGCGCCGCGGGAACAGCCGACGACGGCCTGGTGTGCGTGTTGGCGCGCTGCGGCAACGGCGTGAAAGAGCGCGGCGAAGGTTGCGACAACGACACGGTCGCGGTCACCAAAGCGCCCATCGCTGGCGACGGCTGCGGCGCCACATGCCAGACCGAGCCGACCGTCAACCACGCGACCACGCCGCCCACGGTCGCACAGACCTGTGGCGACGGCGTCAAGACACTCAGCGAAGCGTGCGACGACGGCAATGCGACGAGCGGCGACGGCTGCAACGCGACATGCACTCTCGTCGAGTCGGGTTGGGCCTGCGATCCAGTCATCACCTACCCGGAGGCAATCAAGTTCAAGATTACCTATCGCGACTTCAAGCATCGGAACGAAGTCGGTGGTCATCCCCAAATGAGGCAACAAGGCACGAACTATCCGACGACGGGCCTTGACCTCGGCATCGTCGGTCGCGTGTGCATGAACGACGCGCTCGCTTGTGGTCTGCTCGATAGCGAAGGCAAGCCTCAGTATGACTCGAGCGTCACCAACAACACCATCGACCACGCCAGCGATGGCTTGACCGCGGCCTACCACACGAACGCGTTCAAGCTCTGGTACCGGGACACGAACCCGCTGAACTACAAGGACGCCTCGGGCAGCAACGACATCGTCATTGCCGCCAATCCGGCGCCGGTGCCAGCCGAAGGCGACACCATCGAACTCACTCGCCAGGGCGCGACCTCGGCGTACCAGTTCTCGGCCGCCAGCAACGATTTCTACCCGCTCGGCTGGTCTCCGACCATCGCCGCCCGCGGCTTCGGCTTCACGCCCAACACCAGCAGCGCGGGCTCGCGCAACTGGAACTGGACCTCGGAGCTTCGTTACTTCTTCCAATATCAAGGCGGCGAAACTCTCACCTTCTTTGGAGACGACGACGTTTGGGTGTTCATCAACGGCAAGCTGGCCGTCGACATCGGAGGCATCCACGGCACCGAGTGGGGCCGAGTCATTCTGGGTGACGACGGCGACGGCGGCGGCACCGACAGCAATTGTTCGGTGCACGGCGGCGCGGGTACGCCGGCTGCATGCACGCTCACAGGCACCGAAGGCAACGTGGCCGACACGGACGACAAGCGCTTCGGTCTGACCAAGGGCAGCGTCTACGAAATTGTCGTATTCCAGGCCGAGCGTCACCCGACCGGATCGAACTATCGGCTGACGCTCGACGGCTTCTTGGCCCCTCGCTCGTCGTGCCACACCACCTGCGGCGACGGTATCCGGGCCGGCACCGAGCTGTGCGATCTGGGCAGCGATCCGACGACGGGCAACCAGAACAACGTCTACGGACGCTGCAACACCAGCTGCAGCTACGGCTTCTGTGGCGACGGCATTCAGCAGACGACCAACGGAGGCGCCGAAGAATGCGACAACGGCATCAACTCCGACATCTACCTGGACGGCACTGAGGGCTCGAATCCTTGTGCCCCCGGTTGCGTCGACCCTGGTCAGTGCGGCGGGGAATCACCTCCCGTACTGCAGCCGAGCTTCGAGGTGTGTGACGACGGCGTCAACAACGGTGGCTACGGCGAGTGCGCGGCAGGCTGTCAATCGTACCAGGGCTACTGTGGTGACGAGCAGGTCAACGGACCCGAGTTCTGCGATCCGGTCGGTGGCAGCCCGGTGTCCTACCAGGCAGACGGCAACGGCTGCGGCTACGACTGCCAGCAGGCGCCCTACTGCGGTGACGGCGTTCGCAACGGCACCGAAAATTGCGACGGTGACGACGACGGAGACAACAATGACAACGTCGACCGCTGCGGCAGCAACTGCGAC
>JBBQHO010000137.1:0-10053 GCA_038324055.1 Polyangiales bacterium | reverse complement strand
TGATGCTCTTGACGAGTCGCGACGGCCTGAGTTC
Organism: Polyangiales bacterium; assembly: GCA_038324055.1. Lineage (GTDB taxonomy): Bacteria > Myxococcota_A > Polyangia > Polyangiales > Polyangiaceae > NIC37A-2. The sequence continues at coordinate 10,019 of JBBQHO010000137.1, read as the reverse complement.
GCCGTTTACGCGGATGGGCACGGACACGACATGCAGGTTTTTCTGACCGGCTTGGATGATCGTCTCGAGTGTGTAGGTGTACTTCGAAAAGACGTTGAGGTTCAGTGCTGCGGAACGCGAGAAGGCCCGGAACCCACTGGGAGCGTCGCTGACGGTCGTGCCGCTCAGCAACTTGACCACGCCGCTGCCCAGCTTCTGCAGCACCTTCTTGGCCAAAGAAAAGTGCTCGATGCTGCTGATGGGGCGCGCCCCGATGACAATGTCGGCACGGTTTTCCAGGATTGGTCGCACCAACTCGACGACGTCGGCGCCGCAGTATTGGTTGTCTGCGTCGGTGTTGACGATGATATCCGCACCCAGCTTGAGGCACGCCTGAATGCCCAGCATGAAGCCGCGCGCCAGGCCCTGGTTCTTGGCAAAGCCCACGACGTGGTGCACGCCGTGTTCTCTCGCCACTTCGACCGTGCGGTCGGAACTGCCGTCGTCGATGATCAAATACTCGATCTCGTCGATCCCAGGCAGATGGCGCGGCAGATCGGCTAGAGCAATCGGCAGCGTCGCTTCCTCGTTGAAGCAGGGGATCTGGATGATCAGTTTCATCGTGTGAGGTCGGCGCTCAGCGCGAGGTTTTGACCGAACTTGGCTCAGGCATCAAGCCACGCCCGGTCACGCGGAAGTCTTTTTGGTGCGCTTGGCGCGAACCTTGGCTTCACCCACGGAGTCACCAACCGCCTTGCGAGGCGGCAATGGCGGGTGTTCCCCGCCGCTCAAGCTTTGCTTGAGCGCTTCGAACAAGTCGATGATTTGCGCGCGCGGCGCCTCGGGCGCGAACTCGAGCTGTTGGCCCGCCACCTTTTGCTCGACCGCCGCCTGGACGCGCAGCCGGAACGAGTCCTCGTATTTGTCCTGGTTGAAGCGCGTCTGCGACAACTGCTCGATCAACTTGCCGGCTAGGTCCTTCTCGACGTCGGAGAACTGAAAGGTCGCTCCAGTGTCGACCTCGTCGAAAGCGCGCAGCTCGTCCGCGTAGAACATCTGATGAAACAGCAGGCCGTCTTTGTAGGGGCGCAGGACCACCAGCTGCTCCTTGCCCCGCGCAGCCCAGCGCCCCACCGCGACCTTCTTGGACTTCAGCATCGACTCGCTGAGCAGACGGTAGGCCTTGTCGCCACCCCTGTCCGGGCCCAGGTAGTAGGTCTTCTCGACCTGGATCATATCGAAGGTTTCGAGTGGCACGAACTCTTCGATCGTGATGCTGCTCTCACGCACGGCTTCGAGGGCCTTGTATTCTTCTTCGCTGAAGCGCACGAATTGACCGCGTGCATATTCGAAGCCACGCACCGTATCTTTGCGGGTCACCAACTCGTCATCCACGGGACAGTACATTTGCTGCTTGAGACGGCCGCCGCACTTTTCGTGGAGCATATTGAAGCGCACCTGCTCGCTCGACGCTGCCGTGAACAATTTGACGGGAATGGCAACGAGCCCAAACGAGATCATCGCACTGGAAATCGATCGCGCTGCCATGAGAGTCGCATGCTAACGTGCTCGGCCTAGGGTCTTGCAAATAAAGGACGCGAGTTCCCAGACCGGAGGGCATGGCGACGCGCAAACCAGAGCAGTCACCGAGCAGCGACGCGCTGACGGCCTACCGCGACAAGCGCAATCCGCGGAGCACGACCGAACCTTTCGAGCCTGAACGCACTGTCAGAGCTGAACAGGAGACGTGGGCTGGGCGATTCGTCATCCATCAGCACGCCGCGACCCGCATGCATTGGGACGTGCGGCTGCAGATCGGGTCGAGCTTGCTGAGCTTCGCGGTACCCAAGGGGGTGAGCCTCGATCCGGCCGACAAGCGCTTGGCCGTGCACACCGAGAATCACCCGCTGTCGTATCTGGATTTCGAGGACGTCATCCCGGAGGGAAACTACGGCGCCGGCGCGATGATCGTCTGGGACACCGGCAGCGTGCGCTACCTGGAAACGAGCGCTGAACAAGGGATCGTTCGCGGCAAGATCGATTTCGAGCTGAGCGGCTTCAAGGCTCGAGGTCGTTTCGGACTGATTCTCACCCACAAGTCGAAGCTCAAGTTGCCGGGCCAGGTTTCGCCACTGGCAAAGCCTCAGAACCACGAGTGGCTGTTGGTGAAAAAGCCTGATGTGCACGCCAATGCCGCGCGCGATTTGATCGCCTTGATGCCCCGTAGCGTGCTGAGCGGCCTGACGGTGGCTGAGTTGAAGTCTCCAGCCGCCTTCTGCGCTGCCGCGCTCGACGTGGCCGACAAAAAAGGCGCGCTCCGCTTCGACCCGGCGCGGTCGCCGGCAGACAACGCTCCACCCATGGTGTGCGCCATGGAGGGCGCTCCGCTTTCGAGTTCGGATTGGCTCTACGAACTCAAGCTCGACGGCGTACGCATCATCGCGCAGAAGAACGGCGAAGGCGTGCGCCTGCGTTACCGGTCGGGTTTGGTTTGCACGACGAACTATGCGGAAATCGCGCGTGCCGTCCGCGCTCTGCCGTTCGAACGGCTGACACTGGACGGCGAAATCGTCACCTTCGACGAGCGCGGCCGGCCCAATTTTGGTCTGCTCGCTCCGCGCATCGCCGCTCGCAAAGCCGGCGACGTGGCGCGAGCCCGCAACGATGTCCCGGTCGCGTTTCTCTGCTTCGACCTGCTGTCGCTCGAAGATCGGGACCTGCGCGGCCTGCCGCTGGTGGCGCGAAAGGAGGTCCTGGCCCAGGCCGTGCGTGGCAACGGCTACCTGAGCGCGCTCGACCACATCGTCGAACGCGGCGACGCTCTGTTGGCGCTGTGCGAACGCGAGGAACTGGAGGGCGTCGTCGCGAAGAGACTCACTTCAACCTATCAGCATGGCCCCCAAGCGGGCGGGCATTGGGTGAAGCTCAAGCGCGTCCGCGAAGAAGAGTTCGTCGTCGTCGGCCGAGCCGATGGCCAGGGCAACCGCAAGAGCCTGGGCGCTCTGGCCGTGGCCTCGTTCTCGGGTCCGGACCTCGTCTACCGAGGACGCGTCGGCAGTGGCTTCACGGACGCACTGCTCGAGCTGTTTTCGGCTCTGTTGGCCCAGTTGGAGACATCCGAACCCGCCGCCACTCGGATACCGAAACTCGACCTGAAAGGGCTGCGCTGGGTTCGGCCGGAGTTGGTCGTGCGCGTCAAGTTCTCCGGCTTCACGAACGATGGCCACCTGCGCACGCCAGTCCTGATGGGGCTTTCGGAGCACAAGCGGCCCCGCGATTGCACGGCCGCACCCACGGAAGAAAGACTGCAAGCCGAGGTCGAAGCGAAAACTTCTGCCGTAGAAGCGCCTGCAGTCGAAGTCCAACGAACAGTCGCTACACCGCTGGGCACGTCGCGCCGCGCGGGCCTGGTCCTCACCAACAAGGGCAAGGTCTTTTGGCCCGACGAGGGCTACACCAAGGGCGACTTGCTCGACTACTACTCACGCGTCTCGAGCGTCATGCTGCCGTTCTTGCGCGGGCGTCCTGTCGTCTTGGTGCGCTATCCGGATGGAATCGCCGGCAAGAATTTCTACCAATGGCGCGCGCCGGAAGGCACGCCAAGCTGGATCCGCACGCAAGAGCTGTACGACGAAGAGAAGCAGGAGGCGCGTGGTACCGGCAAATCGACATTCTTGATCGACGATGAGGAAAGCTTGCTCCATGTCGTCAATCTGGGGTGCATTCCGCTGCACGTGCTCGGTTCCCGCGAGCAGACGCCGGCGCACTGCGACTTTTTGACGATCGACCTCGATCTCGGACCGCGGCCATTTCGCGAAGCGGTACTCTTGGCGCTCAGCCTGCACGAAATCCTCGACGACCTGGGGCTCAGCGGATTCCCCAAGACCAGCGGTCAACGTGGTCTGCACGTCTTGGTCCCGCTCGGACCCGGACAGAGCTTCGATGCCGCCAAGTTGCTTTGCGAGCTGCTTGGACGCTTGCTCGTCAGCAAGCACCCGCAGGTGTCCACGATGGAGCGCCGCAAGGACAAACGAGGCGACAAGGTCTACGTGGACACGGGCCAGACGGGACGCGCCCGCACGATCGTCGCGCCCTATTCGGCGCGCGCCTTCGCTGGCGCGACGGTATCGACGCCGCTCGAATGGAAAGAGATACATCTGGCCCTCGACCCCAGTGTCTTCACCATCCAGTCGGTACCCGAACGAGTCACCGCGCAAGCGGACCCCTTGATGGGACTGCTCGGCGAGCGGCCCGATTTGCGCGTAGCGCTCGAGAAACTGGCCGTTTGGACGCGGCGCCTGCCGGGTTGATTCAGAGCAGGCAGCGCTCGACGTCGTCCGCGTTGTGCGACGCGATGGCGCATTCGAACTGACGCCGACCGACCCGCTCCGAGCAGCGCGCGAACTCCGGATCACGAGCCGCTTTCTGCCTCGCTTCGGCGACGAGCTTTGCCCGCTCCGCAGGTTTGGCGGACGGCCGAGCCTGCTCGATGACTTTTTCGGTGTAGTGATCGAGCAATTGCGCGCACTCGTCCTCGCTCAGCGACTTGCTGCAGCCCCCGAGCACAAGGCAGTTCAGGACCACCAGCCACGGCAGGCGCATCATTGAAAGCATTCCTCGAACAACGCGTCGGCCGTCTTGGCCGTGCGCATGCAGGCCAACGCGCCCTCGGTGATGCGCTTGCCCACGCACTTCTCCATCATGGGCCTCTTCATTTGCGCTTCTATCGCGGCAGTTTCTTGGTCGATGAGCTGCTTGCTATCGTCGAGGTGCGACTTGAGTTCGAGTCGCGCGGCTACGCGCAGAATCTCGCGGCACTCGTTCTCGGTCGCAGGATGGCCGCAACCGGAAACGAGCAGCGTGGCACAGGCAAAGCCCGCGAACTTGAAGAAGGAGGTCATGACGGCCTGACTTTGGCTGACCGAGCGCTCGGTTTCAAAGCTGCCGTTTTCTGGACGCCCTCAGCGCCCCTGCTAACCTTTGGAATGTGAAGGACCCGAGGCGCCCTGGCTTGCCCGACCAGGCCAAAAAGCTCAACGTTTCCGAGCATCCGCTAGATAGCGGGGCCGCGGCAACCCCAGGTCCCAGCCGGACGGCCACCGGCTTTTCTCCGCTTCCTCTGCGCATGGCGGGACCGGAAACCCCGGAAACCTGCCTGCTCCGAGCGTTGCGGGCCCGGAGCCCCGAGGAGCGTGAGCTGTTTGCGCACCGGGGCCTGAGTCGCGCCAGCGACGACCCGGAAATGACGGCACTGCTGCTGCGCCAACTCTACTTGGTGCATTTGGAGCGTCTGGAGTACGGCGACGCACTGCGGGTGGCCGATGAAATGGTCGAACTGGGCGAGCTGGGAGACGTAGCGCGCCAGGACGCCGCGCGTGCGGCCATGGGCCTGGGTCTCGTGGAGGTGGCAGCTGGTCACTTGTGCATCGCCGCCCGCATTTGTCCTACGGATCGCCGAGCTTTTCACCTCGGGACCTTGGGCGCGCTGCTCCGCTTTGGCGGCCGGCCGCAGGAGGCCGTCGACGCTTTCAGTCGCGCCAGCCGATGGGCCACCAAGGACCGTTCGCTCTATCGTGCCCAGCAAGTGCTGTGCGAGACGGAAGCGCAGCTCGAGCTATCGGCCAGTCCGGAGAGCCTGCGACAAAATTTGGAATCCGAGGAGGGCTCACGCGGTTACACGCTGTGGGTGCTCGGTGAGCTCTGCGCTCTTCTGGGCGATCGTGAGGCGAGCCGTCGGTATTTGACCCGCTTCTTGTCGCGCACGGCTGGAGCCTCACCTGCCAAGAGCCTGGCCCTGCAGGGCGAGATCGCGCGAGCGGAAGCGCTCCTGCACGAACTTTCCGCATGAGCGAACCCGTGGGGCATTGCGGCCGCGCTCGCCTTGGGCTCGAGATGCAGTAGATAGACAAGCGCGTGTCTTCCGTCACCGATTTCAGTCAAGCCGTCGCTCAGGGTCCCCTCACCGCAGCGGGTGTCGCTTTGCTCGGTGGCATGCTCGTGAGCCTGACGCCCTGCGTCTACCCGATGATCGCCATCACGGTGAGCGTCTTTGGAGCGAAGCAAGCCGAGAGTCGATGGCACGGCATCGGACTCAGCTCGGCGTTCGTGCTCGGCATCGTCGCCATGTTCGTGCCGCTCGGAGTGGTGGCCGGCCTCACCGGGGGCCTCTTTGGATCGGTGTTGCAGAGCAGCTGGGTGCTGCTGGTCATGGCTGCGCTGTTCTTGGCCATGGCCGCCAGTTTGTTCGGAGCCTTCGAAGTCGCATTGCCGTCGGCGTGGACGAACCGCTTGGCGGCCGTCGGCGGAATCGGTGCGCGCGGCGCCTTCGGTCTCGGCCTGGCATGTGGTCTGATTGCGGCTCCGTGCACGGGTCCTGTGCTCACGGGCATCCTCACTTGGATCGCGCAGAGCCAAAGCGCGTTGCTGGGCGGACTCGCTATGGGGGCTTTCGCCCTTGGCCTCGGGTTGCCGTTTTTTTTGGTGGGCGCATTCGCGGTACAGCTGCCAAAGAGCGGCCGCTGGATGATCCACGTGAAAAGCCTGCTTGCCATGGTCATGGCCGTCGTGGCGCTCTACTACATCAGCACGGCCTTCCCGCTCCTGGCTCGCTGGATCCGTCCGACGACGCCGGTGTTCGCCAGCGCGACGTTCGTCGTCGTCGTCGGCCTGGCGCTGGGAGCCGTCCATCGCGACTTCGGCTCGCCACGCTTGACGGACAAGATCTTCAAGAGCGTGGGCGCCGCCAGTACGACCTTGGCCGCTTTCGTGCTGATCATCGCGCTCAGCACAGCTGGTCAAAGTTTGTCTTGGTCGAAAGCTGCCTTTCGCTCCGCCCAAAAAAGCGCTCTGAGCAGCGGCAAGCCACTCTTGGTCGACTTCACCGCGGCCTGGTGCGGCGCCTGCAAAGAGCTCGACAAGCACACCTTCGCCGACGCCCAGGTCAACCGCGAAGCTGGACGCTTCGTGGCAGTCAAGGTCGATGCGACCGACGACGAAAATCCGACTGTCAAAAGCATCATGAGCGAGCTCCACGTGGTCGGGCTGCCGACGGTGCTACTTTTCGATTCGAAAGGTCGCGAGGCCGCGCGTTTCAACGACTTCGTGCCGCCCGAAGAGTTCCTGGCGGCTCTGGGTACCGTCCACTGACTCTGGCAGCTTCCCGGCGGCCCGGCGCATGGTACCGTCCTCGGACGGCCCTATGGATCCAATCACTCAGGGAACGCTAGGAGCTGCGGCGGCGCTGGCCGTACTCGGCGAGCGCGGCAAGCTGAGCCCGGCTTTGATCGGCTGGGTTGGCGCGCTCGGCGGGATGGCGGCCGATCTCGACGTCTTGATCTCCAGCTCGACCGACCCGCTGCTGGCCATCGAATACCATCGGCATTTCACCCACTCGCTCAGTTTCGCGCCGCTGGGTGGGACGTTGGCCGCGCTCCCCTGGCTGGTGCTCAAACGGGTGCGCGAGAACTTCCGTACCGTGCTGGGGGCCTCGATCATCGGCTACCTCACGCACGGTCCGCTCGATGCGCTCACGACCTACGGCACGCTCTTGTTCTGGCCCTGGTCCACGCAGCGTGTGGCCCTCAGCTTCATCTCGATCGTCGACATCGTCTTCACCATTCCGCTGTTGCTCGCCGTGGTCGTCGCCGCCAAGCGCGGAGCGCGCACGGTCGCTCGCTGGGGCCTCTTGTATGCCGCTGTCTACTTGGGACTCGGCGCTGTGCAGAAGGGGCGCGCCATCGATGCCCAGGCTCGCTTGGCCGATCGGCGGGGTCAGCAAATCGATCGGGGAGAGGTCTTTCCGAGCTTCATGAACCTGGTGGCATGGCGCTCGGTCTACGAATCGAACGGTCGCTACTACATCGACCAAGTGCGGGTGCCTTTCATCGGTAAGCACTGCACGACCACAGGCGCGGTTTTGCCCAAATCGCCCAACCCCCACGCCAAAGGTCCCGTAGCGGGTCGCGCACATCGACTCCTTCGTTGGTTCGCCCACGGCTGGGTCGCGCTGGATCCAGGGGATCCAAGCGTGCTCGGGGATCTGCGCTATTCGTTCCTGCCGTTCGAGGCCACGCCCATCTGGGGCATCCGGGTCAACGAGCAGGCCGACACGGTCGAATGGGTGAACAACCGCGCTCGGCGCGACATTCACCTCTCCGACCTGCGCCTGCTGATCTTCGAGGACCCACCGGGATCCATCTGCGAGTGAAGGCCCGGCCCTTGCGCGCGAGGCCACCTCCGAAGCCTCGACTGCTCACGCTGCCAAGATCTGACCGCGGCGCGCGCGCAGCGAGGCTGCCTTGACTAACCCGAGCATCGTCAGGCGGACCTTCTCGGCCCGAACGAGCCCGAGTCGGTCCAGCTCGGCCAGGCCGCAGGCCACTGGGCGGCGCGGGCAGCCCAGACGCTCGCTGAGCGCCTGCACGCTGGCGGGCGTGTCGAGCTGAGAGAGATCCAAGAGGGCGACTAGGATGCTTTTGTTCAGGTTGTCCATGTGGGCAAGCTGTACATAAAACACTGATAGTCTGCCCAGTTTTTGGATCAAAAAACACTGAACGCCTGAGTAACCTCGCGAAAGAATTCAGCTTCATGAAGCACAATTCTCGTCCGCAACGCCCGCTCAGCCGTCCAGCTGGGTCTGGAGGGCCGCTGCATAGCCCGGGCCCTCGCTCTCGTGCTTGAAATAGGCGAACACGTCTTCCGCCCCCAGCGCACGGAGGCGTTCTGCCCAGCTCTCGAGCGCCGCTGGCTCGTAGCCCGGGCGCCGCAGACGCAGGTACACGAAGGGCGCCGTGCGCACGAGCGGTGGGTCGTGACCTTCCTCGTCGAGGTCACCTCCGACCAATGCCACACCGTACGATTCGAGCTTTCTGTAGGTTTCGTCGTTGAACCAGGAGGCGTGACGAAACTCGAGGGCGACGCGCGTCTGCGGCAACGTGGCCAGGAACGCATCGAGTCGCGGCTGATCGACCCGAAAATTCGGCGGCAACTGAAAGAGCAAAGGCCCGAGCCGTGAGCCTAGTCCCGAAGCTCTTTCGAAGAACTCGGTGACCGCTTCGCCGACGTCGATCAAGCGCTTGTGATGCGTGATGCGTTGGGGCGCCTTGACCGCGAACGTGAAGCCGTGAGGTGTTTGTGTAGCCCAGCCTTCGAAGGCTTCGCGCGTTGGCAGGCGATAAAAACTGTTGTTCAGTTCGACCGTTCCGAGTCGCTGTGCGTAGTAGCTCAGCATGTCCGCGGGCTTGTGTTTGGGGGGATAGAAAATGCCCTTCCAGCCCGGGTAGCTGAAGCCACTGGTACCCACGGAGGCCTGCATCGGGCCGGTATACGATCGAATGGGGAAGAAAGGGCCACACTGGGCTGTTGCCGGCGGCTGGAAGGTAATTTTGGTGTTATGTCCCGGGCCCGTCCGGAACCTCGCCGCCTGCCCGATCGACGGCAAGCGGGCCCTCCGAACTTTGAATTCAGGAAGAACATGCAAGACGTCCGTGCGATGAGTGAAATCGTGGCTCGCGAGAGCGCTTTTCTCGACGACCTCCAGACCGAGATCGGCAAGGTGGTGGTTGGCCAATCCTACATGGTCGAGCGCATCCTGATTGGGCTCCTGACCGGTGGCCACATCCTGCTCGAAGGAGTGCCGGGGCTGGCCAAGACCTTGACGGTGCGCACTGTCTGCGACGCCATCAGCGCCAAGTTCTCGCGCATCCAGTTCACGCCCGATCTGCTGCCTGCCGACGTGGTGGGCACAACCATCTACAGCCAGCAAACGGGGAGCTTCACCAGCAAGCTCGGCCCGGTGTTCGCCAATTTGGTCCTGGCCGACGAAATCAATCGCGCCCCCGCCAAGGTGCAGGCGGCATTGCTGGAAGCGATGCAGGAAAAGCAGGTGACCATCGGTGGCACGACATACAAGTTGAAAGAGCCGTTTCTGGTGCTGGCCACGCAGAATCCCATCGAGCAGGAAGGCACCTACCCACTTCCGGAAGCGCAGGTGGACCGCTTCATGATGAAGTTGAGCGTGGGATATCCCACGCGGAGTGAGG
>JBBQHO010000136.1:0-10062 GCA_038324055.1 Polyangiales bacterium | reverse complement strand
GGTGCCGTCGACCCGCGCCCTAACCACCGGCAAGCCATAGCTCTTGTAGCTTTCGGGTTCGCGGTTGGTGACGCCGTCGTCGAGCCGAAGCTCCGCCAAGCGGTCGCGCAGGATGCGCGCGGTCTCGCGCAGGACGCCCAGCCGTAGATTGTTCGACTGGCGTGCGTCGTGCTCGACGAAGCGCTCGCCGAGTGCTTCGGCGAAGAGCGCTGCGGCTTCGACGAAGTCGGCGGTGTCGAGATCGCTCAGGGTAAGAGTCTTCTCGGTGCCGCCCTCGACCGTTGTCGCGACCGTGAACGCCACGGGTCCGTCACCGGGGCCGCGACGCACACCGATGCGCAGCCCTTCGACCTGCAAGCGACGAAACAGGGGACGCGCTGCCTGCCAAGACTCGAGTGCATCCTCTGCGAGCCACAACAAGCGCTCTGCCAACAAGAACAAATGTGCGCGCCCGACCGTGATGCTGCGGCGTCCGAGCGCGACCTTGAAGCGGCCCGGCAACAGCAAAGCATGCAGATCGGCTCGTTCGACGGAGGAACCGCCCTCGACGCTGGGTGCCTCGCCGATGCGAAACGAAGCATTGGCCTGCATTTCGAGGCCGCTGCCCGTCGTGATCAGCACGCGATCCTGCACCAAGTTGCGCGGCAGCGGCTTGGCGCTCTTCGTGCTTCTCTCCAGCTGCCCGCGCGCAGCTTCCAGCACACCGCGGTGACCCGGCGGCAGGTTCGACGACAGAGCAGTCGCGAGCGCTTGCTCGAGAGCCTCCTCCAGATCGCTCAAACGGACGCGTCGCTCGTGCACGGCTACTTCGGGGCAGGGGCCTGAGCGGAACACGCTCAGCAACGCGTCTTCGCCGTCGGATTCGAGGCCGAGCTCCCAGGTGTCGCCATCGGTGCAGAGCTGGGCCGTGGCGCGAGAAAGTCGACCTTTGCGCAGCGCCGCGGCGGCATGACCCAGCTCGGCCAGGAGAGTCAGGCCTTGGGTTTCGCCCGCTCGCGCGGTGAGATTCACGCCATCGACGACGAGATCGAGCAAGCCGCCCAGAGGGGCGAGGTGGGCCTGAGAAGATCGGCCGGGGCGCAGAACGACGTGTACGGGGGGCATCCAGGCGTAATCCTAAGAATTCACAGAGATACACCCCAACTTTCAACCGATATCGTCACAGATTGGACAGGCTTTGACCGGCGGTGCTAGGCCCCCGCGAAACCCGAATTTTTCCGTCGACTTACCGAAGGTGGCCGATTCACCTACAGATTCGCGAAGCCCGAAGCTCCCGATATGAAAATGAAACAGGGGCTGGCAGCGGTAGCAGCGGGAACGCTCGCGTCGGGCCCGCTGGCTTATTTCTGGGGCTTTTCGGTGGATGACGCTTGGATCGTCACGCGCGTGGTTCAGCACGGCCTCGACTCGTCGCGCTTCGCATTCAACCCGACCGGTCCCGTGACCGACGCCATCACGCCCTACGGCTTTGCACAGCTGGTCGCGGCCGCGACGCGTGCGACGCAGCTCCCCCCATTTCTGGTCGCGCGCCTCATTGGCATTGCAGCAGCGCTGGGTTGTTTGGTTTTGGTGACTGCCCGGGTCTTCGCGGAACGTTCGACGTGGAAGCGCTGGCTAACCTTCGTCGCAGTGGCCTGGACGCTGGTTCCCTTTTACGCCTGGGCAGGAGCAGGACTCGAAACACCGCTCGTTGCGCTGCTTCTACTCCTTGGCCTGTGGGGCGCAGAAGGTCCGCGGCCGTTGCTGGGCGCGTTCTGGTTGTCGCTGGCCTGCGCTTGGCGCCCAGAGCTCGTTTTGGTGTCCGTTGTCGGCCTGTGGCGGCTCAATCGGGGGTCGTGGAGTCGGCGCGCCGGCGCGGGCGCCGTTTTGCTTGCCAGCCCGGTAGTCGTGGCCGCGCTGCGTTGGTGGCAATTCGGTTCGCTGGTTCCTTTGGCCTTCGTGGCCAAGGCGCCCGACCCCGGCTCGGGACTTCGCTATGCGGTCGGTGGCTTGAGCTTTTTGGGAGTCAGTTGGCTACTGGCGTTCTTGCCAACAAGCCGCCGAGCCTGGACGGCCCGCCTCCTGCTGGGCACACATGCGTTGGCGTTGCTCCTGGCAGGTGGCGACTGGATGCCGTTTTTTCGGCTTTTCGTGCCACTTCTGCCGTGGATTTGCTGGGTGGTGGTCGTCGAAGAGCCACGCGGCTGGCGCCTCGCTTTGGCGGCTCCGTTCGCGCTCGCTGGTCCGGCGCTGCTCGTTGCCGGCCTCGGTCAAGAGGCTCGCGCGGTTGTCTCGCGCAGGCTCGAATGGATCGACCGGGGACGCACGCTGCTCGAAGGCGCGCGGGTGATCGCTGCCGTCGACATCGGCTGGCTTGGGCAAGCGACTTCGGCCCAGATCGTCGATCTGGCTGGTGTGACCGACCCGCGCATCGCTCGACTACCGGGCTCGCACACCGACAAGGCGCTGGCGCCCGGCCTGTTCGCAGCCCGAAACGTGGACGCCTGGGTGATCCGCGCGCAAGCCGCCTCGCAGCCCACCGAAGGCCTGCGCGGGGTGTCGTGCGCTTACAGCGTCGATCGGCGGCTGCTCGGCGGAGCAGAAGACATGGGCTTCGTAGCCGTTGGAAAGATCCCGATTCCAGGAACTGACGGCCACTACGTGGTAGCGCGCCTCAGGCCACGAACACGCCGGCCACGAGGCTTTCGTCGTTTGCGTTCTTGGGCTCGTCTGGGGCCAGCAACAACAGGGCCTCGCGCAGATCACGTGCATTCGCGAAGCGTTCTGCGGGTTCGGTCGCGGTCATCTTGTCGATGAGAGCCAGCCACTCGCTCGGGACGACGATGTTAGGAGCCGGAGCAAGTCCGCTGTGCTGGCCCGCCGGCGGCCGACCCGTCAAACACTGGAGCAAGGACGCGCCAAGACCGTAGATGTCGGTGCGCCCGTCGACATCGGCACCTGCTTCTTGTTCCGGCGAAGCGTAGCCGATTGTGCCGATGCGGACGCCAGAGCGGGTGAGGCGCGTCTCGGCCCAGCTGATGCGTGCCACGCCAAAGTCGATCAGTTTCAAGGTGTCGCTACCGTCGGCTGCGCGGCCCAAGAAGAGGTTGTCGGGCTTGATGTCCCTGTGGATGACTCCTGCGCTGTGCACGGCGAATAGAGCGTCCGCCGCCTGCAGCGCGAGTTGCCGTGTCTCTTCAGCCGTCAGGGTACGTCGGCTGTGCAGGCGTTCGGCGAGCGTCTCACCGTAGAGCCGCTCCATGACCAAGAATCCGACGCCGGATGGCAAAATGCCTGTATCCAACACTTCGACCACATTGGGATGCCAAGAAAGACCGAGCGCTTCTGCTTCGCGGCGCAAGCGATCGGTGGCGCGCACGTCGTGGACAACGGCGGTGCGGAGCAACTTCAGCGCCACCTGCGCTCCGTCGGTGAGCCGCGTGGCTTCCCAGACAGCGCCGCTCGCGCCGACTCCTAGCTGTTTGCCCACCTTGTATTGCCCAGCGATGACCGGCTCTTCGTGGGGGCGAGAAATCTCCTTGGAGCGGTTTTGATTGAGCAGGGCTTCGCGCTCGAGGGCCAAAATGCGAACGCGCTGCTTGTTCGTTTGGGCGAGCTGTTCGGCATCGCGCTTGGCCATCGCGCCCCAAGCGGCGGCAAGCAGGAGCGGTCCTGCGACCCAGAGCGGCCAAAGGTTGCGCCCCCACGTCTCTGGTAGCGCGTCGGCCCACCAGACAATGGCGGCAAGCAGGGCCCATCCGACCGAAACGGTTCCTGCGGTCCACAGCGTGCGGTCGCCGGGGCGGTTCCACTCCAAGGTGAAGCTCAGCGTAAAGGGCTGACCGTCATCGAACGGCACAGCTCGGCCTCGCGGCAGGCCAAAAAGGAGCGGAATCGCCTCCAGCTCGGCCGCCAAGGCCAGGCCGATGTAGCGCCGCTCGACAGCGTCGGAAGCGTCCCCGACATAGGCATGAGCGCGAAAACGTCGCGGACCTAGCTGCTCGGTCGTCCAAAACGGGTCGCCGGGCAGGCCGTCGTTGGCTTCCCCCAGTACGCTGAGGAGGTCCTCCGCCCCCTGCACCCCGCGCAAGATTCGCGACCAAGCGCCGAGATTTTCAGGATGAACGATGAACGAGCTGAGCTGACGGAGGCCGTCCTCGCCGCCCAGCTCGACGAAGTCCCACAGGGCCCTCTGCCAAAGCGTGCGCGAAAGGGGCCTGATCTCGCTGTCGACGATGCTGCCTCCGCCGATGCGCTCCGCAAAGGCCGCTGCTTCGCCCGGTTGACCCCGGTCCCGCATGAACAAAAGGAGCGCCTTGACCCGGAAAGTTCCGGTCGTCGTGGCGGCCCTTTGCAGCATGTGTTCAGGGTTTCCCCCACCGGGCCCGCAGTCAAGGCCCGCTCGGCGGCAAGGTACTTTAGCAAAAGTTGGGCCACACCAAGGTCAAGACTGTTGTCTCAGGTCCCGCTTTGATAGGTCTAGGGGCGGTCGAACCCTATGGAAATCAAGCAACAGCTCCGGTTGTCCCAGCAGCTGGTCATGACGCCGCAGCTGCAGCAGGCGATCAAGTTGCTGCAACTTTCGCGCCTCGAGCTGATCGACGAGGTGCGCAAGGAGCTCGACAACAACCCCGTCCTCTCCGAGGAAGAGCCTGATCTGCGCGGGCGCGAGCGCGCCCAGGAAACGCGTCGCACCGAGCAGGCTGAGCGCGAGTACGAGTCGGCGACCCGGACTGACGATTCGAAAGCGACCGAGAAGGCTACCCGCGAGGTCGATTGGGAGAAGTTCCTCGAGAATCGGACCCAGCAGAACCCAGGCCCCAGTGGCGGCAGCGCGGGTTTCGACGACTTGCCTCCCATCGAGCAGAATCTGACGCGCGCCCGAACGCTGCAGGACCACTTGATGTGGCAGCTACAGATGAGCGACTTCACGGGGGCCGAGCGCGGCTTTGCAGAGCTGGTGATCGGCAACTTGGACGATCGCGGCTACCTGGATCTGGAGGGCATCGAACGTCCGGATGGCACCCGGACCCCGGATCTCACCATCGACGATCTGGCCGACGAGGTCGGGCTCGACCCCGAGGACGCGCCGCTGATCCTCGAGATGATTCAGCGTTTCGATCCGCTCGGCGTCGCGTCGCGCGATCTGCGCGAGTGCTTGCTGATTCAGGCAGAAGCTGCGGGCTACAACGATGGCGACAGCGTCATCGACATCATCAAGAACCACATCACGCACCTCGAAAAGCACAACTACCAGGCGATCGCCAAGGCCATGCGTCTGCCTCTCGAAGAGGTGTACGAGCTGATCAAAGAAATTCAGACGTTCGAGAGCCGGCCAGCGCGCAACTACGTCGATCACGACGACCGCAGCATCGGGATCACCCCCGACGTCTACGTGATCAAGGACGGCGAAGATTTGCGCGTCGTTGACAACGACCGTGGTGTGCAGCGGTTGTTCATCAACGAGAACCTGACCAAACGGCTGCTTGCCGATCCCCAAGCCAAAGAGTTCGTCGGCGAGAAGCTGCGCAACGCGCAGTGGCTCATTCGCGCCATTGAGCAACGGCGGAAGACCATCATTCGGGTCACCGAGAGCATCGTCGAGAAGCAGCGCGAATTTTTCGAGCTGGGCGTGGCGCATCTCAAGCCCATGATTCTGCGCGACGTGGCGGACGCCGTGGGGATGCACGAGTCGACGATCTCGCGCGTGACGACCAACAAGTACGTGCACACGCCACAGGGCCTGTTCGAACTCAAATACTTTTTCAACTCGAGCATCCGTCGGGTCGCGGACGAAGACATCGCCAGCGAGAGCGTGAAGCAGGCGATCAAGAAGATGATCGAGGGCGAAGAGAAGGCCCATCCGCTCAGCGATCAAGCGATCGTCGAGATGCTGGCCGAGCAGGATGGCATCCGCATCGCGCGCCGCACTGTGGCCAAGTACCGCGAGATGTTGGGCATTCTTGCCTCGTCGAAGCGCAAAAAAGCCTTCTGAGCCCCGAGCGCGCCTTGGCGCGAGTCTTGCTTAGAACTCGCGCTAGATCAGTTTGCCGATTCGTTGCGAGCCGGGAATGGGGTCGGCCCCCCACGCATTGATGATGTGCGAGGGCGGGATACACATTCGTCTCCCGAGCGTCCGAATTTTGGCATCCATTCGTCATCTCGGATCTATAGTGGCCATGTTGAGGAGCGGGGCGTTGCTTCAAGCGACCCGCGGCACAAAGCCGGTGTTCGACCGAGCGGGGCCGCAGAGCAGAGCTCCAGGACGCAGCGCAGGCCCATCAGGCATCGCAGGTCCGGCACGCAGCGCAGGTCCGGCAGACAGCGCAGCCCCGGCACGAACATGCCGCCGAAAGTTCCGACTTCGTGCCGAAACACGTTCAGGTGTCCTCCCGCCGGCCGTTCGGCAGGAGAGAGTGTTCGTACAGGTCGTTGCCGTTTTTCGCATGACGCGCGCACGCAGCAGGCGCAGCTTGGGCTCCAGCGCTGCGCACCGCGGCACGGCTGTCTCGGCTCGAACCCTTCCCGAAGGGCAGCTGACGTACCTTCATGGAGAGCGCCGGCAACGCCTCTCACTAAGCCCTCAGTCCCAAGCTTGGGATTGTGTTCCCACAGAAAAGGAGTGCTCATGAATGTTTCGATCACTTTCCGGCATATGGATCCGACCGACTCCATCAAGGCCTACGCGACCGACAAGTTGAGTCGCGTACAAAAGTTCTTGAGGCAGCCGATGACGGCCCGTGTGACCTTGTCGCTCGACAAGTTGGAGCACAGCGTAGAAGTCCAGGTGCAGAGCGGGGGACAATGGTACGAGGCCAAAGAAGTGAGCGGCGACACCTACGCGTCCATCGACGCTGTGGTCGATAAGCTGGAGCGCCAGATCCGCCACGCCAAGGGCGTTGAAAGTTCGCGCCGTCGCAAGGAGCCGGATCTTCGCCATGCGCGGGCCGACGACGATCTGCCGATGGCGGTGGGCGAGAGCTGACCCTCGGTCGAAGGCAAGGGTGAAAGCTGGGGGGCAAGCTCCCCAACAGGAAAGGCTCGCCTCGTTGGCGGGCCTTTCTTTCGTTGAACAGAGGGGTGAGGGCACTGGCTAGCTAGGCTTTTGACTGACTGTCGGGTCAGTGACCGGCCAAGAGCGGTCAAGAACCCTGCCGTGCGGCGTCAGGGGGCAAAGCTTACGCGTCGGGTCAGCCAGGTCGTTGATCCTGACCTCGGCGGGGAGTAGAGGGTGGCTCGAATGAACGGACGCCGGGCCGACAAGCCCGCACTCGTCCGACTGAACCGCTTTTGCTCCAAGCCCCGAACTCGACAGGCAACATGCGACTCTGCGACATTCTTTCCGTCCAACGCATTTTCGTCGATCCCCAGGGCGAACGCACAGCTGACAAGGCCGCTGTGCTCCACTGCCTGGCCGAGCTCCTCGCCGCTGAACTGGGCGTTTCGGCTGAGGAAGTCCGCGTTCCGCTGCTCGAACGCGAGCAACTGCAAAGCACGGGCATCGGTGATGGCGTTGCCATACCCCATACCTCGCTCGACGCGGCCAGCTCGCAGACGGCGGCCCTGTTGCTGTGTCCGCAGGGGGTGGCCTTCGATGCCATCGACGGGGCGCCCGTCCGCATCGTCTTTGGCGTGGTCGGCCCCAAGCGCGCCGCCAGCGAGCACTTGAAGATTCTGGCCAAAGTGTCGCGCCTTTTGCGAAGTCCCGAGACCCGACGAAGACTGCTGGAGTCCACCTCCCCACAGCAGGCATACTCGCTGATTGAAGAGCACGAGAGCTCCTCAGTCAGCCCATGACAGTCTACGACCCACCCGCTTCTCATGCGCGCCCTGGCGTGACCGTGCGACAACTGGTCGAGGATCCCGCCCTCGGCCTGCGACTTGAAGTGTTGGCGGGTCATGCCGGTCTCAACCGGTTGATCGGTCATCCGCGTATTCAAAAGTCGGGGCTGTCGCTCGTGGGTCACCTGCGCGGGCTGGTGCCGACTCGGATTCAGGTCCTGGGAGAGACCGAACTCAGCTACATCGAGAGTCTGGACGAGGCGCGTCAAGTCGAGGCGGCCCAGCATCTGTTTCGCGAACACCCGTCGTGCGTCGTCGTCAGTCGCGGCGCGAGTCCGCCTCCGGCGTTCGCCAAAGAAGCCGAGCGCGTTGGCACGCCGCTCGTCCTCGTGCACGAACGTTCGTCGGTCACCATCACGGCGCTGCACACGGTGCTCGACGAGCACCTGGCGCCCCGCACACGCCTCCACGGCGTGCTGGTCGACATTTTCGAAGTCGGCGTGCTCATCAGTGGCCAAAGTGGCGTAGGCAAGAGCGAGTGCGCGTTGGAGCTCGTCATGCGGGGTCACCGGCTCGTCGCCGATGACGTAGTCGAATGCGATTTCAGGCCACCGGGCATGGTGTTCGGCGAACCGGCGGGTCCACTCCGCCACTACATGGAAGTGCGCGGCCTTGGCATCCTCAACATCAAGGACCTCTACGGCGTAACTGCGGTCCGCGAACGCAAGCGCATCGATTTGATCGTGGAACTGGAACTGTGGACGCAAGGCGCAGAGTACGATCGGATTGGCGTCGAGGATCACCACCGCGCCATCTTGGGCGTGCCCGTTCGCAGTGTACGACTGCCGATTCAGCCGGGCCGCAACATGAGTTCGATCATCGAGATCGCAGCGCGCGCCGAACTGTTGAGGCGAGCGGGCCACCATCCAGCGCGCGAATTTCTCGATCGCATCGAGAAGGAGACCATGGCGCCCGTCGTGCCCGAATCGCAGGCCCGACCTTCTCCCCGGCACATGAACGAGAGTGCCGCGCCGCCTCCGACGCTATCCAGCGAGGCTCGCGTTCGCGCTTCTTCATCCTATCCCGCCAAGAAGCCGGAGGAAGAACGGTGAGCGCTCTGCTTTCGGTCGTGGTCGTGACCGGGCTCAGCGGCGCTGGAAAGACGACTGCGGTCAACGCCCTCGAGGATCTGGGTTACTACTGCGTCGACAATCTGCCGACACCGGTTGTGCTGGCCACGCTCGACGCGCTGCGCGCCGGCGGCGAGCAGAAGGTGGCTCTCGGCATCGACGTGCGCGTCCGGTCGTACCTCGACGGCGCAGCTGCCGTGCTCGATCAACTGGCGCAACAGAGCGACGTCGAACTTTCGATTCTGTACCTCGATTCTTCGGAAGAACTCTTGGCCCGGCGGTTCAACGCTACCCGTCGGCCCCATCCGCTCACGGCCGGCGGACGGACCGGCGTGCGCGCTTTGTTGGACGGCATTCGTCTCGAGCGCACTTTGCTCGCGCCGCTTCGTGCGCGCGCGCGCGCTGTGATCGATTCGACGAATCTGAGCGTTCACGATCTGCGGCGCGAGGTCGTGCAGCTCTACGGCCGCGACGACTTGGGTGCGATGCTGACGCGGGTCATCTCATTTGGTTTCAAGTATGGCGCGCCGCACGACGCCGACTTGTTGTTCGACGTGCGTTTCTTGCCCAACCCTTACTTTGTCGAAGAACTCCGGCCGCTTTCCGGTCTCGAGCCCGGTATCGTCGACTATGTGCTCGGCCAGACCGAGACGCAGGGCTTCGTGGAACGCCTGCTCAGCCTGCTCGAGTTCTGCCTGCCGCGCTTCCAAGCCGAAGGAAAGAGCTACGTCACCATCGCTATCGGTTGTACCGGAGGACGGCATCGTTCGGTCGTGCTCAGCGAGCTGGTAGCCGCGGAGCTGCGGGCGCGCCTAGGCGGGACAATCGAGGCTGTGCACCGCGACATTCGACATGCCGAGCACATCGCCGTGCGCCCCGAGCCAGGCGAGTCCGTCTTTCCTCCGCTCGACAGCTGGAAATGAATCTCATGAACGAACCCATCCACCCCGCCTCTTCGGCCGAACATGCCGAGGACACTTTCGAAATCGTCAACCGTTTGGGCTTGCACGCGCGCGCCGCCAGCAAGCTGGTGCAGATGGCCTCCCAGTACTCGTGTGAGGTGACGGTCAGCCGCGACGACCAGCGGGCCAACGCCAAGAGCGTCATGGGGGTGTTGTTGCTCTGTGGGGCCAAAGGCACGCGCGTCACGGTCGAAGCCGATGGCGCTTCG
>JBBQHO010000135.1:0-10095 GCA_038324055.1 Polyangiales bacterium | reverse complement strand
CAGCAAGACGCACGGTGGAGCCGGAAATGCCCGAGACTACGATCTCGATGTCATTTCCGATGACGATGCGCTGACCCTTACGACGAGTGACGACTAACATGGGCTGCTCAGCATTGAGCAGGAGTCGTGCCAGGTCTACGGCTGTCTTTGGGCCACCGGGCCGGAGAACAGCATGCAGCCTCAGCCGAGCTGCATCACGTTCAGATCCAGAACTTTGCGGGCCACTTGGAGGGCCTGCTCGATGTTCTGTTGCAGCGTCACGAGGCGCGTCAACGACTCGGCGGGATCGGCGGCGCCGGCATCGGCCTTCTGGGTCTCGAGCAACAGCTTGGTGTGGGTCAGCAGCGCGTCGCTCTGCTCGGCGCGGTTCTGATTGACGCCGACGTGAGCGCGTTCACGGGTGATCTGCAGGTGGCCCGCGTCCAGCGCATCCAGATAGCCTGAAACAGCCGCAGGATCGTTGTTGTTCATCGCTGTTTCGAGCGCGCTCAGATCGGCAAAGACGTCCCGTCCGCCGGCGCTGGTGAAGGCGCGCTCACCGCTGGCACTCACGGTGACCTCGGAGTTGGGACCGCTCTGCAGCTTGTGCTCGTAGCTGTCCCCTTGGTACACGCCGCTCGCGTCGAAGGCTGGAGTGCCGGTTTGCGAGCCGGCGAACAAGGAGCCACGCGAACCCTTGAGGTTGGCCAAGCCGAGCAGTTGCTGACGCAGACCGCCAATCTCCAGGGCGGCGGCTTTGCGACCGTCGGGGCTGGTGCCTCCGTTGGCCGCCGTGAGTGCGAGTTCTTTCGCGCGCTTCATGATGTCAGAGGCCGCGGCCAACGCCGATTCCGATTGGTCCAGATCCGCGCGACCTTGCGACATGGATTTTTGGGTAGTGACGTTCTGATCGAGCCGGCTTTGCAGGCGTGTCAGCAGCGCGGCGGCCGTCGGATCGTCCGAGGGACGATTGACGCGCAGGCCCGAGGTAGCCTCTTCGGTCGCTTGGGCGTGACTCTCACGCAACCCCGAAAGATTGCGGAGCGACTGATTGGTTCTCATCGCGTCGGTGATTCTCATCGCAAGATCCCCAGGAGCTCTTGCATCAGATCGTCGATTACGTTGAAAACTTTAGCCGCGGCCTGATAACCCTGTTGATACTTGGTCAGGGCAATCATTTCCTCGTCGAGCGAGACGCCGCTCATGGATTCCTTCATGTCCGAGGCCTGCCCCTCGAGCGTGGAACGCAGCGCGGTTTCGCGTTTGGCCGTCGCGCTCTTGAGACCGACGCTGCCGACCAGGTCCGAGTAGCCTTCGCTGATCGTGCGCGTGCCGCCAGAGACCACTGTCAGGTCGAACAGCTTACTGAGGTTCGTGGCGTTCACGCCGCCGCCGGGCACCGTTGCGGCGGCGTCGGATGCAGCCAGACGCGAAGGCTGGCCGGCGACGTCGGTGCTGAGCGTCAGGGCGCGTGCCGCTCCCGCAGGTGGTGCGCCAGGCAAGTTGAGGTCGAACAGCTTGCGCCCCGTAGCGCCGTCGAGTCCGTAGCCCGCCTCGTGCTGGGTGTTGATGGCTGTGGCCACGTCGTAGACGTATTGGTCAAACTCAGCCGCAGTTTCCTTGAGGTCGACGTCGCGCGCCTCCTTGAGACCCGCCAGTTTTCCGCCAGACAGACTCTTGGTCACGTCGCTGGGCGCGCTGGAGCCGATGCGTCCAGCCAGGAGCTTCACGTCCCCGCCCGGCGCGAGACCGATTGTGAGCTCGCGCGCTTCGGTGCCTTCCACCAGCGTCGTACCGGCTGCCTGCACGAAGATGGCGCCGTCTTCACCCTCGACGATATTCAGATCGACGTTGGGTGCCATCTGCAAAAGCACTTGGTCGCGCTTGTCGCGCAGATCCGCCGAGTCGAGCCCTTGCGCCTGAGCGTGGACGATCTCGCGGTTCAGGTTGGCAATCTCGCCCGCCTGACGATTCAGGTCGCGAACGACGTTTTGCATCTGGCTCAGCATGTCGGACTTCTGGTTGGCAATGTCGTTGCCGACAGTGTTCACCCGCGAAGCGAAGTTGCTGAGGTTCGAAAGCACCGTGTCGCGGGCGACGCTATCGCTCGGATCGGCTGCCAATTTCTGCAAAGCATCGTTGACGCTGCCCAGCGCGGAGCTGAGTCCCGAGCCAGAAATGTCGTTGAACGACGCCTCGACGAGCGTGAGCTGATTCTGACGCGCTTGGGCCGCGCCCGTCTGGCCGAGCGCCGAGTAGTAGCGACCTTCGATGAATTGGTCGGTGTTGCGCTGCAGGCCGGCGATGGCGACGGAGCCGTAGTCCTCTCGGCCCAGTACGCGCGTCTCGAGCAGGGCGGTTCGCTTGACGTAGCCCGGCGTGTTGACGTTGGTGATGTTCTGGCTCGTGACCGAAACGCCGTAGGCTTGGGCGTTGAGTGCGTCGCGGGCCGTATTGAACAGCGATGAAAGGCCCATATCAGCCTCGCACCTGGAGCAGACGAGCCCCGCTGGGGTTGTGCGGCTCGAAGCTAGGCGCCATGCGATCGATGACGCCGCGCACCATGTCGCGGGCGTGGACGAGCAAGAGTTGGTTGGTCAAAGCTTTTTCACGCACCTGCGCGACCAGGCGCAACGTGTCGCGGGTGGCGCCCTCGCGCGAAACACCACCCAGTTCGCGGAGCAAGGCAGCCTTGCGCTCGGTCAGTTGCTCGATGCTGTCCGAATCCAAGCGGCGGAGCGCCGTGGTCTCCTCGGTGAGGAGCTGGTCGAGGCGTTCGACGACGGCTTCGAGTGGGGTGGTGACGGACATCTACGTTCTCGATTCGGACGCTGGACGAGGCGGCACCGGGTGCCGGCCGTCAGCCTTGAAACTGCGTGGCCAGCCGCTGGGCGACGATCTGTGGATCGAAGGCCGAGGCGCCTTGGGCAACCTTCTCGCGCAGATCTTCGATGCGGGCTGGATCGGCGCTGGGGCCGGACGCCAACTTGCGGGCGCCGTCGGAGATGCGCACCTCGGCCGCATCCTGAGGCGCGCGGGTTGCCGCGTCTTCAGGGGCCGCAGGCTTTGGTCGCACTTGCGCGGCGGAGGTGAGTGCGTTGCTCGCGTAGGCGTCGTGGACGCGGTGGCCGGTAATGCCTTTCATAGCTCGATCTCCCGTGGAGCAGCCCGCTCAGAGCGCGGAACGGTCCATCGAGATGTGGGAACGGCCCAAGAAGAGTCTCCTTGAGTGCAAATCGTCATTTTTCGATCGCTTTCTGAGGACCCCCGGCTGACGCCCCTGGGGTCCCCCCGGCCCCAGGGACGGCCGAAGGGCTCCGCCCCCGCAGCGCTTCCTCGATGACCTCGGCAAAACCGAGCCCCCCTCCGTCGCGGATCGACCGGCTCAAGCTGTCGAGGACCATGGATCCAACCATGGGAGAAGCCTGTTCGCCGCCGGCGCCCTGCGCCTTGCTCATGCTTTCGGCCAAGGGGGCGAGCATCTGCTTGACCAACACTTCCTCGAAGTCGAGGGCCACGCCGCGGACGCGCTCGGCCTCCTTCTGCTCGGGCGTCAGCGCAAGAGCCGGCGCTTTGGCCAAGGCCCGTGGCAACTGCTGCCGCTCGACGAGCTGCAAGGCAGTCTGCGGCGCGGACAGCGGGTTCATTGGATGACCAACTCGGCGCGCAGGGCGCCAGCTGCCTTGAGGGCCTGCATGATGCTCGAAAGTTCGCGGGGCGTGACACCCAGGGCGGCCAGCGCCGTGGCCACGTCTTTGAGGGTCGCGGCGCCCTCGACGAACTTGAGCGCGCTCTCCTGCTCTTCGGTCGTGATGTCCGTCTGCGGCGTCACCGCCGTTTGGCCGGTGCGGTAGGCGAACGGATTGGGCTGGCTCACGTTGTAACCTTCGTAGATGGACACACTGATGCCTCCCTGTGCAATGGCCACCGGCGTGAGGCGCACGTCGCCACCGGCCACGACCGTGCCCGTTCTTTCGTTGATGATCACCCGCGCGGGCTGGTTGGGCGCCACCTCGACCTCGGATAGCCGCGCCACCAAAGGCACTGGGTTCTCTTTGAACTCGTCTGGAAGCTTGATGCGGACGGCGCCTCCGTCCATGGCCACCGCCAGCTTGTCGCCCATTGCGTCGTTGATGGCCGTGGCCATGCGTTGCGCCGTCACGAAGTCGGGCGAACGCAGAGCATAGGTGAGCGTGGGCGGGCCCTTGGGCTTCTCTTCTTTGCTCTTCTTGTCGGTTGGCTTGTCGCCCTTTTTGGCGGCCTGGTTTTTCTCCGCAGCTGCATCGGCAGGCGGCGGATCGACCAAAAATGTCTGGATTTCGCGCTCCACGAGCGCGCCGTTGGGTATGCGTCCGGTGGTCGTCGAGTTCTGTTGGAACGACGTGCCGGTGTTGCCCTGCGCTGAAAAACCACCGACCACCAGCGGGCCCTGCGCGACCGCGTAGGTATGGCGATCGGCGCCGCGCAGCGGCGTTTGAATGAGTACTCCGCCGGCGAGCGAACGCGCATTGCCGATCGAGGACACGGTAACATCGAGCCGCGAGCCGTTGCGCGAAAACGGCGGGATGTTGACGGTAACGATCACGGCGGCAACGTTGCGCAGCCGCAGGCGTTGGTCGTCGATCTGCACGCCCAAACGACGGAGCATCGAGCGCATGGTCTGCTCGGCGATGAGCGAGCGCACATCGTCGCCCGTACCGTTGAGACCGGTGACGACACCGTAGCCGAGCAACTGGTTGTCACGAGCACCGATGACGTCGGCGAGATCGGCGAGCTTCTCGGCGCGCGCCTCGCGCGGCGAGAAAACGCCGACGCCAAGTGCGATCACGAGCGCGTACAGAACACGAGAAGTCAGCCGGGGAATGCGGGTCATAGGGCTCATGTTCGGCTCAAAAAGGGTTGATTTTGTTCAGGAACCAGCCCATCCAGCCCTGTTGAGTCTGCTCTTCGATGTCGCCGCGACCCGTGAACTCGACGCGCGCGTCGGCAACCAAGGCCGAATCGACGCTGTTGTCTTGCTGGATGTCGGAGGTACGAACGACCCCCGAGATGTACAGGTGGTACTCCTCGTGATTGATCATCACGACTTTGGTTCCTTCGACGAACAAGTCACCGTTGGGCATCTCGCGCTTGACCTTGACGCCGATGCTGCCGGTCAAGCTGCCCGAGCGCGTGCTGTTGCCTTGGGCGTTGAACTCGTATTCGCTGGCCAGCTTCCAGAGCGTGCTCGGATCAACCTCTGGCGCCTGGGCCTTGATGACGTCGATCAGCCCCAACACCTCATCCACGTGCGATTCGCGATCACTGCTGCGGCTCAGCCTGGTACTGGCCCCGCCCCGCGCATCGGCGTGTTCGTCGATGCGCACCATGACGATGTCGCCGACCCTGAGAGCGCGCGTATCTTCGAGCAAGCCTGCTTTGGCCTCGGAGTAGATACTGCCGGTCGCCGCGGCGCGGCTTTCGTCCTTGCCCGAATAGGCTCCTTCTTCGTACTCGCGGTTGCGCGCCTCTGGCTCTTTGATTTGGTTGGCGTAGCAACCCGACGTAGCGAGCGAGACCCAGGCGAGCAACACGGCGGACAAGAGACGGCTCGCGACGGTCACAGCTCGACCTCTGCGCGACCTGCGTGCGTGAGACGAGCCGAGAGGACCTTTTTGGTGACGCCGACACGAACGGAAACCGAATCACCGACTCGACCGGCGCTGAGCGTCTCGCCTTGCGTCGAGATCTCGACCTGGCCACGAGCAATCACCAGAGTGACGGAACTCCCCCGCGGAACCAAGGCTCCAGCCTCGCTGCCGCTGACCGAGACGTGCAGCTGAACGGGCATGCGCATCAGCGCCTCTTTGCCCCAGAGGATCTCGACGGTACCCGTCTGCTTCTGCTCGCCGTCGCGCAATGCGAAGCGAGGCAGCCGGACTTGACCCGGCCGAACGCTCGGAGCCAGCACGTGTCCTTGTAGCGCTTTGATGGCCAGCAGCCGCACGCCCGGCGGCAATGCCGCACGCACGGCAGGCTCGACCAGCTGGGCCAGCTCCTCGGGGCTGAAGCGGCGACCTTCGGTCTCGACGCGCACGCCCGAGGCGGGCAGGTTCAGCTTGGAAGCCGCGATGCCGGCTGCCTGGAGCTTGTCGGAAACTTCTTGGCGCGAGAACAAGCGGCTCTTGCCCGGCGGAGGCGCCGGACCCAGATCGACGGCCAGCAGGCCAGGCGCCAGATCGGGCGCCAGATCGCCAAGATGCACACGGGCGCCGCTCACGACCACGACGGGCTCGTCGGCCCAGGCGGGCAGAGCCACCGCCAAAGCCAACCAGGCTGCCGTCAGAATTCGTGCAGAGCGGCGCATCAGGTCATCTCCGTAGCCTTGCGGAGCATCTCGTCGGCAGACGAGATGACCTTGGAGTTGATCTCGTAGGCGCGTTGCGCGCTGATCAACGCGACCATCTCTTCGACCATGTCGACGTTCGACTGCTCGAGAGCGCCCTGCAAAACGGTGCCATGACCGTTGGAGCCCGGATCGCTGAAGATGGGCTCGCCGCTGGCCACGGTGCGCTGCACCAGGTTGTGTCCGACGTTCTGCAAGCCTGCCGAGTTGATGAAGGTGGCGGTCTGAATTTGACCGAGCTCGACGGGCGCGTCCTCGCCCACCATCGTCGCGGTCACCAGGCCGTTGGGCGAGATCATGACCGCAGATGCCCCTTCCGGAATGGTGATGGGCGGATCGAGCGGCAGGCCGTCGTTGGTGACGACGCGGCCCGAGGAGTCGGTCTTCAGGGTGCCGTCGCGGGTATAGGCCAGGGTGCCGTCCTCGCGCTGTACCGTCAGAAAGCCGCGACCTTCTATGGCCAGGTCGAGTGGGTTGTCGGTGGTGGTAAACGACCCCTGCTCTTGAATCGAGATCGTGCCCGCCAAGCGCACGCCCGTACCGGCCTGCACACCCACGGGGGCCTGCGTCGTCTGCCCCGTGGCAGCGCCAGGTAGGCGAGTCGTCTGGTAGAGCAGGTCCTGGAACTCGAGCCGCTGCTTCTTGAAGCCGATGGTGCTCGTGTTGGCGATGTTGTGGGAGATCCCCTCGAGGCGCGCCTGTTGAGCGGCCATACCGGTTGATGCAACGTGAAGTGATCGAAACATGCTGGTTCTCCCTGGCAGGACTAGAGCAACGTTGATGCCAACACGTGGCCACGAGCCCGGCGCGTGAAAGACGGGAGGATCGACGGTCAACGCCGACCGGCAAACGAGCGCGGCTGTCAGAGCGCTGGCGCTGAGACGGCGGTGGCCTGACAGCGCGCGGCTTTCGGGACGGCAGACAAAGCAAGAACGGCTCGGTCCAAAGACCGAGCCGTTGCGGGAAGAGGTTGCTGCGCCGGGGAGCTAGCGCGGCTCAGGCAGCGCGGCTCAGGCAGCGCGTTCGATGCGCTTGCGCTTGAGCATCTCGACCAGCGTCGTGCGATTGATACCTAGCAAAACGGCAGCTTGCTTCTTGTTCCAGCCGGTGCGCTCGAGAGCCTGCTGGATCAGCTTGTTCTCGAATGACTCAACGGCGTTGCGCAGATCGATGCCGGTGTTGGGCAGCGCAAAGCTCCCGCCACCCTGCGGCGTCGAACGGAGGCCACAGACGCGGTCCGGCAGGTCGCTCGGCTCGATCTGGGGGCCGGCTGCCAAGAGGACGGCGCGCTCGATGGTGTTCTCGAGTTCGCGGACGTTGCCGGGCCAAGCGTACTGCTCGAGCAGCTCCCGAGCTTTGTCCGAAAACGCGCTGAGATCTGTCCGCCCCAGGCGCTTGGTGGCCAGGTCGAAGAAATGGTTGAGAAGCAGCGGGATGTCGCTGGAACGCTCGCGCAGTGCGGGGCTGCGGACGTGGATGACGTTGAGTCGGTAGTAAAGGTCCTCGCGAAACGTACCCTCGGCGACGGCGCGTTCGAGATCGACGTTCGTGGCGGCGACGATGCGGACGTCAGCGCTCAGCACGCGGCCATCACCCACCGGCGAATACTCCTTGTACTGCAGAACGCGCAGCAGTTTGACCTGGAGGCTGAGCGGTAGCTCGCCGACTTCGTCGAGGAACAGCGTGCCACCTTGGGCGGCCTGGATCCGGCCGATGCGCGTACCGGAAGCACCCGTAAAAGCGCCGCGCGCATGGCCGAAGAGCTCGGACTCGAGGAGCGCCTCGGGAATGGCTCCGCAATTGATGGTGACGAGCGGCCCTGCTTTGCGAGTCGAGTTCTGGTGTACGGCGCGCGCGACGAGTTCTTTGCCGGTGCCGCTCTCGCCGGTAATCAGCACGGTGCAGTCGGTGTGAGCGACGCGGTCGACGATCTTGAACAGATCGACCAGTGCAGGAGATTCACCGACCAAACCGACCATACTGCGGGGCAGTGCTGCCCGGATACGAACCTCGGACGGGCGCTCCTCGGCAGCGAGGGAGAGCATCGAGTCGGACTGCAGCAGGGCGTCGTTCATAGGAGCATTCTTCTCGGAGCCAGCGGTGGTGTTCCGTGCCAACGGCGAATGCGGAACAAAGCCTTAGGAACAAAACGCACCCAAGCGGCGACGGCTTGACGCTCTTTCTCGGATCCCGACAAAATTCCGACACTTAGCCCCCCCGAGCGGCAGTCCATTGACGCACTTTTTTTGTTTCGGGCTGGGTCGGGCGCGACCCCAACGTGTAGGTCCGAAGCCGACCTTGGTTGCGAAGTAAGCTGAATTATTTCAACTGTTTGCAGAAATGCGACGACAAGCCGCGTTGCTGATGCGGTTTCCAAATTCGAGACTGCGACGCCGCTCGAGCGGCGGTCCGGTCGAGGTCAGCGCTCACCCAGTGTCGGGTAGTTGGCGCGGCGCTCGCACCCGGACTTGGACTCCACGGCTCGAGCGCGTGGTGGCAAGGCACGGCTGTTGCAGTGCCTCTGCGTCATGAGCGATCTGTTTCAAAACATAGCTCCCTTCTCGCAGGCTCTCGGCTTTCACATGGAGCGGCAAAACGTGCTCTCGAGCAACGTCGCCCACATCGACACACCCGGCTACAAGCCGATGGACGTCGACCGCGTGGAGAGTCAAGACTTTGGCCAGGCGCTATCGGTTGCCATGACGCGCACCCAAGCCGGTCACCAGACCGGTGCGAGCGGTTCAGCCGTCACGCAAGGCCGCGTTCACGTGTCACCCGATCTGCAGGCGGGCCTCGACGGCAACTTTGTGTCGCTGGACGTCGAAGCGACCAAGCTCGCAGAAAATCAGCTGCGCTACGAGGTCGTGTCCACGCTGACCGGCACGCAACTCAAACAACTCGCCTACGCCGCCAACGACGGCCGTGGCTGAAATTCTCTAGAACGAAGGAAACGCCACAATGCTCGGAGCTTTCAGTGCCATGGACATCGCCGCGTCGGGGCTTACCGCCCAGCGCACCCGCATGAACACCATCGCGTCCAATCTGGCCAATGCGAGGACGACCAAAACCGAAGATGGCACGGCCTATCGCCGTATCGATCCTCTCTTCACGACCGTGGCTCTGGACAACCAGGGAGGCATCACGGGTGAGCGCGGCGTGTCCAAGGTGGGCGTCGAGCGGCTCGTGCGTGATCCGCGCCAGGGTATGATGGTCCACGATCCCGACCATCCCGATGCCGACGCGAAGGGCTACGTCGAGTACCCAAACATCGAAGTGGTCGAAGAAATGGTCAACATGATCACGGCCTCGCGCGCCTACGAAGCCGGAGTCAGCACCATCGAGAGCGTGAAGGCCATGGCGCATTCGGCGCTCGAAATCGGCTGATATTCATGCCCATTGCGCCGCTTCCACCCAGCTCCCTGCCCCTGCTGGCTCCCCAGAGCCGGCTCGATGGCGGGATTGCGCTCGGTGCGGAGACGCCGGGGCTTGGTGCGAACGAAGGGCAGACCGCGTTTCAGAGCTTGTTCGAGGCGACCATCGGCAAGACGAATGCGTCGCTCGCCGACGCCCAGACCCAGGCCCAAGCTTTCGCCGAGGGCAAGACGGACGACATCCACGGCACGATGATTGCTGTGAGTGAAGCCGACATCCAACTTCGTCTGCTTGGCACGATGAAGAACAAGATCGTCGACGCGTTCTACGAGCTGTGGCGCATGCAAATTTGAGCGGAA
>JBBQHO010000134.1:0-10481 GCA_038324055.1 Polyangiales bacterium | reverse complement strand
ACTCCAAATAGTGGAGCTTTGGGTCGCCGCGCTGGGTGACGAGCGCCTGCAGGGTTGTGCGTACGGTGGTCAGCGACTTGCGTCCGGGCGGGTAGACGTCGCTCAGCAGCGGGCCCACGGTTGCGAACACGTGCGCCGAGGCATAGCGCTGACGGACCTTGTCGAGCAGCGCTGCGTACGCCGGACCAAACGGCGTTACGTCTTTTACTTCGGGCGCAAAGTCGTTGCTGCCCAAGTTGATGATGACGACGTCGGGCGGAGCGCTCTGGAAATGCCAGGCGCTGGCGGGATCGGCTGGCAGCGTGCGCTCCCAGATCATGCTCATCGTCTCGGGCTCGGCGGGGTTGCCGCGATTGGAGAACACACCGCGACCCGACCAAGCCAGCGTCGTGAGGTCGGCGTCCAGCTCGCGCGCGGCGCGCGCGCCGTAAGTGAGGAAATGGTTCTCGGTTTCGGGCGTGAAGCCGCAGTTGGGGTCGGTGCCTTCGTTGCCATAGCCCGCGGAAATCGAGTCGCCGATGATCTCGATGCGGCGCTTTTGCGGTTGCACGGTTGGCAACGCTTCGCCGTAGCTGTCCAGGATGAAGCCGTGGAGCGTCGTCTCGCCGACGACCGGCTCGGTCAGTTTGTACAGAGTGAGGGTGTGTTCGCCTTGAGGCAGACCGCTGACCAGTTCCACTGTCGTGCGCCCGGGAGGCGGAGCGATCTTGCCCTTGACGGGCTTGCCGTCGACGAGGACCAGAAACTGGTTCTTGCCCGAGTCGGTCAGGTCGGCGCTCACGGCGCGACCCCGAAAATGGACGGTTACCGAAGTGCCCGACCAGGCGAAGCGCCAGCCGTCCGTACCGACCTCGATGCGGCCGACCCCGAGGGGCGCCGTCGGACCCGTCGTCGCGATCATGGGCCCACTATCCGCGGCCCCGGGGCCGCCGCGCCGTAGCTCGGGGTTGCCGACGCAGCCGCTGCCCGCCAGCCCGAAGAGAAAAACGAGTGTCGCCGAGATGAAACCCAAGTGCTGCGGAGCCGCCATGGCGAGAGAATCGCAGATTTGTACCTGGGCCAGTGTCCATCTTCGTTCAGGGGGAGCGCCCGTCGCCACGCCCTTTCGCGCGTAGACGGCTTTACACCGCAAGAACGGATGACTTGTCGCTTGTTGGCCGTCCCATTCTCTCCTACTAGTCGGGCCCGCCGCTCGGGCCCTTCTCGAGAGCCGGCTGGGAGACGAAAGCCATGAGCAGAAAAACGATCAGCGATTTTGTGACCTTTGACGACGCCGCGCTTGCCCGGAAATGGTCCAGCAAGAAGGTTCCAATTTCCGACGTGTACGAGGCCTACATCGAAGGTCGCCTCGATATCCCCGCCGATAAGTGGCACGAATTCTTCCAGACGCGGCACGAGACAATGTCGTTCCGTCTCACCGACTCGCACATCAAGTGGGCGTTCACCAACTTCCTCCCCGAAGTGACGATCCACAGCAAGGCGCAGGACAGCCGCATCGTCGCCGAGCACTACAACCGCGGCAACGATTTCTTCGAGTGGTGCTTGGGCGAAGCCATGGTCTACACGGCCGCTGCTTTCGAGACCCCCGACCAGCCGCTCGAGCAGGCGCAGTACCGCAAGATCGACCGCGCGTGCACCAAGCTGCAGCTGCAAAAGGGTGAAACCCTACTCGACATCGGTTGCGGCTGGGGCACGTTCGTCGCGCGCTCGGCTCGTGAGTTTGGTGCCAAGAGCTACGGCGTCACGCTGGCTCAAGAGCAGGTGAACTTTGGGACCGACCGCATCGCCAAGTACGGAGTGAGCGACCGCGCCAAGGTCGAGGTCTGCGACTACCGCAACATCCAGGGCACGTTCGACAAGATCGTCAGCCTCGAGATGGTCGAGCACGTCGGCATCAAGAACCTCGTTGGCTACTACAAGAAGGTCCACGAGCTGCTCCGTGACGACGGCCTATTCGTCCTGCAATGGACGGGCATCCGCAACCTCTACAACCCGCAGAATCCCCTCTCGGCGCTCACCCTGCGCCCCGAGGATCTGATCTGGGGTCTGTTCATGAACCGCTACGTGTTCCCGGGCGCCGACGCCAGCCTGACCCTGTCCGGCATGATCCGCGCAGCGGAGGACGGCGGCTTCGAGGTCACCGACGTCGAGAACATGAGCCCCCACTACGTCATCACGTTGCGCGCCTGGCGCGACCACTGGGTCAGCAACAAGGAGCACGTGCTCAAGGCCTACGGCGAGCGCTGGTACCGCCTTTGGTACTTCTTCCTCGAGTGGTCAGCGCTGATCGGCGAGCAGGGCTCGGCCTTTACTTACCAGATGCTCATGCACAAGAACTCGGACAGCTTCGACCGCAAGAAGCTCCAGTTCGGCGGCACCAAGAACTGGCGCTGAGCGTTCGTTTCAGCCCGCCATCGAGAGGTCGTCCCCACCCGGGGGGCGGCCTTTTTCTTTGGTGTTTCGGGTAGAGTTGCCCCCCGTTACTCGGGCTACGCCCGTTCAGGAGTTCGTCCAGTTCGTCGCCGGGACGGAGCGACTCGCACGCTGCGGCAGCGCGAGGCCGAGCGAGGCCCAGCTGAGCGCCAATATGTCGTCGCGCAGAGCGCCTGCACCGCGCGAGAAGGTCTGGCTCAGCGTCGCGCGATCGGCATGGGCAATTGAGAATTGCTGAGGTCGACGAAGTCTATACGTAGGTATATACTTGGCAGATGGAGCGCGCGAAGTTGTTCAAGAACGGTGGGAGCCAAGCCGTTCGCCTGCCCAAGGCCTACGGCTTCCCCGACCAACGGGAGGTTCAGGTGCGGCGTGATGGACGGCGTATCATTCTCGAGCCGATCGACGAATGGCCTCCCGAGTTCCTGGCGTGCCTGGGCGCTTGGCAGGAGGAAATCCCGCGTCCCGCATCTGAATCGCTCGAAGAACTAGCGGATCCGTTCGATGACTGAGCCGCTGCGCTACATGTTGGACACTGACACGATTAGCTACGCGTTGCGCGGCGTGGGCGATGTTGCCGGGCAAATCCGAGCTCACGCGCCGTCGGAACTCTGCCTGAGTGCGCTTTCGTTGGCTGAACTGCGTTTTGGCGCCCAGAACAGGCGCTCCCGGCGGCTGCACTCTTTGATCGACGCGTTCGTAGCCCCGCTCGGCGTGGTGCCCTTCGATGACTCTGCGGCGCTCGAGTATGGCCGGCTGAGCGCGTTTCTCAGGGAACGGGGGACACCTATTGGGACCATCGACACGCTGATCGCGGCCCACGCCGTAGCGTTGGGGGTGACACTCGTGACCAACAACAGCAAGCACTTCAAACGAGTGCGCGGTCTCACCAGCACGAACTGGTTGGCCGCGGCACCTGAGGCGTGATCGACGTAGATCGTGAGTTGCGGAGAGAGAGGGATTCGAACCCTCGGTGGGCTTGTGACCCACGCCCGCTTAGCAAGCGGGTACCTTCGGCCACTCGGTCATCTCTCCCAGT
Organism: Polyangiales bacterium; assembly: GCA_038324055.1. GTDB lineage: Bacteria > Myxococcota_A > Polyangia > Polyangiales > Polyangiaceae > NIC37A-2. The sequence continues at coordinate 7,009 of JBBQHO010000134.1, read as the reverse complement.
GGGCGCGTGAAGCTAGCGGGACTCGCGCCGATTGCAAGACGCGGGTTTGGCTGTGTTTTCGCTCAGACTTTTGCGGCTTTCAGCAAGCCCCGTGGCCGCGCTTGGGGAAGATTTTTCCGGGGTTCAGGATGCCGTGGGGATCAAAGACGTCCTTGAGCCCGCGCTCGAGTTCGATGAGTGGGGGCGACTGCTCGAGCCCTAAATACGCGGCCTTGGTCAGGCCGATGCCGTGTTCGCCGCTCAGTGTGCCGCCCAGCGCCACCGTGGCCACGAACAGCTGACGAATCGCCTCTTGGACGCGTGGCACTTCGTCTTCGTCGTTCCACAAGAAATTGACGTGCAGGTTGCCGTCGCCGGCGTGACCGTAAGAGAGCGCGTCGATACGCTGGCGCTCGCCAATGGCTTCGACCTCTTGCAAGAGCGCGTTCAACTTTTGGCGTGGGACGACGACGTCTTCGCTCAGCTTGTGCCGAGCCTGGCTGCGGACTGCGTGACTCATCTGTTTGCGCGCGGCCCACAGCTTCTGGCGGGCCACGCCCGAGCTGGCCACGACGACCTCGAGTGCGCCCGCGGAGTCGGCTGCATTGCCCACCAATTCAGCTTGGCGGTCGCATTCGGCTTCGGCGCCGTCGACCTCGATGATCAAAAGCGCTCCTGCGTCGGCGCGCAGCGCGTTTCCGGCTTGGCGCATCACCTCGAGCGTCTTTCGATCGAGAAACTCCAAGCAGCGCGGGGTGAGCCTTTCGGCCACGATCTTCTGTACGGCGTCGGCCGCTGCGTGCATGTCGACGAACAGGGCCAGCAGGGTGAGCACTTGCTCGGGCTTGGGGATCAAGCGCAGCGTGATGTTGCCGAATGCGGCCAGCGTACCCTCGCTACCGACCAACAGGCCCAATACGTCGTAGCCCGTCACGCCCTTTTTGGTCCGCCGCCCGGCGAAGAAGGAGCGCCCTCCAGGTAGCAGCGCTTCGAGGCCCAGCACGTAGTCGCGCGTGACGCCGTACTTGAACGCTCGCGGGCCCGCTGCGTTTTCGGCGACGTTCCCAGCCAAGCAGCACATGGCCGACGAATTGGGGTCGGGCGGATAGAACCAGCCTTCGGCTTCGACTGCCCAGTGCAGATCGTCGAGAATGACGCCGGGCTCGACCAGCGCGCGACCTTCGCGCACGTCGATGTCCAAGATGCGCTTGAGGCCGTGGGTTGCCAGGACAATACCGCCCGCGACGGGGACCGCGCCGCCGGTACGACCCGACCCACCAGCGCGAGGCGTAATGGGTACGCCCGTTTCGTCGGCGATGGCGAGCGCCACGCGAATGTCCTCGGTCGACTCGGCCAGGACGACGGCAATCGGCAACCGTCCTTCGATGAGCGAGTCGTCGCTCTGGTAGGCGGCCGTCTCGCTCGCGCCCAGCAGGACGCGCGAGCCCAGTCGGGCACCCAGCAGAACCAGCGCCCGATCGAGCTGGCTCTGACTGGGCAGTGGGATCTGGGGCAAGTCGAACATGGGCTCAGTCTGGTTGGGCGAGCGGGCTCATCATGACCCGGCGGTAGTGCGATAGCTCGGCGATCGACTGCTCGATATCGAACAAGGCGTCGTGCTGACCGGCATCGGGTTTGGGGTAGAGCTGGTCGGCGGGCAACCACAGGCCTGCCAGTACCTTGAAGCTACTGACGTCGACCATGCGGTAGTGCAGGTAGCCGGCCAAAGCGGGCATGTACCGGTCGATGAATTTGCGGTCGGAATGGATGGTATTTCCGCACAACACCGGGCGGTAGGGGCACCAGCCGCTGACGCGCTCCAGGAGCATTTGCTCGGCGCGACCGACTTCTGTGCGGCACTTGCCGACACGTTCGAGCAGGCCGGTCTTCTGATGCATCTCGCGCACGAACGGCACCATGCCAGCAAGTGACTCGGCGGGTTGCCAAATGTCGGTCACGAACGACTCGAGAGGCTCGAGATTTTGGTTGGTGACAATCAGCGCAGCCTGCAGGATCACTTCGCGCGCCGGATCGAGACCGCTCATCTCCAGATCGATCCAGACTAGGTTTTTGGGATCCTGAGTGCGACGAGGCGTGGGAGGCATGGCTCCCGCTTTGTATCAGACGCCCGGCGACGTCGCCCGAGGCAGCACGATGGTGGGCTTTTTGGGGTGGCGCCGGTAGACGACCAGGGTGTGGCCGATGGTCTGGGCCACTGCCGCGCCCAGTTCCGTTTCGAGCAGCATGCCGAGACCGGCCGCATCCAGGTCTTCGTCGCCGCCGCCGCTCAGTTTGATCTTGATCAGTTCGTGGCCCAGCAGCGCCTCGTCCACCTGTGCGCGCACGCTGTCGCTCCAGCCGTTCTTGCCGACGATAATCAAGGGCTTGAGGGCGTGCGCAAGCGCACGCAGGTGCCGGAGTTGCTTGCCGGTCAAGGCGGGGGCTTTGGATGTCATGCGCGGGTCTCGGGGGGAGACGCGCTGTAGCAGACCCGCTCAGCCCGCGCGATGATTCTGGGGCGGCCGAACCACGGTTTCGAGCGTCGCCGGGGCGGAAACGAGCAGGCGCTGGCGCGGCTCGGCCGTCGCTTCGAGCGGGAGCGGATCGGCGAATGCCGGATCGGACGAAGGCGGGCTGGAGCCGAAATCGAGCTCGTCGTGACCCGACGGAGCGATCGAGATGCGGTTGCGGCCTTTTTGCTTGGCGCGGTAGAGCGCCTCGTCGGCGCGCGTCAGCCAGCGCTTGGCCGATTCGCCGGAGTCGAGCGCGGCGATGCCGAACGACACCGATACGCTGAGCTTCTTGCCGAAGGCCTCGATTTTCATTTCCGAAATGGCGCGACGTAGCCGCTCGGCGCGGTCTCGAGTCGCTTCGAATGAAGTATGTTGGGCGACGATGCAGAATTCTTCGCCGCCATAGCGCGCCACGAAGTCCTCGCGCCGCAAAAAGCCGCGTACGATTGTGTCGGCCACCTGGCGCAGCACTTCGTCACCCACGGGGTGCCCAAAGCTGTCATTCACGCCCTTGAAGTGGTCGATGTCGACCATGACGATCGACGCGGGCACAGCCGAGAGGAAGGCTTGATCGGCCACCAAAGACAGGTGCGAATCGAGTGCTGCGCGGTTGAACACCTGCGTGAGCGCGTCGACCGAGGCTTCGCGGCGCGCTTGCTCGAGTTCGCCCTGCATCTTGGTCATGGCAAAGCGCAGCTCGTCGAGCTGGTCGCGCTCGAGGTTGGTGCGGGTTTCCAGCTGAGAGCGCATGGCGCCAGCGGCGCGCTCGGCGGCAGCACGAATCGTCGCGTGATCGTTGACGGCCAGAGCTCGATCGAGATGTTCGAGTTCGCGACTGACGGTCACGTCGCTCTCCCGTCCGGCGCGCAGCTGCGTCGTTGTGCACTGAATGAATACGCGCACGGCGCTGCGCAGATTGTCCAAGGCGGTCACGACATACTCGCGTTCGTCTTTGCGGTGCTTTTCGACGAATCGGCGGGCGCCGCCGTAGTCGCGCACCAACGTCCGGTCGCTCTTGGGGCCGTCGGTTTTCTCGGCTTCGCCGAGCAACAGCCGTTGCGCCCACTTCTCGAAGGACTCGCGCACCAGATCTTGGGGCATGTCGTCCAGATCGAAGGCGTGGTGACCCAGCGAGCGCAGGACCGCGGCCAAGGTGTCGAGGGCCTTCTCGTCGGAGTCGCCGACTTGGCGGCTCGAAGGCACTCGCGCCGACTCGGGCTCGTTTTTTTCCTTGTTCCAGAACATGCGGGTTCCCCCTGGGCTCGAGCATGCTGAACGGGCGGTCGACCAAAAGCCTTAGGCGAGTAGGTCCCAGTAGGTCACGAGCTCGCTGGGGAGAGGAGAGTTGAACTCGAGCGAGCGGCCGTCGGGGTGCGTAAAGCCTAGCTTTTCAGCGTGCAAGGCCAGGCGCGGCGGGCGGGGGCTCAAGGCGCGCCCCTGGGGCCGACCGTACTTCGAGTCGCCCGCGACCGGGTGCCCCAGGGCCTCGGCATGGAGGCGCACTTGGTGGGTGCGCCCGGTGAACAGCTCGGCGCGGACCAGGGCGGCGGCACGCTTTTGCTCCAAAGTGACGAAACGCGTCCGGGCGGAACGCTGCTCGATCGGTAGCTCGCACTCGAACTCGCCCTCGGGAACGCCCCCGACGAGTACGGCCAAATAGGAGCGGTGGATTGAGTGCGTCTGAAACTGGCTTCCCAGCGCGCCTGCAGCGGCCGGCGTTTTGGCAAACACCATCAGACCGCTAGTTGGGCGATCGAGGCGGTGGACCAGATGCAGGCCTTTCCCCAGTTGACGCTGCAAAAGAGCCAACAGGTTGTTTCGATCGCTTTCGGGCGTCGGTGCTGAAAAGAGCCCGCTCGCCTTTTCGATCACCAGCAGTTCGTCGTCTTCGAATGCGAAGGCGGGTAGCGGATCGAGCCCCTCGTCGCCTCCATCCTTCGGGTTTTCGAGCGCCTGACCGAGGTGCACGGTGATCTCGAGGTCTGCCTTCATCAGGCGCCCGGCGACCTTGGTCCGCTTGCCTTCGACAAAGACACCGCCAATGGCCAAGGCCGCCCGCGCCTTGGTGCGCGAGAGCGAATCGACGTGGGCGGCCAGGACTTGGTCGAGCCGCAAACCGTAATCTTTTTCCGTAGTTCGAAAGGTATGAGAGACGGCCATGGGCTCAGCTGCCGCATGAAAGCAGCTTGCGAGCCGCTGTCCTTCTTTTTTCGCGTCCAGCGGTCGTTCAGGGGCACGGACCGTGCGACGTCCGCAACGAGGTGGCGCGACGGTATCCCCGCACGCTTCGCCGATTCTGAAAGCGCTTTCGCGACCCGTGGAAGCGAATTAATTCTGCCAGAACGAAAGTTCGGGCAGCTCGTCTCGAAGATGGTAAAGTCAAATAACTTTCTGGCTTTCCGTTGAAAGGCTTCCACTGCTCATGAAGATCACACGCATCTCGGCCCTCGGCCTCGTCCCCTTGGCGACTTTCGTTTTTTGGACTGGGTGCAGCGCCAGTAGCGCGCCTGACGGAGGCGATGCCGGCACGGGCGGTTCGGGCAGCGACGGCATCGGTCTCGACGATGACGGCATCACGCCCGATGGGGGTGGCGGTGGTGGCAGCGGATATGCGGCAGAAGAGTGGCCGGCCGAGCCGGTGATCGACGACGGAGCGCCCGCCAATGCGGCTTCGCTGTTTGGGGGTGCGGCAGGTGGTACCGGTCCCTGTGTGCTCGAGCCGCAAGACGGTTCCATGGTTCCCAAGAACTGGCTGCGACCTCGCTTCAACCTGGCCGCCGCCGCTGGCGAGACGCTCTTCGAGATCAAGCTGTCGAGCGACGCCGCCGAGGGCAAGACGCTCACCGTCTACACGACCAACCCCGCCTACGCGATGAAGGGCGGCTTCTTTGCCTGGATCGCCAACAAGGCGACGCAAGCACCGGTGAAAGTCAACGTCGCGATTCGCGCTACGACGGCAACCGGCGGCGCGGTGAGCAGCAGCGCGACCTCGTTCGTCGTCGCGCCCGTCACGGCCGGCGGTAGCATGGTGTACTGGGCGTCCAAGGCGTCGGGCGATGTGCCGGCCAACTCACGCCTCGAGGGCTTCCGTATCGGCGACGAAGCGACCATCACAGCTCTGGTTCCGGGTGACGTGCAGGAGTCCGGCATTCGCCGCGAGGACTACTCCGTCAAGGACGATCGAGGCAGCGGCGCGGGCAAGGTGAGCTGTATCGGGTGTCACACTTCGACGCCGGACGGCACTGCGGCCGTGTTCAACGACGGCTTCCCCTGGTCGGCCGTGGCAGTCTCGATCGAAGAGAGCAGCAAGGGTCAACGCGCCGGTGGCGTGACGGATCTCGGCGCGCGTCTGCTTCAGATGCCGTTCATTGGCACCACGACCTTCTCGCCTGCGTTTTGGGGTAGTTCCAAGATCGCGATCTCGACCCTCACGACGGGCGACTACTACGGCGCTGGCCGCAACGTCACGACGGCCGCCGACCTGATCTGGGTCAACGTCGGCATCGAAGGCGACGGAAACCTCGGCGCCGATGGCGCTTCGGCCAATGCTCGCATTGCCGAACTGCTGGGTACGGGCTGGGGCAAGATCGCGCGCACCGGTGACACGGGCGCAGTGGCGAATCCAGCTTGGAGCCCCGATGGCACGACAATCGCTTACGCTTCGGTCACGCAGGTCGCCGGCAGCCACGTCGGTGGTTTGGTCGTGCCGGGCGATTGCGGCGGCCGCGATTGCCCGACCACGGGCAGTACCGAGTCGAACATCTACACGGTGCCGTACGCAGCAGGCGCAGGCGGGACCGCAACGCCCGTTCCTGGTGCATCAGTGGCTGGCGCCGCCGAGTACTATCCGGACTATTCGTCCGACGGAAAGTTCATCGCCTTCAACCGCGACGCTTCGACGATAGGTTACATTTACTATCGTCCGAACGCCGAGATCAACGTCATCCCCGCGGCCGGTGGCACAGCTCACCGTTTGGTGGCCAACGATCCTCCCGCTTGCACCGGTGAGGCCAGCCCAGGCGTCATCAACAGTTGGGCCAAGTGGTCACCGAATTCCGAAATTGCTGGTGGCGTCACCTACTACTGGGTCGTGTTCTCGTCGGCCCGTCAGTACAACGAGAAGTTCAACCTGACACCCGATCAATACACGCCGGCCAATCTGGACACGCGCTCGTCGCAGCTCTACCTCGCCGCAGTTGCGGTCGCAGCCGACGGCACCATCACCAGCTATCCGGCCGCCTACATCTGGAACCAGAGCAAAGACACCTCGAACCTCACGCCCGCTTGGGACGAGTTCAAAATCCCCGAAGTGCCGGTGCGCTGAACCGCTCGGCTTTTTTGCGGATGCCAAGAGGCCCTCTCGTTCGTTCGGGAGGGCCTCTTGCTTTTGTGGTCGAGAAGCGGGCTTTCGTGCCAGACTCGCGCTGACGCATGATCGTGCTCGGCATCGACCCTGGAACGCGCAACCTCGGTTGGGGCGTCGTTCATCGCGCGGGCAACCGCCTGAGCCACGTGGC
>JBBQHO010000133.1:0-10546 GCA_038324055.1 Polyangiales bacterium | reverse complement strand
CGCGCCGGCCGCGGGGAAGAGGCCGGCCAGCGCTGCCCCCACCCACGTCCAACGCCTGCTTGCGACCATACGCCAGCCTAACAGGCCCCAGCCCTGCTGCCGCGCCCCAAAACGAAGGCGCGCCACGCCGTGCCGGAGCCGCGCGGCGGGCGATCAGGGCGCGGCTGCGCGCCCGACGAAGGGGTTGTGTAGGACGATGGTCGCGTCGCGGCTTGGGCCCACGCTGACCAGGTAAAGCGGCGCGCCAGCCTTTTCTTCGATGAAACGGATGTACTTGCGGGCGGTTGTCGGCAATTGATCGAGCACGCGCACGTGGCTCAAATCCTCTGTCCAGCCTTCCATCTCTTCGTAGACGGGTACGGCCTTGGTCGGATCGTCGAGCAGATCGATGGGCAGATCGGTGACGCGACCCGCCGGCGTATCGTAGGCGACACAGATCTTGATGGAAGGCAGGCCCGTGAGCACGTCCAGCTTGGTGAGAGCAAGGCCGTCGATGCCGTTCACGCGCGAGGCGTAATTGAGGCCCGGCAGGTCGAGCCAACCGGTGCGGCGGGGACGGCGGGTGACCGAGCCGTACTCGTCGCCGACGTCCCGCAGATGCTGGCCCGTGCCGTCCGTGAGCTCCGTCGGAAACGGGCCACTGCCGACCCGGGTCGTGTAGGCCTTGGTGATGCCGAGCACCGAGCTGATGCGGTTTGGACCGATGCCAGCGCCGATGGCGGCGCCGCCGGCCACGGCCGAGCTGCTCGTGACATACGGGTAAGTGCCGTGGTCGATGTCGAGCAAGGTGCCTTGTGCGCCTTCGAGCATGACGCGCTTGCCGGCCTTGATGGCGTCGTCGGTCGCGAGCGAGGCGTTGCCAAGCAAGGGCACGAGACGCTCGGCCAACGGGCGCAAAGCATTGACGATTTCACGCGCGTTGGGCTGCGCGCCGCCGAGCGCAGCGATCGTGGGCGCCCAAGCCGCGAGGGCCGCGTCGATGCGAGACTCGAGCAGAGCCAGATCGCGCAGTTCGCCCGTGCGCACGCCAGTGCGACGCACCTTGTCTTCGTACGTCGGGCCAATGCCCTTCTTGGTCGTACCGATTGCCTTGTCGGCAGCCGCGGAGTTCTCGCGCAGCTCGTCGATCATGATGTGGTACGGAAGGATCAGGTGCGCTCGGTCGCTGAGCAGCAGGCGCGATTCCAGATCCTTGTGACCGCGACGGATCAGCTCGTCGATTTCGCCGACCAATACCGTGGGATCGACGACCATGCCCTGACCGAGCACGCAGCGAGTGGCCGGGCGGAGCACGGCGCTCGGCAGCAGGCGGACGACCAGCTTCTCACCGTTGACGACCAAGGTGTGGCCCGCGTTGGGACCACCGGCGTAGCGCACCACCACCTCGGCAAACTCGGTGTAGATATCGACGATCTTGCCTTTACCTTCGTCGCCCCATTGGGCGCCTACGATGACCACTGCTGACATGCGGATTTTCGTGCTCGATTGGAGGCCCTAGGGCCGTGCTGGGTTGAATCCGACCGAAAATCGGGCGGAGGAAAAGGGCGCTCGGAAACGTCTCGGTCACCCGCGCATCAGCTCGATGGCGCGGGCCAGGGTCGTGACCCCGAGATCCTTTTCCGAGGCCGCCTCCACGCGAACCAGCCGCACGGAATCGTCCTCGGAAAGCCGAACGACGTGGGAGTAGCGCCAGGCTCGGGCGTAGTCGAGGGCCGAGTCCGATTCAGCCACTACACTGGGAATTTGCGCAGCTCGGAGGGCATCCAGCGCCGCGTCGACACCTGCGGGGGCCGCAGGGGCTGCAACGACGAGGGCGCGCACGGGCTCGAGCACCGTGAGTTGGCCGAGTGCCCAACGCAAGTGGTCGATGTGGATCGCAGCGCCCGCGGCGGGTCGGTCCAGCTGGAAGGCTGCAAGCAAGCCGTCGTAGCGACCACCCGAAGCCACGGCTTGCCCGGGGCCTTCGGCCAAGATCTGGAACATGGGGCCCGTGTAGTAGGCCACGGCGCGTGTCTCGCCCAAGTCCACGACAATCTGGGTCGAAAGCCCCGCTTCGGCCAGGCGTCGGTAGAGAGCTTCGAGCTCTCCCAGCGCCCCATGAGCGCGCGCCGCTAGGCCCCGCCGACCACGATCGAACACGCTGGCATCGCCATGAAGCTCGACCAGCAAGCTGAGTTCGCGCACCGTGGCCGCGTCGATGCCCGAGCGTTCCGCCCGGCGTACGAGCTCGGCTTGGTCCTTGAGCGAGAGAGCTTCGAGCAGGCCGGGGCGCAGGCTTTCCGCGACACTCGACAGGACGGCAGGAGCGAGCGCTCCGTGCCCCAGATCGAGTACGAAGTCGGCAAGCCCCGCGGCGCGCACGGCGCTAATCGTCGCCCGCAAGACTTCGAGATCGGCATCGAGGCCGCCGAGTCCGACCAGCTCGATACCCGCTTGGAGAACTTCTTGATCGTGACGCGCACGTTCGTGCCGACGCCGCAGGACCGAGCCGCGATACGACAGGCGCGCTGGAAACAGGTCTTCGGATAGGCGCGTAGCGACGAGGCGCGCGACCTGCGGCGTCATATCGGGACGCAGCGCCACGACCTCACCCGTGTCGGGTTCCACGAAGCGCAGCATGCTGCTGGGCGGGATGGCGCCGAGACCACGCTCGAGCACCTCGGTGTACTCGAAGGCCGGCAAGCCGACCTGCTGGAAGCCGTGGAGTTCGAAGGTACCGAGCACAGCGCCCACCAGGGCTTCTTGGCTCGCCGCCTCACCCGGCAAAAGATCGCGCATGCCAGCAGGCAAGGGGTGCGAGAGCGCGGAAATGCCGGGGGTCGGATTCAAAGCCGTCGGAGCTTATCAGAAGGGGTCGGTCTGTCACGGCCTTGGTTGGGAGGCGTTGGCGTTGTATCTGCCCGCCATGAGTCAAAGCGAAGATGGCGCAGGTGGAGCAGGTGGGCTCGATCTCCGAGAGCGCGGAGCCGCCATCGACGGCGCGCCGCAGTATCTCGACCACCGGTTGTTCATGCAGCTGTTGGTCGTGCAGGGACCGGGGCTCACGGCCGAAGCACTCGGACACAGCCTCGCGGGCAGCGCGCGCGCCGTCGTCGTCTACGAAGACGTGAACGATCCGTTCAGCTTTGGCGTGCTCACGGCCAGCACCCAGCCTTCGACCTTCGTCGACGCCGTGCGCCCGGCGCTGCGCTCGCTCACGGGGCTCGTGATCAAGAACGAGATGACGATGTTCGGTCGCGCCTACTCGACCGGTTACGAAGCCGATTTGGAATACTGGATGGTACGCCGGCCGCTCGAAACCGTGCTCAATCCAGCCTGGCCATGGGCCGTCTGGTACCCGCTTCGCCGCTCGGGTCAGTTCGAACGCCTGGAGCCGCGTGACAAGGGAGGCATCCTGCGCGAGCACGCCGAGATCGGCAAGAAGTATGGCGCCGCCGATTTGGCGCACGACGTGCGCCTCGCCTGCCACGGCCTCGACGCGAACGACAACGACTTCGTGATTGGCCTGATCGGCAAAGAGCTGCACCCGCTCTCCCACGTCGTGCAACACATGCGCGGCACGCGCCAGACCTCGGAATACCTGGTGAAACTCGGGCCCTTCTTCGTCGGGCGCGCGGTCCATCGCTCCGAAACCCCGTAAGTCATGGTCGATCCGTCTTCCCGCATCGCCGTGGTCGTCAACGGCAACGCCAAGAGCGTGACCGAGGACGTGATCTCGACCCTGCATCAGATCCTCAAAGGCAGCGATCTGTTCGTGTCGCGGCACATCGACGAAGCACCGGAGATTGCCCGTACGCTAGTCGAACGCGGCTACGGCACCGTCCTCACGGGCGGCGGCGACGGCACCTTCACCGTCATGGTGACCGAGGTTGTGCGCGCCGCCAAAGAGTTCGGCAAGAAGACTCCACGCTTCGGCTTGCTCAAGCTCGGCACCGGCAACGCCCTGGCCTGGGTCGTCGGCGCAACGGCCGTGGGCAGCGACGGCTTGTCCGCAGACATCGAGCGCTTGCACCGCGAGGCCGGCTCGCGCGAGATCCGCTTGGTCGAGGTCGAAGGCACGCTGTCGCCTTTCGCGGGTCTCGGCGCCGATGCCCGCGTGCTTGCGGACTACAACGCCACCAAGGATTGGCTGCAAAAGACACCGTTCAAGCCGGTGGCCGCGGGCCTGTTGAGCTACGGCATTTCAGCCGTGACCCGGACTTTGCCCGCCTATCTTCTGGGCGACATGCCCCACGTGCGCGTCGTCAACACGGGCGGCGAGGCCTATCGAGTCGGCCCGGGCGGCAGGGTGCTCGGCACCTACGCCACGGGCGCCCTACTCCACGATGGCAAGGCGCGGATCTGCGCCATGGGCACCATTCCCTTCTACGGCTTCGGGCTGCGCATGTTTCCGTTCGCTGAGCAGCGCCCGGACCGCATGCACCTGCGGCTCGCCACCATCACCTCGCTGCAGTTCGTGACGCAATTGAAGTCGATTTGGGAGGGCACATTCGAAAACCCTCGTGCGCTCGACGATTTCTTGGTCGAAGCGGTGAGCATCGATTGCGAGCCCAGCACTGATTTCCAGGTCGGGGGCGATCCCCGCGGCAAGCGCACACGTGTCGAGGCGCGCATCAGCGCTGAACCCATACAGCTGGTCGATTTTTATGCGCAGGCGCCCGCCGAATAGGGCGTTGCGCCGCTCGGCCCGCGAGAACTTGGCCCTCCAATCGGGGCCCTGCTAGGCCGGTCGACATGCGCATCCCCGGGTCTCTCAAGGACACGACCCTCGGTGACGTCCTCGGGGCGCTCCACCGAGCGCGCGCCACGGGCTATCTGGAGCTGCGTGAGCGCGGTCGCCGGGCAGGCCACAACCATCTGATCCAGCTCGAAGACGGCCGCATCATCGGCCTCGAGTCGCCCGAGGGCCTGCGGCTCGGTGAAATCCTGCAACTCGAGCCCGCACGAGGAGCGCCTGGGCGCGCCGGCGAGGATTGGCTCTCGCGCGGCATGGTGTCGGAAACCCAGCTTCGCGGAGCGCTGGGCGCGCAGCTTCGTCAACGGCTCGAAGCCATGTTCGCGCTCTCGGACGCCGAACTGCGTTTTCATGTGCCCCGGCCCCGGGAATACGATGCGACCGCGCCCGAGCCTCTGACTGCAACCGACTACCTCAAAGATCGCCCCCGACGTCGCAGCGCGGCCCAGCACACAGAAGCTGCACGGCGCTCCGCACCCACGAACGCGCAGCGACGGGCTCCGCGCGACGAAGCCTTGCGCGTCCTGGGGCTCGAGGCCGGCGCCACGCGTGTCGAGGTGCAGCGCGCTTTCCGCGCCTTGGCCGTCCACGCGCACCCCGATCGTCATCCCAGCGCTTCGCTCGAAAAGCGCAGGCAGCTCCTGCAAGAGTTCGCCGAACTCTCGCGCGCCTACCACATTCTGACCGGCTGATCGCGGCTGGTGTCGAAGCGGTGCGGCTTTTGGCGCATGCTCGACTTGAGGTCGGGCGACACGAAGAAGAAATTCTCGCCCACCCAAATGGTGTGGAAATTGCGAAAGTAGTAGGTGCGCTCGAAGCGCCCATGCTCGTCGGTCTCGCCGATGTGGTCGCGAACGGCGTAAAGCTGGCTGCCGGTGAGGTGGCCGTCACCCGTCGCAGTCGTCGCCAGGGCTTCGCGATTGCGCACGGCGCCGAGAGAGACGTGCGCCTGGGGCTTGCCGTCACCATCGACGACCAGGAGATTCAGGTGCAAGCGAGTGGCGTAAAGCAGCGGACTCATCAAGAGCAGCATGAGCAGAACGAATCCCCCCACCGCCAAGACCACGAACACAAACGCCTCCGTTTCAGCCGACATGCGGAGGAAAGACTAGGCCGGGACCTAGCTTTGGGCGAGTGCGGCTCCCTGGCTGCGCCGTGAACCCAGAAGACCAAGCATGAGAAAATGCCCAGCAGCGCCGAGGCGCGCGCTAGAGCGCAAAGCCGTTGTCGCGCAGCCAGTCTGGGAATGCTTCGAGCGAGTCCAAAAGAACATCAGGGTTGGACGCCAAGAGGCGGGCTTCCGGCAGAATGCCGCCGCGCACACCGATGGTGAGCGCGCCAGCGGCGCGGCCAGCTTCCACGTCTTGGGGTCCGTCGCCGACCATGATGAGCTCTTCGGGGCGCACACCCAGTAGCTCGGCGCAGCGCAGGATGGGCTGGGGATGCGGCTTCTTTTCCAGCGTGTCCCCCCCGGCGACGAGCGCGCCAAAGCGCCCTTGCCAACCCAACGCCCGCAGGACCGCATCGGTCGTGCGACGTGGCTTGTTGGTGCACAGGGCTACTGGAACTCCACGCAAGAGCTCGAGACTCGCCTCGACGCCGGGAAGGACGGTCGTGCGGGCGACCGGGTGGGCTTCGTAGTAGTCCAGGAAGACCTCGAGGTGACGGTCGAGCGCGTCAGCGCTGACGGGTTCGCCGAAAACGCCGACCTCGAGTGCGCGGCCGGCGAGGTAGCGCGCGCCGTCGCCCACGAAACCCGCAATCTCGGCGTCGCTCAGCCGCTCGTGCCCGGCGGCCTCCAGCATGTGGTTACACGCGTCGGCGATATCGCCGCGCGAGTCGATCAGGGTGCCGTCCAAGTCGAAAACCACAGCCCTTTTGCTCATGCTCGCTGCCCTGCCACGACCCTGGGCCGAGCTCAAGTGGCGCCAGGGCGCCGTTCGGGATACAGGGCCCGCGTGCGATTTGTCGATGAATGTGTAGTGCGGGTCGAAGCGGGTGATGGCGGCGATGGCTGCGCCTCGTTTCGGCGCGAGGCGTTCGTGCCATTTGGAGGTCCCTCGGGCGGCGACGGCGGCGCAGGCGCCAGCGTGGTGTTCGTCGGCGACGAAGGCAAAAATTCTTTGCTCGACTTGCAGCACACCCGCGTTGTGCGCGCGCCCAAAGGCGAGAACGGCCGCGGCAGCGACATGTACGGCCGCGGCGGCGAAAACACGTATGTGCGCGTGCCGGTTGGCACGATCGTCAAGAATGCCGAGACGGAAGAGGTCATCGGCGAGCTCTTGGCGCACGACGAACAGCTGATCGTCGCGCGTGGCGGCTTGGGTGGGCGCGGCAACAAGCATTTCTCGACGCCGACCGATCGCGCGCCCCGCAAGTTCGAACCGGGTACTCCCGGCGAGGTGCTCGACGTTCGTCTCGAGTTGCGCGTGCTCGCCGACGTCGGCCTGCTCGGCTTTCCCAACGTGGGCAAGAGCACCTTCATCGCCGCCGTCAGCCGCGCACGCCCCAAGATCGCCGACTACCCCTTCACGACTTTGGTTCCCCAGCTAGGCGTCGTGAAGCTCGACGATTGGGTTGGCGCATCTCCAGGCGATACCTTCGTCGTCGCGGACATTCCAGGCCTCATCCCAGGCGCCAGTGAAGGCGCGGGCCTCGGCATCCGCTTCTTGAAGCACGTCGATCGCTCGCGCGTGCTGCTGCACCTGGTTTCGCTCGACTTCGACGAGGATCGCGAGCCCATGGCCGACTACGATGCAGTCCGACGCGAGCTTGCGTTGTTCGACACCGAGTTGGCAAAACGCCCGGAGATCGTCGCGCTGAGCAAGGCCGATATCACCGAGGTGCGCGAGGCCTACGAAGAACTCCAGGCGGCCTTCGCCGCCCGCAACATCAAGCTCCACCTGATCAGCTCGGCCACGCGCGAAGGCATCAAGCCGATCATCGAAGAGCTGCGCGCCATCCTGAGCGGTCGCACCGACGAATTCGGCGACTGACCCTCACCACAGGTTCTTGCCGTCGATGACCAAGACCTTCGCCTCGGCTGCTTCAAAGCCCTCGAACAGGCGAGCGTTGACGCCGAAGCGCCGCGTGATGCCGTCCCAACTGCCGTCGGGTTGAAAGTCGGGGCTGTCAGTGTACGTGGCGATGCCGCAATGGGAGCAAAAATGGTGCGAGACCAGCTTGGTGTGCCACAGGTAGACGGCGTCTTTGTCGTCGGCGGACTGCGTCGCGTGCTGATCGAGCTTGAACTGCTCGGGCTTGCAATAAGCGTAGAGCGCGCCGCGCTTCGCGCAAAACGAGCACGTGCAGCGGGTGAGCGCGTCGGGCAACTGTGCGTCGACTTCGAAGGCGATTGCTCCGCAATGACAACTTCCTCGGAGGGGCATGTCGCCCATGGTCGGCCATCCGTTCGCGGCCGCAACTGAGGCGATTTGTCACGACCTCGGACAGCTCACGGCGAAGAGCAGGGTATCCGAAGGACGCCCCGCTCTTCACCGCGCTAGATCTTCGACGGCCAGCCGGTCAGTAGCCGACTTTGCTGCCGTAAGAGATGATGCTGTTTCCGTAGCTGCCGCCCCACGAGTAGCCGGTGCGACGCTCTTCGGAGATCTGCATGATGTCGTAGTAGCGACCGCCGTCCCGGTCACTGAAAAAGCCACGATTGGTCGTTAGATCGTAGAATCGATACCACATCTTGCTGCCCGACTTTTTGACGATCGGGTTCGTTTGTTTGCTGTCGTAGGTGTAGCCGTCGAGGTAGGTGCTCGGGCTCCGGTACCAGGCGAGACCGGCGCGAACTGCGGCCTCGATACTGGCCGTCTGCGGCTGCGTCATGAGAAAGCCAAGGACGCCAACCGACTCGGAGCCGCTGAGTGACTCGAGCTCATAGGCTCGCGCGGCCTTCGGTTTGTAGTCGTCCTTGCCGTGCTGCGCGCACCACACCGTCAGCTTGCCATTCTGTTTCCACTGCGCTTTGAGGATGTACTGAACCCCCTTGTCGACAGCCGCCTTGAACTTGTTTCGGTCGGAGTCCGAAAAAACGTCGGTGTCAAAAGGCGCAGCTTTGGTGGCCGCTCGATGAAGCACGATGAGCACATGCGCCATGGCGTCGTCGTTGAACGTCACGTGATCGGCGTAGCCTCCCTTGAGGGGGTAAAACTGCGGCCAACCGCCGGTCGAGTACTGCGCGGCCAGCATGAAGCTGGCGGCCTTTCTGACTGCATCGCGATACTTGGTATTCTTGCCCTGCCTGTAGATTTCGGCCAGAAAGACCGACTCCGTGACCGTCGCGCCATTGTCGAAGGTACCCAAGTCGTTCCCGCCGTTGCCCTGGGTCGAGTAGTCGAGGTTCTTGGGCCAGCCACCATTCAGCTGCTGGTAGGACAAGACAATGTCGCTCTGACTCGCCGACCATTTCTTGCGAGCGCCCTCGAACCAATTGCCGACTGGATTGCCGTCTTGCGTCAGCGTGCGAGGCGTCGAGGTGGAACCGCCAGTGCTGGTCGAACCGCCGGTAGCGCTGCTCCCTCCGCTCGAGGTCGAGCCACCACTGCTGCTCGAGCCACCCGTGCTGGGCGCCCCCCCGCTGCCAGTGCTGCCACCAGTGCCGCTCGAGCCACCAGTGCCGCTCGACGTTCCTCCTCCGCCGACAATGGTGAGCGAGCTGATGGTTGGGAGCCCAGAGCCATTCGCGCAGAAGCCGAATGACGTGCTGGCAAGCGCCGGGATATTCGCATTGTAGCTCTCGGGCTTGACGGTGATCGTGCGTCCCGACTGCGTGTACTTTCCGCTCCAAAGGTTCGAGATCGTGCTGCCCGCGCCGTCGACGACAACCGTCCAGCCAGTCACGGGCTTCGTGCTCGCGTTCTGCAACGAGACTGTCGCGCAGTAGCCGCTGCCCCAATTGTCGCTGATGCGCAGCGTGGCGTTGATCCCTGCTTGCGTGAGTTCCTGGGTCACCTCGCCCGGCTCTTCCACGTCCAAGCTTGCGCAGCCTGCCACGAGGGCGAGAGCTGCAGCGCCACTTACTCTTCGAAGTCCATGAAACATCGTTCTTCCTTCTGCGAAAACGTCGCGTCTACTTTTCGCTGAGAGCGGCAACTTGCACCATGACTCGCGACTCGCAGCGCCCTGTAATGCCGCTGGGCATCCGTTTGATCAGTTGGGTCCCCCAACTCGCCCCCGGCCAACCGTCGGCGTAAGGTTCGGGCAGTGAAAGCCCGGACATCTTGCGGATTGGGCGCCGTGCTAGCTGCCTTCGCCTGCTCGCCCGCGCCGGCGTCGCAAAAGGCGCCATCCAAGCATGAACAGCCTGGCCCCATTCGAAGTCCCGCGGACGCAGTGGCCCCGGACGCTACGGCCCCGGCCCAGCTGCCCCAAGCTCCCGCGGCTCAGCCTGCAGTTGCGCCTACCGCTGCGCCTACCGCTGCGCCTCTGGCCGAGGATCATGTCCCATCGGTCGATCCAGAAAATCGCCAAGAACCCATCAGCGCTGAGGTCGAGCTGCAGACGCGCGCGCGCCAACTCTTCGATGCCATCGTCAGCGGTGACGCAGCGCTCGCCGAGCCCTTCTGGTTTCCAAAGGAACCGTTCGTGCCGCTCAAGGCTGTCGACGATCCGGGAAAGTATTGGGAGCAGCTGCACAAGAGCTACGTGCGCGACGTGCGGGTCCTGCACGAAAGGCGAAAGACCTGGGAGGGAGCGAGCTTCGTGCGCTTCGAAATCGGCAAGAAGCCCAAGTGGGTCGCGCCCGGGACCGAGGCCAACCATGTCGGCTATTTTCGCTCACTCCATGGACAGCTGCACTAC
>JBBQHO010000132.1:0-10698 GCA_038324055.1 Polyangiales bacterium | reverse complement strand
GCTGATCAAGAAGCGTTGAGGTTCACGCCGCGCCCGAGCTTCGGGCTGACCTTTCTGGTTTTCGGAGCGAAAAGACAGCGTTCCGGCGGTTGTGACCCAGCCCGCGCCCCTTTTTGTTCATGCCCACCCAGCAGTTCTTGCTCTCTACGCGCACTCGCGCTTCGACCCTTTCGGGTGAAGCGGTGCGTCGTCGCGCTCACCAAAACGAGCCGGCGGGAGCGCAATCGTCCCCAGCTTTTCGGCGCCTGGGGAAGATGCACCGTCAGGGTGGGCAGAGGCCCCGGCACATCGCCGGGTCGACCGAAGGAAGACTTTCATGTCCCCCAATACCCTGGTCATCAATTGTGACCTCCGAGAGACACGCGTTGCTCTCATCGAAAATGGCGTCATCGCCGAACTTCAAATCGAGCGCGCAGCGCATCGCGGCACCGTAGGCAACATTGTCCTAGGCAAGGTTTCCCGCGTTCTTCCAGGAATGCAGGCCGCCTTCATCGACGTGGGTATGGAGCGCGCCGCCTTCCTCCACGTCGAAGATCTGATTCGGCCGGACGATTTCGAGGCCTATTTGGCTGGCGATTTCGGCGAAATCGACAAGGCCGAGAGTGGCAAAGACGTCGGTGGTGCCGCGGCGAGCGATGAGGACGACGACGACGAACATCTGCTCTCGCCCGACGCTGGCGAGCGCGTTCCTGCGGTCGCAGCAGCGGATGTGGCTGCCGACCCGGACGATGCAGACGACGGCGATGACGACGGCGATGACGACGACGGCGATGACGACGACCTCGATGACGACGACCTCGATGACGACGACCTCGATGACGACGATGACGAGTCGGACGATGAGTCGGACGACGGCGAGCCGGACGAGGCCGGCGACGACCTCGATGATGACGACGACGACGGCGATGACGACGGCGATGACGACGGCGATGACGACGGCGATGACGACGGCGTCGAGTCCGACCACGTCGAGTCCGACGACGCGTCGTCCGGTCCCGGTGACAATGGGGAGGCATCCAAGTCCCGCGAGGCCGGCGCCGAATCAGACGACGACGACGACGACGACGACAACGAGGAAGAAGAAGAGGAAGAGCGTTCGAGCGGCCGCAGCAAGAAGCGTCGCCGGCGCCGCAGCGGCAGCGGCAGCGGCGCGACGAGTGCTAGCGGTGGTGGCACTGCCGCAAGCAGCGGAAGCGGCGAACGCGTCAAGTCCACGTCCAGTGGCAACGGCGGCCGTGCTCGAGAGCGCAGCCGCAGTCGAGATCGTGGATCACGCAGCGACGGTCGAAGTAGCTCGACCGAGGGTCGGAGCGAACGCAAGAAGACTTCGCGCGTTTCGCGCAGCGTGCCCATCACCGACGTCGTCAAAGAGGGCGATCAGGTCATTGTGCAGATCTCGAAAGAACCCATCGGCACCAAGGGCGCTCGCGTCACCAGCCACGTCTCGCTACCGGGTCGCTACTGCGTGTTCTTGCCCACCGTCGATCACATCGGCATCTCCAAGCGCATCGGTTCGACATCCGAACGCGCTCGTTTGCGCAAGGTGATCGACGCCATGAAGCCCAAGACGGGCGGCATCATCGTCCGCACCGTTGCGGCCGGCCTGACCAAAAAGTCACTCAAGGCCGACCTGGGCTACTTGATGCGGCTGTGGAGCGACGTCAGCAAGAAGGTCGAAAACGCGCGCGCACCCGCCGTGCTCTACACCGAACTCGACCTGGTGCTGAAGACAGCGCGCGACATCTTCACCGACGACATCGACAAGATCGTCATCGACGACAAGGACCAGTACGCGCGGCTGATTCGCTTCGTCGAAATGTTCTTGCCGCACCGCGTCAAGGACATCGAACTCTATCAGGGTGACGAGCCGATTTTCGACGCCTACGGCATCGAAGACGAGATCGCTCGCGCGCTCAGCCGCAAGGTGCCGCTGCCGAGCGGCGGCTACCTGATCATCGATCAGGCCGAAGCCTTGACGGCCATCGACGTGAACACCGGTCGCTTCGTGGGCAAGGGCAGCAGCAACCTCGAAGAAACGGCGCTCAAGACCAACTTGGAGGCGGTGGAAGAGATCGCTTACCAACTGCGATTCCGCAACGTGGGCGGCTTGGTCGTGCTCGATTTGATCGACATGGAGGACCGTAGCAATCGCGAGAAGGTCTACCGCGCGCTCGACAACTCCTTGAAGAAGGACAAGGCCAAGACGACCATCAATCGCATCAGCGATCTCGGTCTGATCGAGATGACGCGCAAGCGCACGCGCGAGAGCTTGAGCCGCACGATGCACGAGCCGTGCTTCTATTGCGACGGCACCGGCCACATCCAGTCACGCACCACCATCGCCTACGAGATTTTGCGGCAAGTCCGGCGCGAGCGCGGCTCGTTGTCTGGCTATTCGATCGTCGTCAATGCGCACCCAGCCGTCATCGACATGCTGCAGGGCGAAGAGCGCGTGGCCGTCAAAGATGCCGAAGCGCGCTACATGCGACGCATCAAGCTGGTGGCTCGCAAAGAGTACCACATCGAGCAATTCGACCTGAAAGGCGAGTGAGCTCTCACGGCGCGCTCACTGTCGCGCACGAAAAGCCCGTCCTCGATCGACATCGAGGCGGGCTTTTTTCTCAAACCTGAATTGGCAAGCGGCCCCACTTGGGGTGACGCCACAGCAAGCAGCTGCTTACTTCTTGAGACCGTTGCGACGGCGACGGTTCTTGGCAGCGAGCTGCGCATTCTTGCGGCTGCAGCGCTTGCGGTCGGTCTTCTTCGGTTTTTTGGAACGGATGCCGGGGAGAAACATAGGACGAGCCCTATACGGCACGTTCTGAGCCCAGGCAAGCTCGCCGGGCCTTGCAGAAAGAGGTTGGCCTCAGCGCTGCCGACGCAGACGAATCGCTCGTGAAAGCGCGCTGTCGGCCTCCCTCGTGTACTTCTGAAAAGCCGGGTAGCCCTCGGGACTAATGCGTCCTGCATCGCTCACGACCGAGCGGGACAACTTCAAACTGCCCGCCTGTGCAGTGTCCTTGACCTGGAATCGGGAGCGCGCGCCCTGTCCTGAAGCGGGGTCGACCTCGGCCGAATAGCCAGCGGGCAACTCCAAGGTGAGGTCCACCGACTGTTCGCTGGAGTCGACCAACAGGAGCGGCGTAAGGCGCGTCGACAAGGGTGTCAGTTGCGAGAGCCGTGGCATGAACGGGGGCGCGAGCAGAAGTCCCGATCCGGTGGGAGTCGCAAACTGCGGAACCTCGACCTCGACGGCCAAGGTAAGCGGGGAATCGAGTCGGTCGCCGTCGACCACTTCATACTTCACGAGCTGCGCGCCCTGTAAATACTGACCGAGCATGCGACTCTCGATGACCGTGCCCAGCTGCGTTTCGGGAATTTGCGAAAGTCCGTTGCGAAGGGACGCGGCGAATTTGCCAACGAAACGAATACTGAGAGCAATGTGAGCGGAGCCATCGGCACGAATCATGCCCTTGCCCTCGTAGACGATACCGTCTTGCGTACCGCGCACGGGCACGACCGTCTTTTCGGGTTCGAAAGTGCCAAGCAGATACGCCGGTTCTCCGCTCAAATGTCCGGGAACGGTGCCGAACGGCGCGTACCGATCCTCGATCGTGAGCCAAGCTGCATCTTTGCCAGAGCCTACGACGAACAGAGGAAACAGCGGTCGCTCCACCGCGCTGAGCGGTCCTAGCGCGGGTGACGAGATGCGGCTCTCCGCCACCGCCCAACGCAGAGGAATGTCGAGCGAACGGCACAGGGTCTCGAAGCCCTTCCAACGATTGCCGTTGCGACTGACGACCACGCGGCGACCGTCCGACTCTTCGCCTTCCTGTACGCTTTCGAGCGCCCAGTGGTAGAGCCGGCGAGCCCGTTCTATCGGCTGGTCTGCGGGGATGCCGGCCACGATCTTCTGGGCGATCCGCACCAGACGCGGATCGACCGGCGTCAGCGGAATCAAGTTGCGCGAAAGGCTTTCCAGCCGCTCGTCGAAGCTCACGCCCCAACTCACGGAAACGCGCGGCAAAAACTCACTCGCCGGTGGGCTGCTCGGCTCGGACGGCGCAGCGGGGCTGTCGTCCATGCGGTAGCGACGGGCGACGAACGCGCCTGCCTGGGTCACGATCGGTTCAGGCACACCGTTGGCGGATTCGACCAGCAACTCCTTGTCGACGGGAGCGACCACGACGAATTCACTGCGGGCGTACGCGATGTTCTCTTCACGAAAGAACCAGGTGGGGCCGCGGTAGCTTGCGCCCAGCCCATCGCCGAACTGCGACAAAATATGCTCGACCTCGACGTAGTCACCGATCTCGAGGTGCGGCATCGTCGCCGTCGGCTTGCCGGCCACGGCCTCGGGCTCGAGCACACGGCCGTCCTTCTTGATCACGCGCAGGTGCAAGAGCAGCCCTTCTGTGCCCATCTCGGCAAACTGGCGAATGCCTTCTTCGCTCTGTACCCGCACGACTTCGTGCTCGAGAAAACGACTCGAGCCGTTGGAGCGAACGAGCACCGCACCATAGTCGAGCACGCGTGCGGCTGTTCCTGCCTGGTGTTCACCGCGTTTTTCGTACTCGGCGATGACCGTCATGGCGTCGAGGCGGTACGGCTCGAGCGCGGTCATGCCTTCGACCAGGTCAATCGCGTCTTCGATTAAGCCGGCATCTGCACCAGCTTGCACGGCTTCGACGAGCGCCCGCGCCAAAGCACCCTTGTCTCCGCGTGCACGTCGCGCGTCGGCCAAAGCGAGTCGCGCGTGCACGTCGCGCGGTTCGCGCTCGACGGCCTTCTGCAGCTGCTCCCAGGCCTTGTTGGCATCCCCGGCCCGTACCATGACCTCGGCGATGCGTTCGGCGATGTCTTTGCGCTCAGGCCGTCGTGCAGCCAAGCGCTTCAGCTCGACGATGGCCGCGTCGTAGTCGCGACGGTTCAAAGCGCGGGCCAGCGGCACCTCACTGTCGGGCTGGATTTCGACCAGTTTGGCAAGCAAGCGATCCACCTGCGCCGTGTCGCCCTCGCTCGCCGCTAGATCAATGCCCAGCGTGATGGCCTCGGGACTGTCCGGATACTGAGCCACCAGGCGCTTCACGACTCGCTCGAGCTCGGGTCCCCAACCGAGCTCCTCGTAGACGCGCGCCAGCGTGTAGTGAAGGTTGGGCACGTCCGGAAAATCGGCAACCAACTTCTCGAGCGGCTCGACTGCGGCCACGGGCCCTTTTTGGCCACCTTCCCAAAGCGCGTTGCGCAGCCGCGGGGCCCACAAGCGCGGGTCCCGCTCCACGCTGCGCACTTCGAGTTCGTGCACTAGATCGCGCGTCTGCGCTTCGTCATAGATTGGATCCCCCTCGACGAAACCGGCGGCGGTGACGAGAGCCACGCCGGTGGAGCTGGCCGGATCCTTGACCAGTGGCTCGAACAGCACAGCGGCGACATCGGGTTGTCCTTCGAATTCCGCCAAATAAGCGGCCAAAAACAGCGTAAGCGCATCACTGGGTGCTTCTACGTTGCCGTTCTTGATGAAGCGCATCAGCTCGTTGGGATCGGCCTCGACCCCGGGCGCCTCGAGCGCGTAGCCGCTGGCGGCATTCGTGTCCGTCTTGGCCCCAAAGGGCATGCCGTTGGGCTTGAGGATGCGCAACGCGGTGTTGGGCGCCGACAGCTTCCAAAGCAGGCGATGCCGACCAGGCGAAAGCGTCACGCGCACACCGAACTTGGGCCAGATACCCCACTCACGCACGTCGCGTTGGAGCACGAGGTGATCGTCGACCCAGAGGTCGAGCGCGCCGGCTGCGGTCAGAATCAGATCGGAGTGCTCCTCGAGCGTCAGGTAGCTCTCGGCATAGAAGACGCCGCCGCGCGTAACGTCCTTTGCTTCGGCGTCGCAGCCCAGCACCTCGGTGTCCAAGCTACGCGCCGTATCGGAACGGCCCGTCTCCTTTTCGAACAAGACAGGCCAGGGGCCAGGCTTCTCTGGAGCAAACGAACGCAGCGCTTCGGCCTCGGTGCCCCCGCCAAATGGGCCGGCCAAGCGAATGCCGCGCACACAGCCGAGCCGCTGCGCGAGACTGGCTTCTATGTCTTGTTCGGCGGAGGCATCCGCTTCGTTGCCCCAAAGATCGACGACGGTGGCGTATGCGCGAAAGCCAATGCTGCCCGGTTCGCGGAGCAAGAGATCAATGTCCTCACGATGCCGCTTGCCGAAGTCGCCGGCCTGTCCTGACAGCTCGTAGGCATGCTGCGCCGCAAGCCACGCCGCGAGCGGCGCGCGCGGATCCTTGGAGGTGCGGGCCGCCAGCAGGGCACGGAAGAAGGCCTCTCCGGCAGGGCGCGGCTTGCCGTGGCTGAGATCGTCGATCCCCCGTCCGAGTTCAGCCAGCAAACCCTTCGCTTTGATGTCGTCCAGATGGGCACGGGCCTTGTTGGCCTCGGCCGGCGCGCCACCCGGGCTGAGAAGTTCGAGCAAGAGCCAGTCGGCGACTTCGTCCGAATCTCGCGAATTTGCGGCTGTTTGGCGCACTTCCTGCCAGCGATCCGCCGCAGTTTTCGGCCGTGAGCAAGCCGTCAGCGAGAGCGAAAGGACCAGTGCGGTAAGCGCGCCTCCACCGAGCAATCGAGGACGGAGAATGCGGACCGATTTCTTTTTGCGATTCATCTCAGGTGCGTCCTTCACGGAGCGAGCAGCAACCGATGCGACAGAACTTGGTCGGCCTCGACGCAGAATTTGCGAAATTCAGCGTAGTCGGCAGGTTTGACGCGATCGACTGTCAAAGCCAAACGGCTCTTCACGAACACTTTTCGACCACGCTCTTCGAACTGGATGCTGACGCTACCGAATCGCGTGGTCTTTTCGACGCTGGGCGGCGAGGCCTCGATACGCATGCCTTGCGGCAAACTGACTTCGATTGACTCCTCGCGCGTGGAAAAGCCCGTGAGCATCACGTCCTGTTCGCGGCGCGAGAGCGACGCGTATTGCGACGTAAGGCGCGTGCCCAACGTCACCGGCAGGCTGAGCCGATCGCCCTCTTTGCGCGCCAATTGTGGCGCTTTACCGCGAAGGTCGAGCAGCACAGGAACTTCATGATCGGCCAGGTCCGAGGTCTTGATGCCGCCGGGATCAATCTCGAGGCCCGGGAACTCGTTGCCGAGGTCTTGGGCGACACGCTCGCGGCGCGTGCCTTCGGCCTCGTAGCGACTGCGCCAACTCGACGCGGCCTGACCCCGCGTCTCGAAAGCGAGGGTGAGCTTGGCGCTGCCGTCCATCGACAGCTCGACGTTCAGCTGGCGGCTGATGACGTTCTTGGTCGGGTCACCGGTCGGCAGCCGGACAGGCTTGGCTTTTCCGTCCTGCACGAGCAACGCCATGGCCCCTTGGTCCATCGTGGGGAGTTCGAACGTGCCCGTGTATTCGGCCGTCCCGTCGAGGTAGAGGTCGAGCGACGGAACGTAGGCAATGGCGTGGTCGAAAGGCGCCAAGCTCGGTAATTTCGAGTGAAAATCGCCACGCATGCCCGTACGCACGATCACGAGTTGCGCGTCGATGCCGAGCTCGCGCAGCAATGTCACGATCACCGTCGCCTTGTCTTTGCAGTCGCCCCAACCGCGCGCGACCGTTTGCACGCAGCGCCGCGGCTTGAAGCCATAGATACCGAACTCGAGCGCGACGTAGCGGGTGTTCTTCACGACCCAACCGTAAACAGCTTGAACCTTCTCGACGTCGGTCTTGGCGTTCTTGGTGACGTCACGCGCCAGCTTGCGGGTCTCGCCGTCGAGATCCAGCTGTTCTTTGACCAAGCCCCAGTACCAAGCGCCCAGTGCGTCCCAGCTGGGATAGGTGGAGACGTGGATGAAGCCGAGCAGCTCGGACCACGGAGGCATGTTCGGCTCGGGCACGATCGGCTTCACGTCGGACGAAAAGAACCGATAGACGCGCTGGCTGCCCGTTTCAGTCGTTGTTTGCTTCAGGTTTTCGACCTGGGCGTCGATGTAGAACTTCCGACTCTTCGGCGTAACCAGGACATACTCGGCGTCGAAGACCGGCTCGTCGTTCTGCAGGTAGACGACTTCGCCAAAGTAGTCAGAAAACTCATTGCGCGGGGTGACGTCGTCGATGCGGTAGCGGGCCTCGACCACGTCGCCCGGCTCGAGGCGCGGAAACTGAACGTAGAAGGTGCGTGCGGACGTGTACATGGACACCGACGGATCGTCGGCCGCCCCTTCGCCGCTTTCGATCGCCTCGTCGACACTGCCGTCGGCCCGGAAAACCCGGGCACCTTTGAGCTGCACGGTCTGGCGATCTGCTTGGTATTGAAATGCGTACTGGCGCGACAAGGCCGCCGCCGAGTCCGTCAGTGGCTGAAAGACGACCTGACGAAACTGGCTCGAAAGCCCGTTCTCGTAGACGGTCGTGACCGTTAGGTCGCGCAGCGTGCGTCGGGGCAGCCCCGCGGCCGGTGCGTGACGGCGCTCCAAGAACTTCTCCGGCGCCATCGCGTACTTCTCGTCGGCGGGCTGCTCGGGTGGCTCGATATGATCGAGGTATTGGCGAACGTCGACCTCTTGCGGGCGGATGCGCAGTACTTCCTGAAGCAGCGCGAGTTGTTCTTCGCGCTTGCCCGCCCGGCCGCGCAAGTCCGCCAGGCTCCGCAGCGTGCCGATGTCTTCGGGTGCGATGGCGCGCGCCTGTTCGAGATCGAGCAGAGCGCGTTCTTCTTGACCCAATGAGCGATGCACGCGCGAGCCGACCTGGTAACCCCAGAGATTCTGCGGATCGGAGGCGATCAAGCGGCCCAGCCAGTGCCCCGCTGCCTGGGAGTTCCTGCGCGCGAGCGACAGTTCGAGGCGACTGGCCAAGAACGAACCGTCATCGAAGCGCCGCGCCGCGTAGCGCTCTTCGGCTTCCACCGCCTGCTCGGACAGGCCGAGGGAACTGCGCTGCGAAGCGACCATGTTGGCGAGCAGCACCGAGTGGGGTCGGCGCTCGAACGCCTCCTCGAGCGTCGCCAAGGCCGAGCGCCGCAGGCCCGCCGCGTTGTTGAGTTCGACACGGCCGCGCAGTGCCACTAGATGATCCGGAACTCGCGCCAACACTCGATCGTACAGCCCGAAGGCCTCGCGCGGGTTCGGTCCGGTCCGCTGCAAGAAGGCGCGCGCCAAGAGCACGTCGATGTCGTCTTCCCCGGCTTTTTTAGCAGCCTGATCGATGTAGCGTCGACCCGCGTTCCGGTCTTCCGCGAGCGACGCCGCCAACAGCAGGCGTCGGGAAGTTGCTTGCTTCTCTGCGGCGCGCTCGGCAAGGTCTCGAGCTTGGTGTGTGGCGACATCGTCACCTGAGGTCAGCACCAGGTAGTGAGCTGCCTGTTCGAGTTCGGCTGCGCCGGTGGTCTTCTTTTCGATTCGGCCGAGCACCTCGTCGAGCGGTCCCATGAGTCCTCTGGGATGCTTTGGCAAAGCCGGCTTGCTGTCGACGACCGTCTTCACCAGCGGCTCGGCGAGCGCGCTGGTGACCACGTCGGCGCGGGCGCGCAGACTCGAGTCAGGGCGTCCCTTGTCATCGGACAGGCGCACACTGAACACTGGTGCTTCTTCGGCTCCGCAGACTTTGACGGTCAGGCGATTTTGCCCGGGCAAGAGGCGCACCGTCACGCCTTGGCGCGCGACGTCGAAGCCACGGTACGCGCGCTCCTCGAGGGCCGTTTGCCCGTTGAAAACGAGTCGATAGGCGCCAGAAGCGCCCACCCAGGCGGTGATGTTACGGGGCTTGTCAGCACCCTCGATGAAGGTGGTGGCGAAACCGCAGATGTGGGTTTGAGGCCGAAAAATGGCTCCCAGGTCGACCCAGCCAAAGGGAAACACTTCGGGAATGGAACGCCAACGAACCGGCCGTTCCTTGCCCGAGTACGCTCGGCCGCCGACGACGGCGGTCCCCGCCTCGCGGTCAGGCACGTCTTCGCGGAGCAGCCCAGCCTTGCCTTCGTTGTCGAACGGCCCGAGCACGAGCCACTGGTTGATGAATCCGAGTTCGGTGAAAGACCGCTTGGCCGAAGCCAAATCCCCGCGGCGAATTCGTGCATAGGCCGAAAGCACACCAGCGTATGCGCGAACGGGCTCGGAATGTGCCTGGCTGTTTCGGGCCAGTTCGAGTGCAGCTTCGACCCGGCGCGGATCGGCGTTCTCCCAGTGATCCCAGATCTCACGAAGAGCCACGTAGGCGTCCAACCCCCGTGCTTTCTCGAACGCGAGTTGATCCTCGACGAGCTCCTCCTCCGGCGCGAGGGTCTCGAGCGGCGGACGCGAGCTGGCGACGCCAGCCGTCAGGACCCCTGCCAGGCAAAGAAGCCCGGGCCAGAAACGCTGCGGACGATGCGCTCCGCGGATCGGGCCGCAGCCCGGGCCAGCTGTCGTGTCTCGGTTCCCCTGATCTACCCACACTCGTCGATTGGTCTTCACGGCGGCCGGGGCCTTATAGCGCAAGAAGGCCGATGTCCCTGCTTCTCGCCCGAACAGCAACACCGGAACCAACCGCGAGCGAAGACACGCAGCTCGGGGTTGCTGGACCGCGCGCCCTCATACTAAAAGCGAGAGCTGTGTTTTGGGGAGTTCGTGTCCCCGGCGCACAAAGTTTCCCGTACTGCACCGCCCGCCGCGACACTGTGAAAAAGCGCGGGCTCCAAGAGCTGACGACCCATGTGGGGAGCGTCA
>JBBQHO010000131.1:0-10735 GCA_038324055.1 Polyangiales bacterium | reverse complement strand
TGCTGAGCAGCCCATGTTAGTCGTCACTCGTCGTAAGGGTCAGCGCATCGTCATCGGAAATGACATCGAGATCGTAGTCTCGGGCATTTCCGGCTCCACCGTGCGTCTTGCTGTGGTCGCGCCGCGATCGGTGCCGGTTTTGCGAGGGGAGGTGTTCGACAACGTGCGCGAACAGAACCTGGTCGCAGCCGAAACACAGATGGGCCAGGAGGAACTCCTGGCCCTGCTCGCCGGCCAACCCAGCTTGAGCGTCAACGCGCCGTCACCCGAAGACGTCAAAGGTTCAACGGGGGAGACCGACGAATGACAGGCCTCTCTTTCTTCGAGCACAACCTGGCCGGTGCGGCCATGGGGCCCGAGACGCGCGATGCGGTTCGCGAGGCCCACAACGCCGGCGCCGTGGTGCTGGGCGAAGACGGATGGCCTGCCCTGTGCTGGCAACAGCCGGAGAATGTCTTCTTGGATACGGCCTTGCCGCTGGGCGCCATCGACGAGGTGAAGGACGGTTCGGGCGACAAGGTCATCCTGTTTGGTCTCGGTCTCGGTCACACCGCGCGGGCGCTGCGCGCGTCCGGCGTTCCGGTCGCCGCCATCTTCGAGCCCCAGCCCGGCATCATTCGCCACTTCTTCGAGCAAGGTCCCAGCGACCTCGGGCCCATTCCCGTCATCACCCACCTGCCCGAGTTCACCAGCACCTGGTCGGAGTTGGCCGGCAATGCCAACCGCATGCGCGTGTTCATCACGCCCGGCTATGCATCGGCATTCGCTCAGCAGCGCCTCGATTTGAAGGAGCAGATCAGCGATCTGCTGCTCCGCTCGGTCGCCAACGAAGAGACTCTCAAGTTGCGCGGCAAGACCTGGGTCAACGACATCGTAGAAAACGCGCGCCAGCTGTGCGGCGTGCCCAGCGCGCACTATTTGGCGGGCGCGTTCCAGGGCGTGCCGGCGTTCATCGTTGGCGCCGGGCCCTCGTTGGCCAAGAATGTGCACCTTCTGCGCGAGGCCGGTAAAAGGGGCATCGTCATTGCCGTGAACACCAGCGCGCGCGCGCTGGACAAGGCGGGCGTGGTGCCACAGATGTTGGCCTGCCTCGAATCGCTCGACGTGACGCCCTTCATGCGCGACCTGTCGTTCATCGACGACGTCGTGCGCGTGTTCGGCGTGACCGGGCACCCCAATCTGTTTCGAACCGGTCATGGCCCGCTGCTGACTCTCTACGAGCACCTGCCACAAATCGCTCGACCGCTCGAAGGCTTGTTCGGCAAGCCCGGCATCCCAGTGTGCGGCAGTGTGTCGACCGCAGCGTTCTCGCTCGCCCAGCGCATGGGCTGTTCGCCGATCGTGCTCGTCGGCCAAGACCTGGCCTTCACCGGCGGCCGCGCCTACGCGCCGGGCACGCCCTTCGAAAATTCAACCATTGCCGTCGCGGCAGACGGCAAGACGCTCAGCCACGAATGGTGCGACAATAAGCACGCAACGCACCACAATACGGGCAACAACCTGGTGGCCGCGCAGGACGCGGATTTCGTCGACGCCTACGGCGGCGAAGGCACCGTGCCGAGCACGACGTCGTTCTCGCAGGTGCGCATGTGGCTCGAGCGCTGCGCCGAGGTGTTCACGCGGCTCGAACCGCCACCCGAGCTGGTCAACGCGACCGAAGGCGGAGCGCGCGTGCGCGGCTTTGCCGAAAGGTCTTTGGCCGACGTGCTCGCGCAGCTGCCCGAGCGCGACATCACGCCGGCCGAGATTGTCGCCAAGGCGTCCGAGCTGGGTGAGCTCTTTCACGTGGCCCAAGTCTCGGCGTTTCTGAAGAAGCAGCAGGAGGGTGCGGGAAGAGTGGCGGAAGCGGCTCGCCAGCTGAGTGAGCGCAGTGCCGCTGCCGATGCCGACGACGCCAGCGACATGGGCCGGCTGAACCGCATGCTGGGCGACGTGACCGCAGCGGAGCAAGAGCTCCGTTTGGCGGTGATGGGGTCCCCGTGGGTCGACGCCTGGGCGGTCGAGAACATCGAACGGGCCAAGGCGACTCCCGAGGGCGACGAATCCGGCAGCGATTTGCGTGTCAGCCTGCGCTCGGAGCAGCGGCTCGGCCAAGCCATCGAGAGCGCGGCCCACGAGCTCTACGAGCGTCTCGAATTGGGACGCGCTCAGCTGGAAAAAAACTGATCGATTGCGCCTCAAGCTTCCGATGGGAGCCCCGTTCCCAGGGGTGTCGGGCATTTGACGCCCCACCGGGGATTTCCCCCGGGACACCCAAGGAAGGGATATTTCATCATGGCAATGTCAATCAATACCAACGTCTCGTCTCTCAATGCTCAGAAGAATCTGCGCACGAACCAAATGAGCCTGACGATGAGTTTCAACCGACTCTCCAGCGGTCTGCGCGTGAACACGGCAGCAGACGACGCCGCTGGTCTGGCGGTGAGCGAGAGCATGAAGTCTCAGATTCGCTCCTACACTGTTGCCGACCGCAACGCGTCGGACGGCATCTCGATGTCGCAAACGGCTGAAGGCGCGCTCGGCGAGGTGCACAATGCCCTCGGTCGCATGCGCGAGCTCGCGATGCAGTCCTCGAACGGTACTCTCTCGAGCTCCGATCGCGGCAACGTCAACGTCGAGTACGGCCTGCTCAAGGCGGAAATCACGCGCATCCAGGGTTCGGCCAAGTTCAACGGCGTCGCCGTCGTTGGTGCAACCGCTGCGTCCACCACGTTCCAAGTTGGCTTGAACTCGAGTGCATCCGACAAGATCACCGTTTCCTTCGGTGGCGTCGCCCTCACCTCGGTGTTGGCAACCGGTTCCAGCGTAAATACTCAGACCCTGGCGTTGGCGTCTCTCGCCACGATCGATACGGCTATCGGCAGCGTGTCGAGTTCGCGTGCCAAGTTCGGTGCGGCCATGAACCGCCTCGAGGTTGCAAGCGCGAACATCCAAACCATGAAGCTGAACCTCAGCGCCGCCAACTCGCGCATCATCGACGTCGATGTTGCCGAAGAAACGGCCAACCTGTCGCGTAACCAGGTTCTCACCCAGGCGGGCGTCAAGGTGCTTGCCCAGGCGAACCAGTTGCCGCAGATGGCGTTCGGTCTCCTCCAGTAATGCCGAGCTTTCGGAGAGTGCGTGCCCCTCGGGCGCGCGCTCTCCGAGGCACTTTCAATGAAAGGTCGAGGTCATGGTCGCGCTGAGCGGTTTAGGTGGGTCGGGAATCGACATCGAAGCTCTGGTTTCGGGCATCGCGAATGCCAGCAAGGGCAACCTGAGTGCGGCGACCAAGCGTGTTTCCTCTTCGCAAGCTGCAGTCTCTGCCCTGTCGGGCATCGGCGGACTGCTGAGCGAGCTCAAGGGCGTCGTCGACGGACTCGACACAGCCACCGAACTGGCCGGCTATGCAGCCACCAGCAGCAACACTTCGGCCGTGAGCCTGGCGTCGAGCGGGACTGCCCGCCCCGGCACTTACAGCGTCAGAATCGTATCGCTCGCTTCCGAGCAGCGCACCTACTCTTCGGCTCAGGCCAGCGCCAGCGCGGATCTGAACCAGACCGGTAACTTCACGATCACCCAGGGCGCCAGCAACTACGACGTAGCCGTGACAGCTACCGATTCGCTGGAAGACATCGCCACCAAGATCAACGGCTTGGGTGGCAAACTTTCTGCGTCCGTCTTCTTCGACGGTACCAACAATCGACTGCAAATTCGCAGCTCCGAGACCGGGGCTGCCAATGGCTTTTCCATCGTCGAACAGGGCGGGGTCGACCTGGGTCTGGACGACGTCGGCGCCATCAAGCAAACGGCCAAAGACGCCGAGCTGCAAATCGACACCTTCACGGTGACCAGCTCCACCAACACCATCGCGGGCGCCATCGAGGGCGTGACGCTGAACCTTCAGGAAACGACGGCCAGCGCTTTCACGATCGCCGTGAAATCCAACCCCGCGGCCATGAAGACGTCGCTTCAGTCGTTCGTCGACAAGTACAACGCCGTCATCTCGCGCATCCACGGCGTGGCTGGTTACGGTTCAACGACGGCTTCGAGCGCTGCGCTCCGAGGAGACGCTGCTCTGCGCACGGTTACCGGTGGTCTGTCGAACGCCATGCTGGCCCAGGTGGGCGGCACCATGTCGACTTTTGCCGATCTGGGCATCAAGTTGAACAACGACGGCACGTTGAAACTCGATGACGCCAAGCTGACAGCCAGCTTGAACGCGAACCCGGAAGCCTTCGCCAAAGCTCTGGCCGGGGATTCGACCGGCGACGGCGTGATGGACATCATGAGCAGGCTGCTCAAGGGCTACACCGACTCGGGTTCCGGCTTGGTGGCCACTCGCACCGAGGCGTTCAACGCCCGCATCAAGCTCTACCAGGCCACAGCCGACCGCGAACAGGCGCGGCTCGACTCGATGTCCGCTCGCCTCCGCAAATCTCTCCAGGCCATGGATACGCTGGTCACCGGCTACAACGCCACGCTCAGCTCGTTGGTCTCCAGCAACAACAACAACTGAGTTTCGACAGACAACAACCAACAAGACCTCAGGTACGGCAAGGACGCTCAGCCTGAATCAAGAGGAGGCAAGGATGCTTCAATCGGCAGCAGCTCGCTACGAGCAAGTCAAAGTCACCACCGCCAGCAAGGGAGAACTCTTGGTGGCCCTCTACGAAGGAATGTTCAAGTTCCTCCGCGGAGCCAAAATCTGTTTCGAGCAGAACCAGCCTGCGCGCGGTCGCGAGCTCTCGTCCAAGGCCTACGCCATCATCAACGAGCTGTTGATCGCCCTCGATCCGAAGGTCGATGCCGAGTTCTGTCAGACCATGACCGCGCTCTACGGCTTTTGCCTGGATCGCCTGCGCGCTGCCAACCTGGCCGCGGACCCCAACGCCATCAACGACGTGATGCGCGCCATGACTCCGCTCAAAGAGGCCTGGGAACAGGCCGTTCCCGAGGCCGCCCGCCTGGGCATTTGCCATCGGGCGGAGTGAGCGATGCTCTCCTCCCCAGTTGCACCCAGCTACACCGACAACGGCGTGTCGGGCGTCACGGCTAGTTTTCCCGCCTCGCAAATCGTGCTCGAAGTGAAGCGCGAGCGCGGCCGCGCCTATCCGGGACTGCTCGCGCCCGCTCCCAGTACCGACGTCATCTACCGCGCGTTCGCGGCCTTTACGGTCGGCAAGAGCGTGCTGGATGTGGGGTCGGGTGCAGGCTCGGGGCTGCTTCACTTCGAGCAAGCGCGCGAAATTTGCGCGCTCGATTGCGCGCCGCTGGCGCTAGCTTTCGCAGCCCAGCTCGTCCCCCATGCGCGCTTCGTCGAACGCGACGCCACGCGCTCGCCACTACCCCAAGCCGAAGTCGCCATCGTCGTCGACATGCTGGGGCAAATCAGCGAGCCGCTCGCGCTGCTGCGCGCCGTTGGGGCCTCTGTTGGCGAGGGTGGACTCTTGTTGATCGCCGAAGCGCAGGCGTCCGTCGCTCAAGAACTTCTGGCGCCCGTGCATGCAGCTTTTTCCAAGGGACAGCTCTTGGCGTTGCTCGCCGACGCCGGTTTTGTCGTCGAAGAAGTCTTGTCCGAAGGCTCTTTCTTGACGCTGGTGACGCGGCGCCAAGGTTCCGCTTGGTCGCAAGGTCTCGAGGCTGCTGACGCTTTGCTTGCCCAAGGTTTGACGGAAGACGCCCACCGATTGCTCCAGAGCGCGCCAGCTCTGGCGAGTGGTCTTGCCGAAGCCTCGTGGTTTCGCCGTCTGGGCGAACTGGAGCGCGCGGCAGGTCACGGCGACGCGGCTATTGCCGCTCTTTTCGAGGCCGAGCGCCGCGCTCCGGACGACGGTCGTGCGTTGGCCACGTTGTCGGAGCTGCTGCTCGAGATGGGCGCGGACTCGGATGCCGCTCGTTTCGCGCTCTCGGCGCTCGAACGCGACGCGGCCGATGGTCGAGCGCTCGTCGCGCTACTCCGCGCGCTGGGGTCCAACCTGGAGTCGCAGCAGGCCGTCAAGTTGTGGAGCAACGCAGCACGCCTCTGCCCCGCCGACATCGACGTGGCTGTGAACTTCGCCCGCGCGGCAGCGGAGCAAGGCGCGTACGCCGTTGGTATTCGTGCGCTCGAGCGGGTGCGCGAGTTTCATGTCTCACTCGGTGCTGATTTCCACCTGACGCTCGCCTGGCTGCTCGTGCTCACGGGCCGCATGTCGGAAGCCTGGATGGAAGTGCGCATGGTCCA
The DNA here is from genome assembly GCA_038324055.1 of Polyangiales bacterium. GTDB lineage: Bacteria > Myxococcota_A > Polyangia > Polyangiales > Polyangiaceae > NIC37A-2. The sequence goes on along the minus strand of JBBQHO010000131.1, from coordinate 4,530 downwards.
GGTGCTCGCACCCGAGCATCCCGGACTCGACGACTTGTTGGTCGCGTTGTGCGCTGACGAGCCGGTCGGTCAGGCCTGATTCAGCCGCGCGACCGGCCCAGTAAGGGCTGGTCGTGGGCTCACGCTCCCGCCGGCTACGCCGCTCAGGCCAGCTCGCCTCGCCTCGCCTCGCCTCAGCCCAGCTCGCCTCAGCTCAGCTCAGCTGGCGAAGCGGCTGTCGGTCACGAGCGTCGAGCCGTTCATGTAGCTGGAAGCGTCTGCGGCCAAGAAGACGAGAGCGGCGCGGTACTCGTCACGACGGCTCATGCAGCCGTGGGGCAGAAGCTCGGAGAGGCGCTCGACGAACCGCTCGGTGCGACCCGACAGCACGCCGCCGGGGCAGAGAGCGTTCACGCGCACGCCGTCTTCTGCCCAGTAGTTGGCAAAGTAACGCGTCATCAGAATGAGGTTCCCCTTGTCCAGAGCGTTCGAACGCTCGCTGGCCAGGTTGACGATCACGCCGCGGCCCCGCTCGGCCATGTGCGCGCCAAACACCTGCGTGGCCACGAAGGCGCCTTCGCAACCCGCGGCCAGCCCGGCCTCCCAGTCCTCGAGAGTGCGGATTTCACCAAGCGCGGGCGCAGGAGCATGCTCGCCGGGGCCGTTGACCAGCACGTCGACGCGACCGAAACGGATCAGCACTTCGGCCAAGCTGAGGCGGCACGATTCCCGGCTGCCGCGCGTCAGCGGTACGGCCATGGCGCGCGTACCCAGCGAATCGATGTCGCGAGCCACGTCGCGCGCGCGGTCCCGATCCGAGTCTGCGAGCAGGGCAATGCCTCCAGCTTCGACGACGGCTTGCGCGTGGTCACGACCGGCGGCGGCGGAGTCGCCCGTGATGAGGACGACGCGGTTGTCGAGTTTGAAGGTGTCGGCGAGCTTGGTGGCTAGAGCAACGTTCATGGCGGTTATTCCTGGATACGCGATCAAGTGCGTTCGTGGCGTTTGGTTTCTGGGGAGCTTGCGGCAATGCGCAGGGCGGCGCGGCTGATCGCGTCGTCGAGTGCTTGCACGTCGAAGGCATTCGTTGCCTCGTTGAACTGGGTGAAATGGTCGTCAAAACGCGGCGCTCTGTTGCTGGACTGGGCCAGGCGGGCGTCCACGTGCGTTGCGAAATCGGGGCGAGCGGTGGGCGCGCTGCGCGTTGGGTTGGCCAGCGGGATGCCTTCGGGCGCCTTTTCGACGGTGAGCTCGGGAGCGTGGCCCAAGATCTGGTTGGTGCGCGTGGCGACCGAACGCGCATAGTCGGTCGGCGAGCCCGTGAAGTAGCCGCCTTGATGCAGCTCTTGCACGAAAGCCTGGGGGTCTCCGCCCTGAGCCGCATCGAGCGCTCCGGCGTACTTCCGACGCAAGAGGCCGATGTAGTCTGACGCGCCTTCCTCGGCGTTCTGGTAGGCGCGAAAGCGGTCGACGATCGTCGTCTCGCTGGCGCCAAAGCCTTCGCGGGTGCGCTGGGCGACGCTGAGGCCACTCGGCCCGGTGCCCTTGATACCGCCGAAGTTGAAGTTGAACATCGACTGGCCGTTGCCGGTCTCGTGCGCCCACTGCGCGGTCAGAATCGCGGTCGTCTCGGGGCGCGGCTCCTCGCCGAAATGCTGCTTCCAAGCGGAGGTGAGCGCCTCTTTGGCTTCGTCTTCGGTCAGGGTTGTGCGCGAGGCCGAGACGACACCGGGCGCGCTGGCGCGCTCGAGTGACGCAGAGAATGCGGGGCCCTTGGTGGCTGTCGCAGGCGCGCTCGCTTCGGCGCGACCCTGGAGGGGTACCAAGCTGGAAGAGACGGCGCCGAGCTGCACGAGCGTAACAAAAGCAAACATCGCGCCAGCCGAGAAAGGCCTGAAAACTGCGCATTGGGCGAGCCCGCCGTCAGGCGCGTGACTTTCCACGAGGCAACAGGTGTCGGAACTCTGACGCCGCGTGGGGGTCAGCTGGCGCTTTGTCCAGCCAAACGCGAGCTGTGGCGCGCCGGGGCGGCTTGGCCCGCTCCTTGCTGTGTGTTCGAGCATGTCTTCGGGAATCTGGGCAGCAGCGTCGGGTGCGGTTGGGCAGATCGCGCACCTCGACAACGCTTCCAACAACCTGGCCAATCTCGACACAGCCGGCTTTCACGTCGACCGCATGGTGTTTCGTCGCGCACTGACCGACGTCACTGGGAAGCAAAGCTCACATGCAAGTCTCGAGTACTCGGTCGTTCAGTCGGCCACGCCGGACATGCGCGCCGGACGCATCGTGCCCACCGGTCGCGAACTCGACGTCGCCTTGCCCGACGACAACGCCTTCTTTGCCGTGCAGACCGAACACGGCGTGCGCTACACCAAAGCGGGCAACACCCAGATCATGCCCGACGGCGCGTTGGCCACTCCCGACGGTATGCCCTATCTGGGCCCGAACGGACGGCCGCTGGTCGTGCCCATGGGTACGTCCCAAGTCTCGATTGCACCCTCCGGCGAGCTGCAAGTGGACGGCGAGCTCGACGGCCAACGCATGATGGTCGTGTCGTTTCCCAACACCGCTGGTCTCGAGAAGGCGGGCTCGGTGCTGTTCCAAGCTACCCCGGCAGCAGGTCTCCCGCAGCGCGTCGCCGAGCCGTACATGCAGACCCAGGCGCTGGAAAAATCGACAGACCGGGCCTTTTCGCACATGCGCGACGTCGTGAACGCGACCCGAAATTTCAGCATGATGTCGCAGGTGATCGAGGCCTTCAAATCGGTCGAGGACCGCGCCGCACGGGATATCGTCGGCAAGTGAGGCAACCGCGCCGGCACCGTTTTTGAAGTGGATCCGAGTAGTTCGCTGCGGCGTCCAGACGATGGTCGACGGAGAGCTTGTCCCCGCCCGACGGATTGCCTATCGTTTTAGATCCGAGTGGTCAGATCCGGATCCTGAGTGTGCGTCGCAAGCGTAGCACCAGGCCAGTCAGGCGGAGGGCGGGGGGTCGCCCATGGATGGACAAGCCGAAAATTCTTCTGGTTGATGATGACTTACAGGTGACACGCTCGCTCGCTCGCGTGTTTCGCCGTACCTGTGAAGTCGAGACCGTGCTTTCTGTCGAAGACGCCGAGGAATTTCTGGCGCGGGGCGAAGAAGTGCACCTGATCCTCTGCGATCTGCTGCTTCCGGAGCGCGGCGGAGTCGACTTCTACCGCGCGCTCAAGAAAGAAGGCTCGCCCTTCACCGATCGCGTCGCTTTCATGACCGGGCTGGGCGAAGACGCCCAAGATGCCGCCGTTTTTCCCGAGGTCCCCTGTCTGGGCAAACCGTTGAACATCGATTTGGTCGTCGAGTTGGCGCGCCGCGGCCGGCAGCGCGCCCTGGACTAAAAAGCGAGTCTGCACCAAAGGGTTAGCCGGCCCGAGGGCGTCTTTTGGACCAGTCGGAGGGGTGGGAAGGCGTGTGGCCCTGTGTGCGTACCTCGATCACGGGTTGTGGCCCGCGCCAAGCTTTGGGAGAACAGGGCTCGGGGACAAGAGGCAACGCATGCGCAATCTCAAGCTAAAAACCGGTTTTTCTTTGGTTTTGCTCTCGCTCACGGGCTGCGGGCCCAAGACGAGCACGCGCATGGTCGACGACCCGACGGGCACCGCCATCGAATATGGCGTCCCCCAGGGCACGACCTTCACTGCCGAACTCGATGCGGCCCGCGAGGAAGCGCGCATCACCATCTACCAAGTGTCGCGCTGCGACGTGATCCCGGTGACCGTCATGCAGCGTTACGAGGAGCGACTGCGCGGAGACGAGGTCGTTCAGCGGAACCCCGTCACCAAGAAGCAGGTGGCTGGCAAGAGCCGTGGCGACACCGCGTGCAATCAGACCTACGGCCGCAACATCGAGGTCATGCTGAGCGCAGGCAGCGCGCGATTCAGCATGGGACGCACCGATGCGCGCGGGCAGGTGAGTGGCAACCTCTCGCGCCTCTTCCAGGTGGCATCGTTCGCCGAGGTTCCTGCAGAAGTGAAGGTGCTCGTGCGTCCGGCGCAAGCGCAGCCCACGGTAGAAGTGGGCACTCTGACCATGAGCGAGCTCATCAAGCACGAGCAGCGGCTGCAGCAGCTGCTGGGCGAGCTGGAGCAGATCTTGGCCAAGGGCACGACTGGAGCCACCCCCGCCGAGATCACGCGGTCCTACGAGCTTTATGCGGAGCTGCAGGACATCGCCAGCCCCGACCCTCGCATCTTGGCCATCGGTCAGCGCTTCTGGGAGCTTTACGTCGGTCGCAAACAAGACGAGTCGATCGGCCGCATGGGCAAGACTCTGGACGCACTCGGCGAAGCCAAAGAGACCCTCAAGGTCATGGGCGACGCCGCCATTCCTCTGTACCTCCAGGCGGCTGTCAGCAGCGGTGTGATGGATCAGCGAGCGCTCGAGTGGTCGAGCTTGCGCTTGATTCGGGCCATCAAGGGCAGCCCGGCGATCTGCACGGGGGGCTTCGCCTGGGGCCAAGTGCCCAGCTACGGCTGGCCTGCCGACGCTCGGCTGGCCGCGCAATACGTGCAC
>JBBQHO010000130.1:0-10842 GCA_038324055.1 Polyangiales bacterium | reverse complement strand
CGGAGCGAGGCCATGCGTGCCGTGCTCGACCCGGTCGAACGCATCGCGCCCTCACGGACGTCCGTCCTGATCACCGGCGAAAGCGGCACCGGAAAAGAGAAAATCGCCGAGGCGATTCATCGCGCCTCCGACCGTAAAGATGGCCCTTTCTTGGTCGTCAACTGCGGCGCCTTGCCCGAGAACTTGATGGAGAGTGAGTTGTTTGGGCACGAAAAAGGCGCGTTCACTGGCGCTTCCGAGCGGACGCTGGGCGTGTTCCGCGAAGCCGATGGCGGCACGCTTTTTCTGGATGAAGTGGGCGAGCTACCGCTGAGTCTCCAGGTCAAGCTGCTGCGCGTTCTGCAAGAGCGGAAGGTGCGCGCCGTTGGCTCGCCGCGCGAAGTGCCGATCGACGTGCGCGTGCTGACGGCCACCAATCGCGACATCGAGGCCGACGTGCGCGCAGAACGGTTTCGGCAGGACCTCTACTATCGCATCAACGTGATTCGCGTCGCCTTGCCGCCGCTGCGCGAACGCAAGGACGACATTCCGTTTCTGGCCGAGTCGTTTTTGGAGCGCTTCTCGCGCGAACAAGCCAAGGAGGTGCGGGGCCTCACGCCCGACGCACACCGCGCGCTTTTGGGCTACCAGTTTCCGGGCAACGTGCGGGAACTCGAGAACATGATGGAGCGAGGAGTCGCGCTTTCTGGATCGAGCAAGCTCGGCCTCGGCGACTTGCCCCAAGCCGTGAGCGGTCTGGCGAGTGCTCCGGGCCCGAACTTGGTCGAGCTGCCGCCCGAAGGGTGTCAGCTGGACGACGTCGTTTCCGAGGTCGAGCGCAGGTTGGTGGTGGCGGCACTCGAGCGCACCGGGGGCGTCCGCACGCATGCCGCCAAGTTGCTGGGCATTTCGTTTCGATCGCTGCGCTACCGCTTGCAGAAGCACGCACTCGAGGCCGCCGACGAAAGCGACGAATCGCCCGGCAACGGCCCTGAGGTGGACGAGGACTGAGGGTGGGTCTCCATCCCACAAACGCCGCTATTTTTCTCCCCTCCCTCAGCAGTGCTACGCTCAACCCCACATGTCGCGCTCGCTCGCTTTTCTTCCTTCGCGGCTCGGTCGAGCCGGCAGGCGACGGCGCGCAGGGTTCACTCTCGTCGAGTTGATGGTCGTCGTCGTGATGATCGGCATCTTGTCGAGTTTGGGTATCGTCACCTTCCGCAAGTATTTGGGACGTTCGAAGAACGTGGAGGCAATCGCAGTCATGCGCGCCATTGCCTCGGCTCAAGAGCGCTACCGCGGTGAGCACATGACCTATTTGAACGTGTCGTTCGACGGCACGAACGGCGATCTGACGCGTTCTTATCCGATGACAACTGCGAACATCGGTGCCACCAAGTACAACTGGAACAACAACTTGGGCAACGACTACACGCGTTGGCGCGTGCTCGCGCCCACCGTGAATCAGCCCGTCCAGTTCGGCTACTCGACCGTGGCCGGTTTGCCTGGGACGACCTTCCCCACAACCGGCTTCTCCCCACAACCGACCTGGCCTGCGACGGTCAACGGGCCGTGGTACGTCGTGCAAGCGCGCGGCAATCCAGGCGACACCCCTGCGACCGTCAAGCTCTTGTCCAGTTACTCCAACGTCATAGCCGAACAGTGAGCCCACCCGTGAAATCCAACCCTACCTCGCGGCCTTTCGAGCGCCGAGCCCGCGGCTTCAGCCTGGTCGAGTTGATGATCGTCGTCGTCATCATCGGCATTCTGGCGTCGCTCGCCATCTACTCGGTGCGCTCCTACATCGAGGCGTCGAAGACGGCCGAGGCCCGCGAGGTGATAGGTTCGATCAAGGCCGGCGAAGAAGCCTACTTCGACGAGACGTTCCGCTACCTGGCTGTGACCGGCGGCGTCGACACGTACCATCCGATCACTGCGACGGACGGACGCGTCAAAGCAGATTGGTCCAGCACCACGTGCTCTGGCTGTCTCGATAACTTCCGTACGCTGGGCGTGCAGGTGAACGCTCCGGTGGCGTTTCGCTACGGCGTGGCGGCTGGAAGCACCGGCTTGGCCGGCTTGAGTTTGGGTGCCAGCGTGAGCGGTACCCCGTTTGCGAACGCGCCGGCCACCCCTTACTACGTGGTCAAGGCCATCTCCGATCTCGACGGCGACGCCGGCAAGAAAACCGTCATGCTCAGCTCCAATTTCTCTGCCGAGATCTACTCCGAAAACTCAGGCGAATAGTGCGTTCGTTCTCTCCAGTGCAGCTGGCGGCTCTCGTGGCGCTGGGCGGCAGTTTGACGGCCGCGTTCGTGCCGACCTTTTTTGGCAACCTGCGCGCTTCGCGCCTCGCCGAGCCCCTCGACGGCTTGAGTCACTTGGCCGGTCGAGCTACTGCCCTTGCGTCCGGCATGCCCCTGGCTTTGGCTTACCCCGAGAGCGCTCCGCGCACGCCCGTGCGCGTTCCAGCTGGCACGCGCGCTGTCGATCCCGAGGGCACTTGGGATCATCCCACGTGGCGCTTGCTCGATTTTCGTCAAGATCGCGAGCACTCGTTCTCATTCGAGTTCGAGAGCCGCGCTGACGCGCAAGCTGCGCTGTTCGTGGCGCGCGCTCACGGCGATCTGGACGGCGATGGCGAGCTCAGCGAGATCAGTATTTCCGGCGAAGTGCGGGACGGTAAGGATCCAGTCGTCTACCCGCTGCGCCTGCACCGCGAGGTGGAGTGAGGTTTGGCGGCTGGTTGACGGCGCCGCTGTTGGGGCTGTCGGTGGGTTTGGTGAGTTGGGCGCGCCCGCTGGTCGCTGCAAGCTACACGCGCGTCACGTCGACCTCCGACTCGTACGCGCTTCCCGCGCCGTCGCAACTGGTCGTCTTTAGCCTGGGTTACCGCTCGGCGCTGGCGGATTTGCTATTTGGTCGCACGCTGGTTGCTTCCGGGATCCACTTCAACAACAGGCGGGTGTTCGAGTCGCTCGATTCCTATCTCGATGCAGTGGCCACGCTCGATCCGCTCTACCGGGACGTCTACTACTACGCCGATCCGCTACTCACGCTGTCCAGCGTCGAGATGCCCAAACGCAACTACCGCATCGCTCGCGACTTCCAGGAACGGGGCCGCAAGCTCTTTCCGGACGACGCAGAGCTGTGGATGAGTTCCGGGTTGTTCATGGCTTATTTGGCGCCACAACATCTGCCCCAGGACGAAAGCGTCGACGAGTGGAAGGTGGCCGGGGCGCACCTGATCGAGCACGCGTGCAACGTGTGGCCGGATCAGAACAAGTTGCCGGCCGCCTGCATGAGCGTGGCCACCTTGCTGAGTCGCGCCGGCGAAGTTGCAGCCAGCGAGAGCGCGCTCCGTCGTCTGATCGCGATCACCGACGATCCCCAGATGAAATCCCAAGCCATCGCGCGTCTGACGGCTCTGCTGGGGGCGGCTCAATCCGAGGCCATGCGCAAGAGCGTGGGCTCGCTCGGCGCGCTGCACGCCCGCGACTTGCCCTTGACCTCACGCACCACCTACCAAATGATCGGCCCACCCAGCGAGTTCGCTCGATGTTCCGGCGCGCTCTTTGCCGAACAGAGCGCGCGTTGCGCGACTTCCTGGCGCGCTTGGTCCGAGCTCAGTCACTGAAGAGATGGATCGATCACCCAAGAAAGACGAAGGCGCACCGGTCGGGTCCGGCGCGCCTCTCTTTTTTCGATCCGTCGATGCTTACGGGAAGCGCATCACGGCGGTAGCACTTTGGCCGGGTGCTACGTTGACCTGCTGTACTTTGCGTCCGTGGGTCGCGTGGACGAACACAACTGTATGTGAGCCCGGCGAAACGGCGACGCCCATCTTCGGGGTCGAACCAAGCGGCTTGCCATCCAGGATGATGTTCGACATCGGAATGGAGTTGATGTTCAACTTGGATCCACCAGTCGCCGCCGGCGCCGTGGTCGGCCCGGTCGCCGTGGTTGGCGCGGTCGAGGTGGGGGTCTTGGGTCCTGGGCTCGGCGTCGGGCTCGATTTTTCAGCCGCACCCGGCTTGGACAACTCGACGGTAAAGGTCTTGGAAGGCTCGTCGGCGCTGAGCGTAATGTTGCGCTCGTAGTTGTCGAAGCCCTGCCGCTCGGCCACCAACGTCATCTGCTTGTCAGCGGGGATGGTGATCGTCGCCGGCAGCTTCAAGCGGTGGAGCGCCTTGTCTTCGCCGTCACCTTTGAGCCAGATCTTCGCGCCCTTGGCGTTGTCGCCCAGTTCGACCGTGATCTCGCCTTTCAAGAACTGGAGAGTCGGTTCGATCGTGACGATCTCGTCGGCGGGCACTTCGACGCGCTTGGTGAACGGGGCGAACAGCGGGTTGCCGCTCACTTCGACGTTGTGGCTGCCGGGCTTGAGGTCCGTGAGCTCTTGGGGCAGTGGCCCGTAGTCCTTACCGTCGACCGAAAGGCGGAGACCCGGCGTTTTGCTGGCCACCTTGATGCCGGTGCCGGCGCTGGCAGCACTCAGCTCGATGGACACCGGAGTTTCCTCGCCGCCCTCGACCTTGATCGCCTTGCCCGCGGCTTCTGCGTAGCCCGGCGCGGAAGCCAGCACGATGTGCGACTTACCAGCTGACAAGCCCTCGACGATGCAAGGACTCGCACTGCACTTCAGCTCGTCGTCGACTTTGACCGCGACGCCGCTTACGGCCTTACCGCCAGGACCAGCCACGGTCACGACCAGAGTACCCACCTTGGGTCCACCCAAGAAGACGAACGCGCCGGCCGCTACGGCCAGCAACAGTCCGCCGCCGATGATCACACCCTTGCCCATGCCGCTTTTCTGCGGGGCGTACGGGGGTGCAGGGTACATGGGCGCCGATTGCATGGGCGCTGATTGCATGGGCGCTGATTGCATGGGCGCCGACTGCTGAGCTGCGGGGTATTGCGGCGCCGACTGCAGCGGCGGCGATGCAGAGTAGCCAGGGGCAGAATAGCCAGGCGCTTGGGGCTGCGAGACCGAGTACGGTTGCGGCGGCGCCGGAGGCTGCGAAGTAGCGCGCGATGCGGGGGCTGGCGCAGGAGGCGGCGTCATCGGCAACGAACTCTTGGGGGCCGGCGGCGGCGCGACCGCGGCCTGCGAAGGCTTGGGTGGCGGAGGCGGGACGACGGACGCAGGTCGTGCAGCTGGTGGGGCGAGCGCTTGCGCTGGTGCTTGCGCCCGAGCCGCGGAAGCCGCGGGAGCCGCGGGAGCCGCGCCGCCGTGGAGTAGAGCCTTGGCGGAGTCCTCGTCCGACCGATCGAAAACCGTCGTCTTCTCGTCCTCGTCCTCCCAATCCATGTCCCGTGCGACGGGCGGCTTGGCGAGCGGGCTCGAGGACTGCGGAGGCTTGGCGGCTAGGGAAGGAGCTGCGGGCGGCGGAGGGACGACGACGGCCGCCATCGATCCCGGCGGAGGCGGCGGAATACGCGACGGCGACGTGGGCGGCGGCGGAGCGGCGGCGCGAGACGGCGCGGCGGCCGGTGGCGGCGCGGCGGCTGGTGGCGGAGCGGCGGCTGGTGGCGGAGCGGCGGCTGGTGGTGCAATCGCAACGGGCGGCGCCGGCGGCGGCGCGATACCTGCCGTCGTGACCTTGGTTGCCGAAACGGGCGGCGGCGGCGGCGCCATGGCGGCCGAAGGTGGCGGCGGAGGCGGCCCCTTGCTTACCGAAGGCGGCGGTGGCGGCGGAGCCGCACCCCGGCTACCTGGCACAGGCGGCGCAGCCAATCCCAGGAGAGTCTTCTGCTGACGTGCTGCGCCCGGAGCCCCCGCACCGGCTGCCTTTTTTCCGAGGCCCTCAAACACGTCCAGATCCGAACTGCCCTCGTCGCTCATTCTCAAGCATCTCCTGATGTGCGGCCTTCGGGCCGCCAATTTTGAATCTGTGCCTTGGGCAACAGAAAGTAAGAGGCTGGTCCTCGTGCAGTACGAGCGGCCAACCGGCGGATCATCTGGCCCATTCCACCTCGGGGCGGAGGGCTCGCAGCGGTCCTGAATCCGTCGAAATTTCGACCTCGCAAGAATAGACCGTCGCCAAGAACTTGGCGAGAAGATTGCAGCCAGACCCGCACGGGGCGCCGAAATAGCCACTTTCCCGTCCGTTGTTGCTGAAACATAGCGCTAGCACGCGAAGACGCTTGGGCAACAGCTCGCGGCGGGTCAAGGCGCAGGCTTCGTGCAACCATGCCCAGTGCATGGCAAATTTCGGCAGTCTCGGTCGGCGAGCGCTCCTGCTCGGCGCAGCTACGCTCCTCGTAGCCAGCTGCTTGTCGCCCACCTTGCCACTCCCGCCGCCCTCGCGTCCCGACGTGACGAGCCCCGATGGTGCCGGTTTCGTGCGCATCACCGGCAGCGTCCAGAGTATGGCGACAACCTACGCCCAGAACATGCGCACCGGTCGCATCGCAGGTCAGACGACCGACGAAACGGGCGACTACGAACTCGAACTCGCCGGCGAGATCGGCGATCGGTTAGTCGTTTGGTATACGCTCAACGGAGACCAAAGCGCGGGAACCGAAGTCATCGTGCCCGCTCCGGGTCCTGGCCCCGGCCTGGGTGGCTCTGGCGGCGCCGACTGAGCCTGGCCGCTCGTCGGGGCGACGAGGCTGTGGCGTTCGCGCGAGCGCTGCGCGAGCGCTTCGCGTTGTCCTGGCTCAGACGGTGCGGAGCATGCGGCGGCCGTCGGATGCCTTCTGCACCAGAGCGTGCAATGGCGCTGTTGGCCCGGATTTTTGCGGCACCCCAAAACGGGCCGGCACACTCTCGTCCACTTCACCCAGCAGGTCGTAGTCGGTGGCCTGCGTGATGACGACCTCGACCAAGCTACCGGGCTGACATTCACCGCCCGACAAGAACACGCCCCCGTCGATTTCGGGTGCCTGGCCCTTGTGACGACCGACCAACACCAGTTCGCTCTCTTCGCTCGGGCCTTCGACCAAAACCTGCAACCGCTGCCCGATCAAAGCCTTGTTGCTCTGTTTGCTGATCTTGCGCTGCATGCTCATCAGCTTCTTGGCACGCGCTAGCGACGTCTTCTTGTCGACTTTGCCGTCGATGTTGAAAGCGTGTGCCTCGGGCTCGTCCGAGTAGTTGAACACTCCGACGCGATCGAACTTCGCCCAGCTCACGAAATTCATGAGCTCTTGGAACTCTTCTTCTGTTTCGCCGGGGTGCCCAACGATGAAGGCGGTGCGGAAGGTGAGGCCGTCGATGCGTTTCTTCATGCGCTCGACCAGATCGTAGAGCCGTTTGCCGCCGTGACCGCGCCGCATGCGCCGCAGCATGCCGTCGGCAGCGTGCTGCAGCGGCATGTCGACATACGGCACGATCGTCGGGTGGCCACCGATCAGATCGATCAGCTCGTCGGTCATCTTCTCCGGGTAGAGATAAAATACCCGCAGCCAGGCCAGCCCGCGCACGTCCGCAATTCGTCCGACAAGCTCGGTCAGGTTCGCGCCATCCGAACGATCGCGGCCGTACGCGATGGTGTCTTGGGAGACCAGATTCACCTCGAGCACGCCCTGCGACACCAGGTTTTCCACCTCGCGCACGACGTCATCCATCGAACGGCTGCGCTGCTTACCGCGCAAGTTCGGGATCACGCAGAACGAACAGCTGCGGTTGCAGCCCTCGGCAATCTTCACGTACGCACTCGCTCCGCGAGTCGACAGCGTGCGCGCGTCGCTCTGTGTCATCACCCAATCGGCTGGGTTGCCGACCAACATGCGATCGGCCTTCTCCGTCAATACCTGCCGGATCTTCGGCATGTCGCTGGAACCCAGGAAGTGGTCGACCTCGGGCAAACCCGCTGAGAGATCACCCGCGTAGCGTTGCGAAAGGCAACCCGTGACCACCAACTTTTGGCAAGACCCGGTCTTCTTGTGCTCGGCCATTTCCAAGATGGTGTCGATCGACTCCTTCTTGGCGGCGTCGATGAAACCGCAGGTGTTGACAACAATCACCTCGGCGTCGGCCGCGTCGGCTACGTGGGTGAAGCCTTCGTACCGCGCAGTCCCCAGCATGATTTCGCTGTCGACTCTGTTTTTTGGACAGCCGAGCGAAACGAAATGAATAGTGCGGGGGTTCATGAGGTGCGGTCGAAGACGAGGGGATTCCGAGGCGATGCGAATCGAAATCGATACGAATGAAAATCGAGAGGGACGGGAACGGCTTAGCCGCGCATGAGGTCGGTGAATCGCTTGAAGAGGTAGAAGGCGTCGTGCGGACCGGCAGCGGCCTCGGGATGGTATTGCACGCTGAAGGCGCGTGCGCCGGGAGCGTCCAAACCCTCGTTGGTGCCGTCGTTCAAGTGGAGATGGCTGCTCTTGGCATTGCCGCCGAGGGAATTCACATCGACGACGAACCCATGGTTTTGCGTGGTGATTTCCACGCGGCCAGTCGACAAGTCCTGCACGGGCTGGTTCAGGCCGCGGTGGCCGAACTTCATCTTGTACGTTGCTCCGCCCAGGGCGCGAGCGAGCAACTGGTGCCCGAGGCAGATGCCAAACATCGGCTTTTTCCCCAACAATTCCTTGATCGTGTCGATCGCGTAGCCAACTGCGGCCGGATCCCCTGGACCGCTCGACAGGAAAATACCGTCCGGATTTTGGGCGAGCACTTCGGCAGCGCTGGTGCGCGCCGGCACGCAGGTGACGTCGCAACCCGAAGACACCAGACAGCGGAAGATGTTCCGCTTGGCTCCGAAGTCGAAGGCTACGACCTTGAAACGTTCGCTGCCTTGCTGAGCCACCATCTTCTGGCCCATGTGGTTCGGCGACCATTCGCCTAGGCTCTCGGTGAACTGGTAGCTTTCCTTCGGGCCGACGCGTTCGACCAGGTCCAGGCCTTCCATCGAGGGCGCCTTGCGGGCCAAGTCGACCAGATCGTCGGGGTTACCGGTACCGATGCAACCGTTTTGCGAGCCTTTGTCGCGTAGCAGGCGGGTGAGTCGACGAGTGTCGATGCCGCCGATGCCGATCACGCCGTGCGCTTTCAAGTAGTCGCCCAGCGATTGCTCGCTGCGGTAGTTCGACACGAGCGGGCTCGGGTCGCGCACGATGAAGCCGGCCACTTGGGGCTTGCTGTTGGTGCTCTCTGGGTCGGTCGTATTCACACCGGTGTTGCCGATGTGGGGGCTCGTCATCGTGACGATCTGTCCGCTGTAGGAAGGGTCGGTCAGTACCTCTTGGTAGCCCGTCATGCCGGTGGTGAAGACGACCTCCCCGGTCGCGACACCATCGGCGCCGAAGCTCGTTCCTGTGAGGATGGTTCCATCGGCGAGGGCTACATAGGCTCGGGTCACGGTGTTGCTCCTTCTTCGTCGAACACGACGGCGCCATGGGCGACCGTCATCAGCACTTTGGCGCTCAGCTCTGTCTTCAAGAACGGCGAATTGAGGCTTTTGGTCTTGAGACGTCGCTGGGCAGGGACCCAAGTTGCGCTCGGATCGACCAGGGCCAACTCGGCGAGCGCGCCCTCTTTGATGGTGGGAACGTCGACACCAGCGATGCGCGCGGGCGCTTGGCTCAGCGCGTCGACCAGGCGATTCAAAGTCAGACCGTCTTGACCGACCAGTTGCACGAGCAGGCCAAGACAAAGCTCGAGGCCCATCATGCCTGGACTCGCCTCGGCGAATTCCAGGTCCTTCTCGAGCCGCGAATGCGGCGCGTGGTCGGTGGCGATGGCGTCGATGGTACCGTCGGCCAAGGCGCGCCGCAGAGCCGAGACGTCGGAGGCTTCACGCAGGGGCGGATTCACCCGACAGGCCGTGTCGTAGCCGATGACGGACGCGTCGGTGAGGAGCAGGTGGTGAGGTGTCACCTCCGCGGTGACGCGGAGGTTGCGTGACTTGGCTTCGCTGACGAGACGCGCAGCACCCGAAGTCGAAAGGTGAGCCGCATGGTAGCGCGCACCGACGTACTCGGTCAGTAGGATGTCGCGCGCAATGATGATGTCCTCGGCGACGCGTGGCCAGCCGCGTAGACCCAGGCGGGCCGATACGACGCCCTCGTGCATCGAGGCGCCAGCCGTCAGATCGTGATCTTCAGCGTGCTGGATGACTGGAATGTCGAAGGTGCGTGCATATTCCAAGGCGCGGCGCATCACCGCGGCGTTCATGACGCACACGCCGTCATCGCTGATCCCGACCGCGCCCGCTTCGCGCAGGTCGCCAATCTCCGAAAGTTCCGCGCCCTTCATGCCGCGAGTGACAGCACCGATGGGGTGCAGGCGTGGCCCGCCGTGCTCGCGTCCGCGAGAAATCAAGAGTTCGGTGATGGCGCGGCAGTCGTTGACCGGCTTGGTGTTCGCCATCACGCAGATGTGCGCGTAACCACCAGCCGCGGCGGCATCCAGGCCAGAGAAGACGTCTTCTTTGTACTCTTGGCCGGGCTCGCGCAGATGTGCGTGGAGATCGACGAACGCGGGGAGCAACCACCTGCCGGCCCCTTCGACGATGCGCGCGCCTTCGGCACTCACGTACGCATCACCTGCAGCGACACCCACGTGCTTGACCGTGCCGCGCTCGACGACCACATCCAGGATTTGGTCGAGCGACCGGGCGGGATCTACTGCTCGAACACCTCGAAAAATGAGCAGCTCGGGGA
Source organism: Polyangiales bacterium (assembly GCA_038324055.1). GTDB lineage: Bacteria > Myxococcota_A > Polyangia > Polyangiales > Polyangiaceae > NIC37A-2. Next base: position 249 of record JBBQHO010000130.1, on the reverse strand, counting down.
CCGGGAATCCAGGCTTTTTGCTCGGGGCGTTCATGAGCGGCGGCTGCCATAGCACGGTCCTTCGCGCGAAGTCAGGCGCGGAAATCCTCGATCGGTAGCGTTCATTGCCCCGCTTTGTCACGCAGCGGCGCAGGCCCCGGACGGCGCAGGCACCAGACGGCGCCGCGCGATCCCGGACTGCCAGCGAACAGTTCCCAACCGCGCGCAGCGGCCTGGTTGGCCTTCTCGTTCACCTCGCCCGCGCTCTGG
>JBBQHO010000129.1:0-10979 GCA_038324055.1 Polyangiales bacterium | reverse complement strand
CGACGTCCTGGCTCTCGCAAAACTTGAGCGTTTCGTACTCGTCTTCGCAGCCCGGGAAAGCGCCGCCTTCACAGTCCGTCTCACAAGCGGACTGATCTTCGTTGTCGGTACAACCGATACTGGTCGTGGTCTCACAACGCGCCGTACAAGCTTCGGCCAGGGTCAACGGGGCGCTGCCGCCGCTGCCTCCACCCATTCCGCCCATCCCGCCCATTCCACCTGCATCGGTGCCGCCGGTGGACGTGCCACCCGTGGACGTGCCGCCACTCGACGTGCCACCGGTGTCGCTGCCGCCGGTTTCTCCGCCCATACCGCCAGTGTCATCGACGGTGGTGCTCGTACACGCCGCACCAGTGCCCATCACACCCATCAATACCGTACTCGCCCAAATCCAGTTTCTCATGATTGCCCTCTCCCTAAGGTTTGTTCGGAAAGATACGGCACGAGCGCAGAGGAACTAAGTCGAATCGGTTTGTTTTCCTTCTTACGCGCGGCGAGCAGCGATCAAAATGTGCCAAAAAGACGCACAGATCCGGGTCCAACGCCCACCTTCAAAGATTGCATGGATGCAGATGTCGTAGAATGCGAAGTCGCGTTGTCCTGTGCGAGCGTGAAGTACAATGTCACACCTGCCGTCGCCAGCGCGGTGGCCGCCAAGATGTCAGTGGCCAGAAACCAGGTGCTGGCTTGGGCGGACTTGGCCTCCAGCGCTGACCGATCGGGATCGGGCTCAGCCCGTAGCGCTTGAAGATCGTTGGCGTGAACCAGACCGGCAATTCCGGTCGCTAGGGCGCCCGCGGCCAAGCTTCCTGCTGCCACCCAGCCCGCGGTCAAGTACGGACTGCCAGCGCCCTCTGCGGACTTGGTCGGTTCCGAAACGGGCTGGACCTGGCCCGGCTGCGCTCCAACGACAGAATTGTCGCTGTCGGCTTCGAGCACCGCGCTGAGTTCGAGTCGTTCCGCTCCGGCCAACGTCAGCCAGCGGGTGAAGAGCCTGTGTTTGGGCTTGCGCACGACGACGCGGTGTTCTCCTGCATCCAACAGCAGCGGCCCGGCCAAGGGGGTCTCGCCCTGGGGTAGTTCGTCGATCAAGACTTCGGCGCCGTCCGGTGCGCCAGACACAACCAAAAATGCAGTGCGACCCCGCAGCATTTCCAGATCTTTGGAAACAGCGGCGCGGCGTTCCTCGTCCAGCTGCGCGTTGCCTTCTCGCAAGTACGCCTCCAAGGCAGTGCGCGCACGTGCGAAGCGCCCGAGCTGAATGGCGACCTGACCGATGTTGTAGAGCACCCGAAAATCGGGCACCAACTGGTGCGCTCGCTCGAACTCGATGAGCGCCAATTGGAAGTCGCCTTCGCCGTAGAACGCCAAACCCTTCTGAAAGCGTTCTGCGGCTTCTGTGCGCGCCTGGCTTTCTGGATCTTTGACGGCGGCCTCGGGCGCAGCCTCGGCTTCACCTGCGAGCGCTGGGTGGGGGAAAACACCCAAAGCCACGAGTCCTAGGACTGCGCTTCTGAATCTCATGGCGAACCCGAAGGGCCAAAGGGATTGTCGACGTCGAGACGACGGGGCGGTTTTTTGGTCAGGGTGGCCGGTCGTCCGCCAGTGCCCGCCTGGTCAACCTTGGGCGTGGGGCGCGTCGCGGCGCTGCTGGGCTTGATGCCTACGAGTTGGACTTCCAGCTGGCGACTCCGATCGAGCAACACGCTGCGTGTGGACGGAACGAAGCCGTCTTTGCGGAAAGAGAGCTCGATTGAGCCTGAGCCGGCAGGACGGGACAGCTCCGCCTGACCGACTCCCAGGAGCTTTCCGTCCGAGTAGATTTCTGCGTCGCTGGGTTTCACTGAGACTTCGATCATAACGGCAGCGGGAGTCGACAGCTTCAGAGGCATCAACGTTCCGTCGTCGCTTTGTCGAGGCGCAGCCTGGGCAGAGGCGGGGACTGGGGCGTCGCCCGAACCGACGGGGCGCGACGCGCCAGGCTGCAACCAAAACCACAGCCCCATCAGCATCAGAAACGCCGGAACGGCCCCCAGCAAAGTGAGCCGCAATCCGCGCGAGCTATGAGGGGCAGTGCCCTCGATTAGGGTGGTTTGGGTCTGGTCGTCGCTGGTTCCGGAGGCCACGGCAGCCGCCGTATCGGTCTCGGGCTGGGTGGCCTCCAACTGGGTGGACACCCGAGCCTGCTCGAATATTACACGGTTTCTGGCCGCGATTTTTTCGCCCAGGTGCTCCTCCAGCAAGCGAGCCAGATGCTTCTCGGTGACGCGCTGATTGGTCTCGAAGAGCCAGTCCTGGAGTGCTGCACCCAGCTCGCCTGCCGTTTGAAAGCGTTCCGCCGGGTCGCGGGCCAAAGCACGCATGACGACGCTTTCGAGTCCCAAGGGATAGTCGGGCTGCAAGTTATGGGGCAGCGCAATGCGTCCTTCGACGATCTGATACATCGTCGACAGCGCGTCCGTGCCTGCGAAAGCGCGTCGGCCCAGCGTGATCTGATAAAGTACACAGCCCAAAGCGAACACGTCCGCGCGCCGGTCGACGTTCTTGGAGCGCACCTGCTCGGGGGCCATGTACGACAGCTTGCCCTTGACCTCGCCTGTCTCTGTCGCCCGGTGAGCCTGGCCGGCAGCCTTGGCCACGCCAAAGTCGGTCACCGCGACCCCACCGCCACGGCTCAGGAGCACGTTTTGAGGCGAAACATCGCGATGCACAACGCCCAGCGGCTCGCCTTGATCGTCCCGCACTTCATGTGCGGCGTGCAACCCCGCTGCAACCTGAATCCCCAGCCAGGCCGAGAGCTCCAGTGGGATCACCTGTTCAGTCATGCTCTGCAGCAGTTCGTGCAGGCTGGCTCCATCGCACCAATCCAAAACCAAATACTGGGTGTCACCCACGCGTCCGAACTCGTGCACGCGGCAGACGTTGGGGTGATCGATCTGTGAGGCGATACGCGCTTCGTCGAACAGAACTTTGGCGGCCTCCGTTCCTTGCTGCTTCGTTGTCTTGAGTGCGACGATTCGTACACCGAGTGCTGATGTATCCCGCGCTGCCCAAACCTCACCCATGCCACCTTCACCTAGCAAAGTGAGACGCAGGTACTGATTCAAGAACTGCTCGCGGCCGCTGCTACCGATCGTCACAGAGGTCCTCTCCCGCTGCACTTGCCAAGAGTCTGGAGGAAGTGGACCATAGTCAAAACGCTCGGTACTCATCCTTACGTGCCGCGAGTCCGCTCACCACAAAAAAAGTAGAACTGTTGTCTTTGCCTCATTCTCACGGCGATTCTGGCACCTCGGGAGAGGAAGGCCTCGTCGTGGGATCACGTGTCGGGCGGTATCGACTGCTTGCATTGTTGGCTAGTGGCGGGATGGCCCATGTCTGGGCGGCCGAGCCCGAGGGTAGCGGAGGCATCTCACGGACCGTCGCCATCAAGGTCATACGCGCAGAGTTCGCGGACGATCTGGACTACGCGCGCATGTTCATCGACGAGGCCACGATCGCCACGGCTGTTCGTCACCCCAACGTCTGCGAGACGTTCGAACTGAACCGAGAAAAGACGGTTCTGTTCATGGCCATGGAATGGATCGCTGGCGAATCGCTGGGTGGTCTGCTCCGTGCGCAGGGTGGCTTCTTGCCGCTCCCTCATGCTCTCGCAGTACGAATCGCGGCGGACGCTTGCGCTGGCCTTCACGCCGCGCACGAGGCGGTCGATGGAGACGGCAACCCCTTGGGGGTCATCCACCGCGACGTCTCGCCTCCGAACATTCTCATTTCGCTCCAAGGCCAAGTAAAGGTAACCGACTTTGGCGTCGCCAAGGCCAAGTACCAGCTGCACGAGCGCACCAAGACTGGTGAGGTCAAAGGCAAATTCGGCTATCTCGCGCCCGAACAAATCACCGGCGACCCCTGCGACCGTCGCGTGGACGTGTACGCCATGGGCTGCGTTCTCTACGTAGCGACATTGGGCGCGCGACCTTTCGGCAATGGTCCCGAAGCCATGACGAAAATTCTGGTGGGCACCTACCAGCTTCCTTCCGAAATTGATCCGAACTACCCGCCAGGTCTGGAGCTGATCGTTCGTCGAGCACTCGAGCAGCGTCCGGCCGATCGCTTCGAGAGCGCCGACGCCATGCGCCACGCCCTGGAGCACTGGTTGTGGGAGCAACGGATGAACATCACGCAGGCGGATTTGGCGCGCCTGGTCCGCGAACGCATGGCGCCGGAGGCTTTGGCGATCGTCTCGGAATTGCAGCGCAAGACCAAGACCCAGTCCACCGTGGCGTATCAAAATTTCTTGCAAAATCTGCAAGAAATGGAGCCGCCTACGGCCTCCACGCAATTGCCGTCGGCCCCGCCATCGGGTCCCGTCACCGTGCGGACCCCACAAGAAGATGTCGATGACGGACCCACTCTGGTCGCGACTCGCTCGGAGGCCCCAGCGCTTTCCGCATCACCCGCAACGCCACGTCCTGCGGCAATCGGAACGCCGCCTGCTACAGCCGACGAGCATTCTGGCTGGCACCGTACGGGTTCCCTCGCTCCGCCCGTTGGCCACTACCTCAACGCGACGCCGAACGGACAACCGCAGCTCGGTTCGGCAAGTTCGGCTCCTCCCGCCGACTTCATTCCGCTGCCGCTACTGATCGGCGGCTTGAGTTTGATCGTCGTGCTGCTCTCGTGGCTGGTCTTGCGCTGAGCGCGAGCCGGCAGACCGTCGGCCTGCGCGTCTCCGCACCGAACGGCAAAGCTCGCTCAAGAGCGCTTGCGAGGGACGGGATCGGTCCGCCGGCTGTGGCTACTGGGGCCACTGCTCTGGACCGAAACGCGATTTCTTCCTGACCGTTTGGCATCGTAGAGGCATTGATCGGCTACATGCATGAGCGCCTCCAGGTTCGCGTGCTGGTCGGGATCGTATTGGCTCACGCCCAAGGAAAGCGTGACCTGGATGAACACGTCGCCGACTGCGAAGTTCTGACTGCCCACCCCCTTCCGGATGCGTTCGGCCGCCAAAACAGCGCCGGCCTCGTCGATACCAGCCAGAACCACGCAAAACTCTTCGCCGCCCAGACGCACCAGCGAGTCTTCGGCTCGAATGGTTGCCTGAACTCGGCGAACCAACTGCTTGAGGACTTCGTCGCCCGCGACGTGACCGAAGGTATCGTTGATCTTCTTGAAATGATCGATATCGAACAACACGACCGACAACGCGCTTTTGTGGCGCTTGCAGTACGGCAGGTCGCGCGCCATCAATTCTTCGAACGCCCGTCGATTGAGCGCGCCGGTCAGGCCGTCGCGGGTAGCGGCGTTGTAGAGCTGGTCACGCAGATCGACCTCGACTGCATCTTGCTCCGTGAACTTGATCACGGTGGTTGCGCCGATGCGGATCCGGTCGCCGTCTCGCAGCGGCTGAGCGCTCACCGCCTCTTCGTTCACGAACGTACCGTTGGTGCTACCCAAGTCTTTGATCATCAGCACGCCGTCGGGCAGCGTGATGATCTTGGCATGCAGCCGCGAGACGCCGTCGTCTTCGAGGCGGATGTCGGAAGTCTCGCCGCGTCCAATGGAAAACTGCGGCTTGTCCAGGCGAAAGGCCTTTCCCAACGAGCGGCCTGTGAGCACCAGCAGGCAGGGGTAGAGCTCTCGAGGTATTTTCTCGGCTCGAGCCACCTTGGCAATCGTGGTTTCGTCGTCCTTTGGATCCATTCGTCATGCCCCTTCGTCGAGACGGGCTCGCCGTCCGCTACACACGGCCAAGAGGAGAATCGCGGCCCACCACCAGCCGTCCCGCGATGGCGCCCGCCACACGCAGCCTGAGGGCGCGTCGAGCGGTTCCGGCACCGGTCCCTGACCTCCTGCGCCGGCCGCACCATCAGCGGCGCCTCCGCTGGGCTCTGCTTTCGCTTCGTGACCAGCCGCGAGCAAGGCCTCACGCACCAAGTCACCGTAGGGCGCGACCTCGGAATAGAAGTTCCTCACTTCAGAACTCTCGCAGCTCCCGCGGAAGAGCGAAAAGACCCCTACGACTGCGCCCGTCTCTTCCGACAACGCGGGCCCGCCACTGTCCCCCGGGCAGGCCGCTCGTCCAGTGACGAAGGTCCGTGGTACCGCGCTGCCAACGGGCGTGGAGAAGTCGCTGCTGCCCACATCCAAAACCGCGACACCGGACCGCTCTTGGCGCTGGGTGACCGCGTCGTCGTTGGTGCCGTACCCGACCACGATCAGTTCGTCGGCTCGGGTGACGCCCCGTTCCAGACGAACCGGAGCCGGGGCCCTCGCCAATTCGCGGTCGAGTACGACGAGCGCGATGTCGTTCCGGCAGATCGTATCCGTATTGGGCGCGAAGATGCGGCTGCCGCGCGCGCTCGGGACAGAAATGTCGGGCGTCGAGTCCTCGAAGACCTCGACGGACTCAGGGGCCAAGGGAGCCCCCATCGCTCCAGCGTCCGCCGGCAAACGCGTTCGAGACAAATCCAGGTTGCCATCCAGCGTGCAGGAAAACGTGCCAGCCTGGAACAACGACACGCAGTGACGGGCGGTCAGCACGACATTGGGCGCCAGCAACGTGCCGGTGCAAAGCCGGTCGCCGTCCGCGTCGCGCGCCACCAGCATGACTACCGCTGGCCGTTCGCTTGGCGTACCGCCCAAAATGGATTGCGTAGTCGTGCCCACCGGCTCGACGGGCCCCGTGCATCCGGCCAAGCCGCCCACGGCCAAAGCTCCGGCACCCCAGGCCCAGACTTCGAGAGCGCAGATTCGGAAAGCCCAGACTTGGAAGGCCCAGACTCGGAAAGCCAGTGTCCTTGCGGAGCGTCGGGCTTTCATTGTGGAAAGTTCTCCACGCAAACGGGCGACCCCTCGAGCAGGTGAGTCACCGGATCGTAGGTCATGGCATTTTGCACGTATGCGCCCGCCGCATCGATGCAGTAGATGCTGGGCAGCCCACGTCGCGCGCCGGTCGTGGTGTTGAAGTCGGGGGGGCCCATCGTTCCTTGCAATGCGATCTTGGAGGTCGAGCTGCCGCGTAAGGTGCCCACGATGTCGTTCACGTCGCTGGGTCCCACGTCGAACAGGACCTTCCCGCTGATGAGGCGCGTCATGCCCACGGCCACTTCGCGACCCGTCAAGCGCGGTGGGTCCCCCGAGCCGGCAATGGCGTACATCAGGAAATAGGCCGCGTCGTAAAAATTTTCGGACCCATCCAGAGAAAAGCCCACGTCGTAGGTGCTCTTCAGTTTGGACAGATACAGATCATACAGCGTGGTCTCCGTGGCGGCGGCGAAGTTGACGCCCAAGAGCCTGCTCCGAAGCTCGGTGAGCGTGGACGCGGTCAAGTCCGCGCGCCCAAACACATAGGGTGAGGTCAAGTAGAAGGGCTTGGGGCCCCAGGCGGGGTTCCAGCCGCCCTCCAGCCCACCGATCAAAGAAACCGACTCTCCGCTGGTCAGCGCGATGACGATGTGAGGGCGGAACGCCAGTAGCGCAGACAATGCCGGCGATACATCGGGATTGACCACTTCCAGCGAAGAATCGAAGCGCAGACGCAGCAGGTTATCCGCGGCCTCGTTCGCCACCGAGCCTTCACCGTTGAACTCCGCTGTGGCAAACACGTCGTCCGCCATGTCCGTCAAGAACGGTGTTTTGGCCTCCAGTAGAGCAACCCGGATCGGGTCGGCCTCCGAGAGGCCATGTAGCGCGCGCACATGGGCTTCCGTGCGCGCCAGGAGCGGAACATAGGCCGGCGAGAGGTCGCGGGCTGGCGCCAGCATGTGCCACATCAGACCGTCGTCTTCGGCGATGGTCAGCGTGCTGTCGGCTTCCAAAGGGCTCAAGAAGAAGACCGACTTGGCTTTGGCGTGGCTCTGGAAGGCGCTGAGCAGATCGCTGGTGAAAAGAGACGAAATGACCGCCGGCACTTGGACGTCGTCGATCAGGTGACTCAGACTGGCGTCCAAGTCGGGCGAATTGGTGCCGGAACAGACAATGGCAACGAAGGGACGCAGGCTGCCGTTGGGACCACCCGGTAGGCCGCCCCGCGTTTTTTCGTTCACTTCGTCGATGGCCAACTCGTAGTTGAGCGTAGGCACGGAAAGGCGCGGCGCCGTCGGGTCGACGTACGAGTACGCTCCAATCAGGATGGGCTCCGCCTGGCGAAGATTCTTGTTGTCCTGCCCCGCTCCCAACACGATGGGGCACTGGTCGGGCGTCGTCAGCGCAAGGCAGCTGCCATCGCGACACACGTACGGATTGCCAAAATTGGCGTCGATGCACTCACCGTTGTTGGTGCATTCCACTCCGGCTCCACCAGCGTTCCCACCCGTGTTGCCGTCCTGGTCTGATCCGCCCGGATCCGTGATGCACAGCGAAGCCTCACAGACGCTGCCCTCGAAGGCTGCGCCGCGAGCGCGACAGTCGCTGGTGGTCTGACACTGAGTGACGCTCAGATCGTAAAGCAGAGAGCAATGGGTCAGGCCGACCAAACCCAACAGCAGCGGCGCGGTCAGCCGAAGCAGCTGCGCGGTCCCTAATTGCAAAAACGGAATCTTCACCTTTCCTCAAAAGGTATCACGGAGCTTCTCAGAAAAAGGAAAGTCTCGGGTTGTATTATTTCGAGACAACCTGGTCCAAATGCCTGTCTTCTGCAGTTCTTCCACAGCCACGAGCCGCAAATGACCAACGGCCGCCACCCCGCAGGGTAGCGACCGTTGGAAGACGGGAGCAAGTGAGGCTTACTTGGCGCAGTAGAGCATTCTCCGGTCCCAGGGGGCGACCTTGTACAGGCCTTGTGCCCCGTCGCACGAGCAACAGGTGTTGGTGAGCGCGGTGCTGTAGGCGTAGCAGCCCAGCGTACACGAGCCCGACGAGGTGGTTGTGTCACCGTTCATCGTACCTGTGGGGTCGATGCTGATCGTCGTTCCAGTCAAGCGAAAGTCCAAGAACGGGTTGTTGTCGCCGCCAAAGAACACCAGCCGCTCTTCGATGTTCGCGATTTTGTCGCCCTGGGCGAAGAAATCGTAGTGGATGCCGCAGGCGCCGTAGTTCGTCATCGTCGTTTCGGTGAGCGTGTGGTCCCTGGGCAAAAGGGCCGGGTAGTTCATGCGCAGGTTGTTCTCGTGGTTGCGCTGGCGGTCGAACGACGCCTTGAGGTCTTCTCGGAAAGAGACGGCGTTGAACGAAGTCCGGCTGATGAAGCCGTTCACGGTGGTGTTCTGCATGCCCAGGATAGATGCCGTATTGGGGCAGCCGGTGACGCCGCGGGCGGCGCAACGAGCCAGGCCAGTGTCCGAAACGGCCACTGCGCCGTTCGCGAGCTTGAGGTCGACTACGGCGTCCAGACGGCCCATTTCGCCGGCCATCGACACGGCCAATGCGGCCTTCATGGGGTTGATGCCCGAGTTGGTGAAGCAGTCCGCGCCCGTGAGGTAAGCCGACGTCATGCGGATTTCCTCTTCGCCTTCGACCGCACAGCCTGTCGCCCCCACCAAAGTGCCCAGAACTGTCATTGTCACGATTGCTTTGATCATATGTCCTCCTAAAAGATGCTGCCCGTCGAGGAGTGTCTTTGCAGGCGGCGTGCCAGCCTCACAATCCGCTCTCGAGAGCGCACCTACCTCGACGCACCACCACTTTTGGAAGGGGTTTCCATGATTCGCAGCTGATCGCTTCGAGCCCTCGGCGACGCCCTTGTGCAAGCCGGTTGTGCAAGTGCTTGTGCAAGGTTGTGCAAGCCCGTTGTGCAAGCCTGCAAGTCGCCGTAGCCACGCCGCGGCCTCACTCAGAGTCTTCCAGCGATTGAACGCAGGTACGCGGCTCTCTTCGTGTACGACGAAAGACCACACTTGCCTCCGCTTCCGTACGAAGAAAATGCCGCAGCGTAGTCGTCGCGCGTCACGCGTCCGCAGCGCTTGAGACCAAACCGCCAGATTGTGATGGCGCGCTTGGCCTGCTCCGCGAGGCTTTCGGACACCTCGCCGTGCAACTGAAAGTGACCCGTCGCCTTGCCCCCATCGCACTCGGCCTTGCCACGTGGGCCATCGGCGCAGCGGCCCTCGTGGACATAGCCGGCCGCATTCGTTTCGAAACGCACCAGCGTCAGCAGCGCTGCGCGATCGCGCGGACTCGCGGATGCAGCATCGATGGCGTCAGCGATCTCGCGCAATCGTTTCAATCGAACGTCGGATGCTTCCGCCTTGTCACTCACGTGTACGGGAAACGCAGCAAGCACCGACAACGTGCGAAGGTCTTCACTCTTTCCTGGTGAAGCTAGGACCATGCTTGCACCGACTACACCCAACGCGAGAGCCAGGCGGCGAGAACCCGTGAGCGGGGGCAGCGCGCACCCGCGCTCTGACGCATGGACAATCACGCTCGGGCTCGCCTTCTCAGCTCGCCCATGGCTGAACGCGCAGCCAGGCTCGTTTTTGCCACGCTTGGGGCGTTTATGACCCAAAGTAAGGGTAAAAAAGCGGCTTCCTGGCCGGGTCCCCCAAAAGTTCGTGATTGATATCCACGCGATGAAAAGAAAAAGCGGTTCACGAAGGCACGCAAAGCAATACCCGAGCCATCAGAGAAAGCTGAACCGTTTTCTGGGGGGACGCTCTCTCTGGACAAGTGAAGACTCGTCGCCCGCAACGCCCTCGGCTCAATCTCATCAGTCGTGGTCGAGACCTCGCGCTGGCCTGCGCTGTTCTGCTGCAAGTCAGCTGCGAGGGCGAAGGGCTGGACGCCGCCGCTGATACGGGGTCGCACGACCCGGATGGGCCCGCCGGTGGATCAGGGGGGAACGCGGTGGCGCCTGTTGATTCAGGGCAGCGAACGGTGAACTGGTGCCAGGTTCAGAGGCTCATCGACCTGAAATGCCTCGCTTGCCATGCGAACCCCCCAGCGTTCGAGACCTTTCCGCTGGTGACCTTTGCGGATACCCGCGCGGATTATCATGGCAAACCGGTGTGGTGGCACATGGGCCCGGCCATCGAGAGCGA
>JBBQHO010000128.1:0-11060 GCA_038324055.1 Polyangiales bacterium | reverse complement strand
GTTCACCGCTGTTCACCGCTGTTCACCGCTGTTCACCGCTGTTCACCGCTGTTCACCGCTGTTCACCGCTGTTCACCGCTGTTCACCGCTGTTCACCGCTGTTCACCGCTGCTTCGGGCGCCCGGAGACCGCATAAAAGCCGCAGCAGGCGATGCTGCCCTGGCTCCCGCTGGTCCAGCAACGCGTAGCCGACCTACGCTCGCGGTCGCCTACGCTCGCGGTCGGCCGCGCTCGCGGTTGGCTGTGCTTGGCTGCATTCGCCTACGTTCGCGCTCGCGCCCTGGAATTTCGTCGAGATCGATCAAGCCGTGCTTGCGCCACAGCACCGCCAGCAAGAAGGATCGACCGGGGCGCATGATGTCAGGTTGCGGCGGCGGTATTTCGATTCCGGCAAGCGGGCGCCAACCGTCGAATTCGCCCGCCGAGCTACAGGCATCCGTGCCCCACGGCGCAAGCATCGTCGCGCGTTCGCCCCAATGGTGGCGCCGGTTGAGCAGCACATAGGCCAGCGCCATGCGGACCTCGCGAGGCGTTCGCAGTGTCCGAGCATGGTAGCGCTCGGAAAAAACGGCTCCACGCCTTTGGAGCATCGCATTGAGACGCTTCGCGATGCGAATGGCCAGGCCCTGCATGCCGCGAGCAAGCGCCGAGCCATGGCTCGCCTCCGCGATGAGGTGCAAATGGTTCGTTTGCACTGAATAGTGCACGAGTCGGAAGTGCTCGGGTTGCTGTTCGTTCGACTGGGCGAGCGCTTGCTTGATCTGCAAGAATAGGGGCCGTTCTCGCAAGTTTGGCAAGCCTGCGCGCACGCGCAGCGTGACGTGCACAGGCTGGTGCTTGCGGTGTGCAGCGCGCGCACCGTGCGCTACTCGTGAGTTCCGAGCCCGAGGCCTACCTGCACCCGAACGCGCGCCACCCCAGGTTCGAAAGGGTAGCGTTGGCTGCAAGCGCGCGTCGTCGTGGGGTTCGGATCGAGGCATGTTCGCAACCAATTCGACTGATGAATGTTATCAGAAATTGCTGTGAACGGGCGAAAATACGCAGGCTCTCTTAGAGAAGGTACGTTTGGTTTTGTAGCGCTGCACAGCGCTGCAGTGCACTGCACTGCGCTGCACGCGCGTGCGCTCGTCAAGAGCAACGCACGAAGCTCTCGAGCAGTCTGTGTGGGTTGTTCGGTAGATGTCCCGGAGATAGGCCTCGCTCGCGGAGTGGCGCATCGATTGGCGCTGCCGTGGGGACGACTTGAATTCGGCAGATATCGAGGCCCTGTGGCGCCTTGCACGCGCGCACGTCAGCCGATCAGGGAAACGACGGCCTCGAGTTCGGGCCGGCGCGTTGGCGACCGACCACCACGAGCAGTTCGCCTCGTTGAGCCCCGGCCCGATTGCTCGCGTCTTGCACCAGCCGAGCCAGCGCCTTCGGGATGGTCGCCAGGGGCGGGCCCTTGTCGAAGCGCGGAGTCACCCACAGCGCTGCTGCCAGCATCGCGGCGAAAGCGCGACAAAGAGTCGCGGCGAAAGCGCGACAAGGAGTCGGGGGCCGTCGGTTTGGCGCAGCGCGGCACGCTCGGACTTTGCGATCACGCCAACGCCTGGCGAAAGCCGCGAACGTTGGGCGCGCGACCTCAAGCGGGCAGCACGTCGACTTGGTAGGAGGTTGCGAGCGCGGAGGGCCGGACGCCGTAGTTGGCTGCGAAGGCCCGCAGCCCCGGGTAGGGCTCGAGTGACAGCAGCGGCCGAAAGACGATGTGCTCGAGCAAACAGAACAGCGTCACTTCGAATAGGCTGATGTCGCGGTTGGCGGGAAGGGCGGCGAGGTTCGCTGCCAGGTGCTGGTCGAGCCAGCTGAGCGCGCCTCGGTAGCCGAGGCGGGCCTTGGCGAAAAAGAGGTTCTCTGGCGGCAGCTTGGCGAGATTGAGGCCGACGACCAGCTGCACCTGCGCCGCCATCGAGTGCCAGACCAACTCTTGTGCGTTCCGAGACAAGTCGGAGCGCAGCTGCTCGGGCCAGATGACACGTCGGGTTGCGGCGCCCGAAACCGCGAAAGCCAGCTCCTCGAGACGACGGCAGATGTTCTCGGTGCCGAACAGCGAAGACCCATCGACGCGTAGGTTCGGCAACTTGAGTGCTGGGTTGTCGGCGTAAAGCTGCGGATCGAGTTCAGCCATGTCGTAGAGCGGCACGAGCGTGAACTCGACGCCCAGTTCGTGGGCGAACATCCGAGTCACGCGCGTGAAATGGGAGCTGCTGCGACCGATGAGCTGCACCTGGGTCATGGGAAGGAGGTTGACCTTTTCGCGCGCCGAAGGCGGCCCCAATAAGGGTGCCAGTTTTAGTCGGCGCCAGGGGCCAGGCCTTGCGAGGCGCCAGGGGCCAGCCGCCAGGCGCGAGCCGCCAGGCGAGGCGAGGCGAGGCGAGGCGAGGTCCGAGGTCCGAGGCTAGCGGGCCAGCCCTGCGGCCCGCGCGTGCTCCAGCGCGTCGTTTGCGTGGCTCACGTAGGTGAGCGAGGTGCCGAGCTCTGCTGCCTCGCCCAGCACCCGCTGGCGCGTGGCTTCGCTCACGCCCAAGTCGCGGATGTAGATGCCGATGATGCGCCCCGGCCAGCGCCCAGCCACGCTGAGGTAGATGTCGGCGTCGTGCTCGCCGCTGTCGCCAATCAGCACGAAGCGGAGCTTGGCGTAAGTGGTGAGCAGCTGCTCGATGCTCTGCGTCTTGGACTCGAGCGACGGCTTTTCATGAAGGCCGATATCACGCAGCAGGAGCGGCCCACGCGGCAATCCCTGGCGCTCGAGAAAGGCGTTCAAGAAGTCGTAGAGATTCCAGGGACTCTTTGACACGTAAAAGACTGGGTTTCTGGCTTTTCCGCTGAGCCCCGCCACGAGCGCGGCAAAGAACTCGGTCGTGCCCTCGAACGGTTGCCGTGTGAAAGGGCTCCCGAACAAGGTGACGCGCAGCATGCGCAATTTGCGCGTGACGTAGGACTGCAACACCGTGTCGTCGACGTCGCTGATGACGCCGAAATCGGCGGCAGCATTCGGAATCAAGATCTGGGCGCGGGCCCGGACGGGCAAGAAGCCGCGAAGAGGCGCAGCGATGACCTCCACCTCGGCCTCGTGCCAGTCGCCGCCGCTCGCCGCGGTCGAACGAGTCGGTTCGTTGGTCGCACCCGCGCGGCTTCCCGGATTCGGCTCGCCCTGAGGCAGCACCAAGGACAGCTCGAAGTAGCCTTCGTCGTCGGTGACGCCCGTGACTGTCGACGACCCCCAAGTCGCGCGCACCTCGGCGCCCGGCAACTCGTTCGAATTGAAGCGGCGCCACATGTGCCGAAAGTTGGCGAAACCGCGGTCTTCGGGCAGCCAAGGCGGGAACTCGACCGCTTCGAGCACGCGGCCCCGCAGCGTTGCTTGCGTGAGCGTGCCGTAGCCGCAGTAGTTGACGAGCAAGAGTGGCCCGAGCGTGCCGTAGCGCCGCCGCAAACCCCAGCGCGCCTGGTCGACCCCCACCTCGGCACGCGAGAGCGCGCGCACGCCCGCCGCTCTCAGCTGCTGCCAAACGCGCACGACCCTTGTCTCGGCCGATTCCTGGTGTGCAGTAGGCGAGCTCGCGGGCGGACTCGCCGGCGGACCTGCGGGCGGACCTGCGGGCGGGGCAGGCGAGGGAGTTCTTGAGTTCATGAAAGTGGGGTCACTATTGGCACCACTTTTTCGTTGTTGATAGCTCTGAAGCGGCGCTGTGCTCTGAAGCGGCGCTGTGCTCTGAAGCGGCGCTGTGCCCTGAAGCGGCGCTGTGCTCTGAAGCGGCGCTGTGCCCTGAAGCGGCGCTGTGCCCTGAAGCGGCGCTGTGCCCTGAAGCGGCGCCGTGCTCTGAAGCGGCGCCGTGCTCTGAAGCGGCGCTGTGCTCTGAAGTGGCGCTGTGCGGGGACGTCAGGACCGCGCGCCCGAGCTACCAGATGCCGCGGCTCTCGCGCGGCCCGGCTCGTTCAAGACTGGGCGGCAGCGCCCAGCGCAAGAGCGGCCGCGCCGGCGACGCTCGTTTTGCGCAGGAGCGCGCGTGCGCTCGGATCGATGACGAGCGCCCAAGCCTCCGCTTCGACGCGCGCCTTCTCGGACGCGTCGAGCACCCCGAAGCGCGCGGAGCCCGCAAAGGCGAAGGTCTCCGCAGCGCCAGTGGCGGCAGCGGCAGCGGCAGCGGCAGTGGCAGCGGCAGCGGCGGACGTGGCCGTGGCCGTGGCGGCAGTGGCAGTGTCGGCAGCAGCGGCAGTGGCAGTGGCAGCGGCCGCGGCGGACGTGGCAGTGGCAGTGGCAGCGGCGGCCGTGGCCGTTGGCCCAAAAGCCAGCTCGCGGGCGTCGGCCAAAGTTTTCTCGAACACTGCGCGCAGCGCTGGTCGCTCGTTGATGAGCCAGGCCGCGAAGCGCCAGGCCAGCTCGGCGTGGGCCGATTCGTCGTGTGCGATGGTAGCGAGGACTTCGCGCACGACGGGATCGATGCACAGCTCGCGAGCGCGAGCAGCTTCGAGGGCGGCGCGGGTTTCGCCAATGCAACCCTCCAGCACGGTGGTCGCCAAGATGGTCTCGGGCGAAAGATCATCGAGCGCCCCCAGCATCGAAAGCGTGCCCGGCCCCACGTCACGCCCGCCGTACTGCGCAGCCAGCGTAAAACACAGCCGCGTGTGGCGCGCTTCGTCGGCTTCGGCTGCGCGGGTGCGTTCGAGCAACAAGTGTGGCGCGCCCACCGATAGCAGCTGGAGCGCAAAGCGAGCGAAGGCAGCGATCGAAGCGTGCTCCATCAGAGCGACATCCGACCAATACGCCGCCAAGCGCTCGCGCTCAGTCGCGCCGAGCTGGTCGAGCGAAACGGCTTCGAGTTCAACCAGCCAATCGGAACGCTGCTCGAGCGCTGCGCGGCGCGCGACGAAGTCGACCAAGAACGGCCGACCGATCGCGCAGGTCTGATACTCGCAAGTCCGTGTCGTACCCAGTCCGTTCATCTGACACGTGCGACCCTCCGTGCAGTCTCCATCGAACAGGCACTCATCGTTTGGCTCTTCGCAAGCGTAGATGGTTTGGCTGTAGCAGCCATTGTTGAAACTGGTGCCAACGCAGCGGCCATCGCCCGCGCAGTCGGCGTCGGTTTTACAACTGGCATCCACGCACTTTCCGATCAGCGATCCGCATTCACACAGCCAGCCGTCGCCGCAGTCGTCGTCGCTCGAGCAGCCCGCGTCGCAATAGTTGTACTGGCCGTAGGCGGGTCCCGGCTCGCCGCCCAGCTGGGCCGTAGCGCAGAACCCAAGCGGCGCTGGGCAGTCGGAATCTTGGAGACATTGATCGTCTGGCAGCTCTGGAACCGCGTTCGGATCGGCGCCACCCATGCCGTCGTAGTAGTGCCCCGCCTCGAGCACCTGGTCGCGCGGTAGAGCGGACGGGCAAGCGATGGCCGCGACGCGGTTGGTGAAGCCCTGCGCGCACTTGATGAACCCTGTGTCCTGCCCCGCGAGCAGAGGCGTTGGTGATTCGCACTCGCGGCCGACCGTGAGCGTGCCGCCCCCCGAACCGTTGGTGCCACCCGTCCCGCCTTCCGTGGAGGTGCCGCCCGAGCCGTCGGCGTCGCCTGCTGTGGATCCGCCACAGGCCGTCAGTCCGGCGCAGGGCGTCACACCCAGCGCCGCGAGCAAAGTCCAGCGCAGGGCGTGAGCGGACGAGCGCAGGGTCAAGGGCAACTTCGAGGGCGAGGTCGAGTACGGCATGGTCTTGGCAAAGCAACCTGCATGCCCGAGCACGTCAAAGAGAAACGACGCGAAGCTACGCAAATCTACGGACCAGCCGATGAGCCGGACTGGTCTCGGCACAGTGTGGCGCGGCACAGCCGGACGCCGCGATCAGGGGCGTCGCCGCAGCATGGCCTTGCGAGACCAGGCGGACGTGGCGCTGCTGGAAGGCGACGCGCTCGAGCCGCACGAGGGCTGCTAGCTGCAAGCTGGTAGCCGCGCTTGTCGGCACGCTTCTCGCATTCGGCGCGGCCATGGTGCGTGACGCGGAAGGCTTCGAGCGGAATCGAGCCGAAAAGTGCGTGAAAGCCGGCGACGTCGAGGTCGGCACAGCGCGGCACACTCTGGCAGGCGTGTCGGGTTGGGCAACCACGTTGGCGATGGCGCGCACTTGGTTGGCTGGCCGCTGGAGCTTGATGGGCACGGCTCTGGCTTGTGCGGTTGCCGTAGGCTGCAGTGGTGGGCCGGGGCCTGTGAGCGATCTTGGAGGAGGCGGCCAGGGCGGCAGCGGCGACCTGAACGCGTGCCCGCCCCCGCATGAGTACCTGTCGGTCGAGGAGTTTTGTTCTCGGCACGAGGACACCTGCCAGCTCGATTTGGAGGCGGAAAACTGCAGCGAAATGCTTGTCAGCTACAGCTCGACGTCGTGCGCCATGCTGATGATCGATTCCGGCAACGGCGCCTTTACGCGCATGTACGACGCGGTAACAGGCAAGTTGATCAACGCGCTGGAGTCGAACGGCTTCGACGACCCTAACCCGCCGTGTCCCGTGACCACACACGTCGGCGTAAAGCGCGAGTGCGCCGATTGGGCGTACTGCGGCACAGGCGGTGCTGGCGGCACAGGTGGTGCTGAATAGATGAGAGACCATTGCGCCTGCCGCGCCTGACCTCCCCGGCCCGCGTGGCCTGCCCGGCCTGCCCGGCCTGCCCGGCCTCCCCGAGCAACACCGCACCTGGACCGAGACCTACGAGGTCGAATCAAGGTTGGGGATCATCGCCGTGACGAGGACTGCCTTCGCCGCAGGCCGCTTGCTCTGGAAGCAGCTGCACGCCCCTGGCAGGGAGATCTCCAAGACGCCGACGGTGGTGCCGATAGTGACACCAATCTTGGAGAGGCGAGGCAGCAGGATGGCGCTCGCTGCTACTTTTCGAAGTCCACAAAGTGGTGCGACACCATTTCCGGGCGTCGCGGACGGGTCGCGAGACGGAGCGACGTGGATCTGGCATCGCCTGTGCAAGCTGCCTTCATGGTCCGAAAAATTGGCGTTTCATTTGGGAAAACAGCGAGCGCGGAGCTGGCCGCCACTGGCGACGACCAACCAAGGGCAACGAGCCGGAACTAAAATGACTGATCACAAGCACTACACCTATCGCGTGACTTGGGATCCGAACGAAGAGGATTTCGTTGCCCATTGTTCGGAGTTCCCTGGGAAATTTTCTACGCGCGATACGCCAGAGGCGGCGCTGGCGGCGCTCATGTCGACGACGTGCGCGGATGTCGAGCGCATGAAGCGGAACGGCGAATCCCCACCCATCCCTTTCGCAGAGCGCGCTTATTCGGGTGTCCTGAAGATCCGTATGCCGGCGCAGGTGCACCGTGCGCTCGCGACGATCGCCGATGAGCAGCGCATCTCACTCAATCGCCTGATAGTGGCCATTCTGGCAAGCAATCTCGGAGGAGAAACGCCTCCACGCGCGTTGCTCTGAAAAGTGCGTCGTAGCGAAGTGCAGCGGGCACGGGGCGTCGCATTCGCACGTGCGGCCTCGACTGGCCGACTGGCCGAGTGCCGAGTGCTGACTGCCGAGCGCTGACTGCCGAGTGCCGAGCGCCGGGTGCCGAGCGCCGAGTGCCGGGTGCCGAGTGCTGACTGCCGAGCGCTGACTGCCGGGTGCCGAGTGCTGAGTGGTCGCCGCGCCGAGTGCTGAGTGCCGAGTGCCGAGCAGAGTGCTTAGAGTGCCGAGTGCCGGGTGCCGAGTGCTGACTGCCGAGCGCTGACTGCCGGGTGCCGAGTGCTGAGTGCCGAGTGCCGAGCTCCGAGTGGCCGCCGGACGATTTCGCGACAGGGATGTCACGGCGTTCGTGTAGAGCTGTGAAGCTAGTTGCGCGCTTGGCGCATAGAAATGCGTGCACCCCCATTTTGGCCTGCGCCTTGCTAAGCAAGCCCTCATGCTCACTTGCACTTTTTGCCAAGGCTTTCTTCCTTCGGGTTCGCCGGCTTGCCCGCATTGCGACCACGCGCTGCCGTGTGATCCAGCCTTTCGCCGCGCCATGAAGCGCGCGGCACGTGGCATCGTGATGGCCGGTGCGTCGATGACGTTGATGGCCTGTTACGGCGGACCAGATATCGAAGTCGAAGGTACGTTTTGTTATGCCGATGTCGAGCTGAGCTCGACGCTGCCCGCTCATCTAGACGACGTGGCGGAGTCCAACGGTCGCTATTTTGGCGACTCGAGCTGCCGCGAGGCACTGGGCTACCAGGCCGAAGTCGCCTTCAAAGCGCCTGAAGCAGGTGAGTACGAAATCCGTGTGACCTCGCAGGAGCGCGGCGTCGTTTCGGTGCGCTTGACGGATCTGACTGATGACGGTCGTTGTGATTCCGAAGCGATTTGCGAAGAGTTCCCGTCAGGAACGGGCAGCACCGGAACCGGTGGCAGCGGAAACGGAGGCGTCGGCAGCGGTGGTGCGAACAGCGCTGGCGGCGCGGGCGGCGTAGGGCCAGACGTGGACGGGGGTGGCGCCCCAGGTGCCGATCCCGGTGCAGGTGGAGAAGGCGGCGCAGCGGCCACGAACGAGCCTCTGCGCATCGAGCTTGCAAAGGGCGATACGATCACGATCGTCGTCAGCGGGCTGACCGAGGAAAAGCGCTTCGTCTACGCGCTCGACGTCGACCTGGTCGACTGATGCAGAAACGTAGTTGAAGTCGCAAGCATGACCGCCTCGAACCCAGCATCCACAAATCTGCAGCAAGGTTCGAGGCGGCGGCTTGCCGTGCACGACACGAGCCACTTTCCGGCTTACGTCGTTTGGGAGCTGACGCTCCGTTGCGATCTCGCCTGCAGCCACTGCGGCTCGCGGGCGGGCGCACCGCGCGAGACAGAGCTCAGTCTGCAGCAGGCCTACGACGTCATCGAGCAGTTGGCCGCCATGAAAGCGCGCGAGGTCGTGCTGATCGGTGGTGAGGCCTATTTACACGACGGTTTCATCGACATTACCCGGCGCTTGAGCGAGCGCGGCATCACGCCGACGCTGACGACGGGCGGCAAAGGGGTCACAGCAGAGATGGCTCGTGCCATGAAGGAGGCGGGCATGAAGCGCGTGTCGGTGAGCATCGACGGCCTCGAGTTCACGCACGACACGATGCGCCACTACAAGGGCAGTTTTGCGCGTGCGACGGACGCGCTGCGACACTGCCGCGATGCGGGCATTGCCATCAGCGCCAACACGAACTTCAATCGACTGAATCAGGGCGATGCCGAAGCGCTCTACGAGCACCTGCGCGATCAGGGCATCAAAGCTTGGCAGGTGCAGATCACAACGCCGCTGGGGCGCGCTGCCGATCGCACCGACATGTTGCTGCAGCCGTACGATTTACTGACGCTCGTGCCGCGGATCGCTGCACTCAAAAAGCGCGCGCAGAGCGATGGTATCGTGCTCTTGCCCGGCAACAACCTGGGCTACTTTGGGCCCGAGGAGGCGCTTTTGCGCTCGCCTCAGCCCGGCGGAACCGATCACTTTCGCGGCTGCCAAGCCGGCCGCTTCGTCCTGGGCATCGAGTCCGACGGGGCCGTCAAAGGTTGCCCGTCGCTCCAAACCACCGCCTACGTGGGCGGCAACTTGAAAGAGCTATCGCTCGACACCATCTGGAACGAAACGCCCGAATTGGCCTTCACCCGTGGTCGCGGCGTCGAGTCCCTGTGGGGTTTCTGTCGCACCTGCCCGTTCGCCGCGGCATGTCTGGGCGGCTGCACCTTCACGGCGCACTCGGTCTTTGGTCGCGCCGGCAACAATCCGTATTGCCACTTTCGCGCGCGCCACTTCGAAAAACGCGGCCTGCGCGAGCGCCTAGTCCCCGCCGGCGCCGCCAGCGGCAAACCCTTCGACAACGGTCTGTTCGACCTAGTTGTCGAACCCTTGGATGCTGCCGATCCGGGCGCCGGTCTAGCTGGCCAGCGCTTGGTCAAAATCACCCGCAAACCTGGAGCCGCGCCGGCCTGACCCGAGTGTGGCACACGACGCAGCCTCCAGTTGAAACGCAAAAATGGGGTCACTATTGGCACCACTTTCACTATTGGCACCACTTTCACTATTGGCACCACTTTCACTATTGGCACCACTTTCGGAGTCGTGGCGAGGCGTCCGCGAGGGTCCCCTCGGGGCCCAAAAGTGGGGTCACTATTGGCACCACTTTCGAGATCGTGGCGAGGCCTGCCCCGAGCCCGCCGGTCGCGTTGTCTGCCGAGCGTTACAAGGTTGCTATCAACGTCATCGAAAGTGCGTACGTCCAAGTATGCGTTCTGCGCGCGCGCGCTGAACAGCTACTCATTCAGCTTGGCTCTCTTCGCGTGCTTTGCGCACCAAATACCTCGATGCGACCTGGTCAAGCGCAGGCGCATACAAGTGAGAAGTGCCTTGCGAGCGCCGGTGTCGTGCGCGGCAGATGCGCGCACCACAGCGTCATCGAAGCGCCCGCGACGATGAAGACACGTCGCGAAACCAGAACGGAATCGATGTGCGGGGCTTGTAGAGGTGTTGGGTCCCCTCAACTCACATCGGAGCATTCATGCTGGCTTCTCGAAAACGCGCTCTTCTTTGGATTTCGGCTACGACCGTGGCCTCGGCTCTCGCAATCGGTTGTAACGACGCGGCCGTCGACGACGAAAACAGCGGTGGCGCTGATGGCTCGGGCGGCAGCGGCACGGGCGGTGCCGTCAGTGAGGGCGGCGCCGGTCCGACCGGCGGCTCTGCGGGTGCAGACGAACTGGCGCCGGTGACCGTCGGCAATCGGCCCTACTTCTTGATGGACAAGATGGAGCCCAGCGAGCTGAAAGACGACCTCTTGGCTTGCGCCGACGGCCCCTTCGAGGCGAGCACCTTTTCCATCGGTCACCGCGGAGCCGCTCTGCAGTTCCCCGAGCACTCAAAGGAATCCTACGAGGCCGCAGCGCGCCAGGGCGCCGGCATCATCGAGTGCGACGTGACCTTCACCAAGGACAAAGAGCTGGTTTGTCGCCATTCGCAGTGCGATCTGCACTACACGACCGACATCCTGCTGCATCCCGAGTTGGCCGCC
>JBBQHO010000127.1:0-11105 GCA_038324055.1 Polyangiales bacterium | reverse complement strand
GCATCTGGAAAGGCACACTCACTTATCTCGATTACGAAAGCGGCGAGCGGACGGCCCTCCCGGTTGTCGAGACTGTCACCCTCCTCCCCGACAATGCCACGCTTCAGACCGTCGCGGCCTATGACGACGGTTGACGAGGGACTGCCCTCAGGCCGCCCAAAGGACGCGGAAAGTGGGTTTTGCTGCTCGAACGACGCGGCACTCTCCAGGGACTTCCGAGCGATCCAGACCTCGGTGATGCCGAGTGGATTCATCGAGCAGATCCTCTGTTTTGACCTTTCCTCCGTTGCTTCTCGGCCTACATGTGGCGGCCCTCGTCGTAGCGCTCCTGGTGAGCAGCTGGCTCGGCCACTCGCGTCCGCTGGGAGCCGACGGTCGGCGTATCGCCGATGCCGCAGAACGCGCAGGCCTGGGCCAGAACGCCCTGTCCCTTCGAGCTGCCATCGTTGCGCTCGGACTGACGGTCTCCGCCAGCGTCGCCTGTGCGCTGCGCGCTGGGGCTCCCTCGCTGTGGTTCGCGCTCTTGCCCTTGGGCATTGCCGCAGCGGCCTCGGCCACCGGTCTCGGTGTTGCCCGTTGGTCCACCCGCGCCGCCGCGCGCTTGCTGGGCGATACCGCCCGCGACGCCAGCGCGACTTTGCTGGGCCGTGCCGCGTTGGTAGCCACGCTGATCCCCGAAGCCGTCAGCGGCTTGTTGGTGCTCGGCACCTTCGCTTGGGGTGAGCGCCAACTGGGATCCAAAGTGGGCTTGCAGCTGGCGTTCGTGGCCGCAGCCACCGTCGCGGTCCTGGGCGTGGTGTTCGCCCGCTCGACAGCGGCGTTCGTTCTCTGCGTCGATGTCACCGATCGCTCGGAGCTCGTCGCACCGCATCCCGCTAGTCTGGCGCGCGTCGTTGCGACAACATTCAGCCGTTCGATCCTGTCGACCGCGGCCTTGATGACAACGTCCTGCTTGGGCCACGCCTTGTTGTTAGCGCACGCTGTGAGCCTGGCCGGCGAGGCGAGTCCGAGTTCTCTGCTCTACCCCCACCTTCTTCGCTCGCTGGGTCTGCTCGCCCTGGTTTTTGGCGGACTGGTAGTGCGCAGCTCCGAGCGCGAGCCGCTCCGTTGGGCGTGGATCCGCGGCGCCATCGTCACGTCGATACTCCTCGTGGCCGGCGCGTGGTCGCTCGCGCCCAGTCTCGACGACGCGGCATGGGCGCGACTTTTGCCCGGTGGCGCGTCGTTCGTGTTCTTGGCTGCGTTGTCGAGTGCAGCCCTGCTCAGCTTGGCGAAGCCAAGCAACGCGAGCGATTCGTTCTCTCCGACGCAGCTCGCATGGGGAGCCGTCTTGGGCCTACTTGGTCTGTCGAGCTGGGGGCTGCTGGGGGTCGCGGCAGGTCCAACGCCCTTGCCCGAGCCTTTGGGTCACGCCTTGTTCTTGGCCTGTATCCTTTCGCTGCTACCGCTTGTCCACATCTGGCGTGTGGCTCGCGAGACGGCCGTCGGCGCCCGCCTCGCCTTCGGTTTGGGTGGCGGAACCGAAGCCAGCGTGCGCGGGCACGACGCCGGCCCGCCGACAGCCTGGGCCAACGTCTACTGGTTGCTGGTCTTGTTGGTCGGCTACGAGGCCACGCAGTTGATTGAAGGCGAGCACCGTCAAAATGCCCTGCTCGGTTTGGGTGCTTTGGTCGGTTTCGTGACACTCGGTTTGTCGCTTGCGAGCAGCGCTCGCGCCTGTCGACGTGCTCGCGGGGAGGTGCTCGCTCATCTGGATGCGCACGTTTCCAGGTCGCCCAGCGCTTCGCCTGTGGCTTTCGGCGACGTACTCGCACTGGCCCGGAAGTCGTCGGGACGGGGCTTCGTCGCGCCGCTGGTCCTGGTCATTGCTGGATCGGCGATCTGGGTTGGCATCGCCGAGCGCTCGCGCGACTCCGGGCTTTCGACGGCTCTTCTCGGCTTCGTTCTGGGCAGCCTATCGAGCGGCGCAATCCTCGGTTGGTTGCTCGAGGATCGCGAACCCAGCTTGCTACGAGGCCACGCCGCACTGGCCCTCCCCCTCGGTCTCTCACTCGTGACTTGGATCACGACGGGGCTGCAGTTCTTCTGAATTCCCCTGCTGCTTGTTGATTTTTTCGGGGCCCAGGCCCTGGGCGGCTCGCGCCGCACTTTCGCTCTGCCGAAGGAACACCCCATTTGTCCACCCTTTCTGACGCTCTCTCCACACTCTCCGACCGCGGCCTGCGACGCTTGCTCGGTGCTCGTACCTTCTTACGCGGCCTCGACTACGAGAAGCGCAAGGTCGTCGAGCAGGTGGTCATCGGCGATACCCTGGCGACGTGCACCGTGCGCGGATCGGACGCGCAGCCTTACGACGTTTCAATTCGCCTCGGTGGCGAAGGCATCACGTCCAGCTGCTCTTGTCCGGCTTTCGCCAAGACTGGCCAACACTGCAAGCACGTGGCATCGCTGCTGATCAACGTGCGTAACAAGGCGCGCGCCAAAGCGCCGCGTCAGGCTGCCGCCCCTCAGGTCGCCGTAGCTCCGCCGCGCTTACCCGAGCAGAGCAAGGCCAGCCGACGCCGTGAGCGGCGTCGCCGCAACCAAAGCCCGCAGAACGTCGTGCCGCCCGGACTTCGTCCTCCGCCCTCGCCGGATGCAACGGCGCGTTCGACGGGCATCGGAGCTTGGATGGCTCCCGACGATTCCACTCGCCGCCTCAACCTCGAGTTCCGCGTCCACGTGCGCGCAGGTGGGCTCACAGTTACGGTCCTGGACACCGATGCCCGTGTGCCGCTCCTGCCTGGCGTGGCGCTGAACTGGCAGGCAATCGCCCCGACGGCCGACCGCGATGCCTTGCGAGTACTCGCCCGGCACGAATCAGGGAACCCGAGGCATCCGGCTGTCGACATTCGCGGCGAGGACGTTTCGGAGCTCTTGCCGCTGCTGGTGGGCCGCCGCGTCTTGCTCGAGCCAGCACTCATGCAGCTGCGCTTTTCCGAAGAGTCGCTCAAGCCGCGGTTCGAACTCGAAATGATCGGCTCAGACACGATCGTCGCCAAGGCCACTTTCGTGCGCCAAGAAGATGGTCGCCAATTTCACCTGACGAGCGGTGGATGGTTCGAGGGTTGGCCCGGTTGGCACATCGACACGAACGAAGGCGTGGCGCGCATCGTTGATCGGCGCGTCTCGCCCGCCGCGCTCAAGCGGCTACTCAACAGCCCCACGATTGCCGAGCCTGCGACCGAACTGATCGCCTTCATCACATCGGACCTGCCGCGCGTCGCGCTCGATATCGGTGCGGATCTGCCCGATTTGTCCCAAGTGGCCGACGTGATCGACATGACGCCCAAGTTCACGCTGCGCGCCGGCGGCAGCATCAACGAGGCCAATGCGTCGCTCACCGCGCGCTACGGCGATCTGGAAGTCGAGGTGCGCGCAGACGGCATTTCGCCACCGGTCGTCTTTCTGCCGCTCAAAGAAGGTCAAAAGCGTATCAAGTGCGTGCGCACCGACATCGAGGCGCAGCAGGAGGCAGTGAACTTGCTCATCGACGCGGGGCTCGACGAGGACGAATCGGGCGAGCGCTTCGAGGCCACCGGCCAAGATTCGATCGCTTTCTGGTCGGAGGGTGTCGCCAGCCTCCCCAAGAACTGGGATTTGTTCGTGCCGGAGGAACTAGTCGGGAGTCGCGTACGTGGCACGCCCCTGGCCATGAAGGCGCGCGTGTCGAGCGGAGTCGACTGGCTCAACGTCAAGATCACCTGGGAAGCGGACGGGGTCAGCGTCGATCGCGACGAGATCGAACGTTGCCTGCGCGAGGGCAAGAAGTACGTCCGCTTGAGTGACAACACCTACGCTGCGCTGGACACCGACCGGGTGCAATCGCTGATCGATCGGGAAATCGAGCTCATCGCCAGCGCTGGCAAGCAAGGCAAGCTGCCTCTCAGCCAGGCCGGGCGCGTCCAAGAGCTGATGCAGCAGGCGGATGGCGTGGCCGTGGCCGCAAGCACAAAGGCGCTGTTCAGCAAACTCGCCAACCTGGAAGAGATCAAGAAGATCAAGAAGCCGCGGGGCCTCAAGGCCACGCTCCGTCCGTATCAAGAGCAGGGCTTGTCTTGGCTGCGCTTCCTGCACGAAATCGGCTCGGGCGGGGTGTTGGCCGACGACATGGGCCTCGGCAAGACCGTTCAAACCATCGCCATGCTGCTCTCGCTCCATTCGAGTGAGTCACCGATTCGCGCGCTAATCGTGGCGCCCACTTCGGTGGTGACCAACTGGCACCGCGAAATCGCGCGCTTCGCGCCCACCTTGTCAGTCGCGCTTTGGCACGGCGCAGGTCGCAAGGGTCAGCAGGACGAACTCAAGGACGCCAACATCATCATCACCAGCTACGCGCTGTTGCGCCGCGACATCGAGTTGCTCAAGAGTCTCGACCTCGAGTTCGCGATCTTGGACGAGGCACAGGCCATCAAGAATCCCATCAGCGCCACCGCCCAGGCGGCCAAGGGCCTGACGGCGCGCCATCGTCTGGCCTTGACCGGTACGCCGATTGAGAACCGCCTCAGCGAAATCTGGTCCATCTTCGATTTCGTCAGCCCGGGCTTGCTCGGTCCGCTCCAGAAGTTCGAAGAGCGGTATGCACGTCCCATCGACCAAGGCGACTCGAAGCAGGCCGCCCGCCTCCGCGCAGTCATTCACCCCTTCATCCTGCGCCGTACCAAGCTCGAAGTGGCGAAGGATCTGCCGGAGAAGCTCGAGTTCGATC
This sequence comes from Polyangiales bacterium, assembly GCA_038324055.1. Taxonomy (GTDB): domain Bacteria; phylum Myxococcota_A; class Polyangia; order Polyangiales; family Polyangiaceae; genus NIC37A-2. The sequence goes on along the minus strand of JBBQHO010000127.1, from coordinate 6,358 downwards.
AGCTGATCGATATGACCTCCGAGCAGAAGGCCATCTACCTGCAGGTACTGCGCGAAGTGCGGGCTCAGGTCATGGGCGAGGTCGAGCGGATGGGCGTCGCCAAGAGCCAGCTACACATCCTGGCGGGTCTCACCAAGTTGCGTCAGGCCGCCTGCGATCCGCGCTTGCTCGGCTTGCCCAAAGAACTGACCAACGAAGACAGTGGCAAGCTGATGGCCTTGCGCGAGCTGGTCGACGAGGTCGAAGCGGGTGGGCACAAAGTGCTCATTTTCAGCCAGTTCGTATCGATGTTGAAGCTCATGGCCGCCGCGCTGGACGAGGACAAGATCCGCTACGAGTACTTGGACGGCAGCACAATGGACCGCCAAGCACGTATCGATCGCTTCCAGGACGATCCCACCGTGCCGGTGTTCTTGATCAGCCTCAAAGCTGGCGGCAGCGGACTCAACCTCACGGCCGCCGACACGGTGATTCACTTCGATCCCTGGTGGAACCCGGCCGTCGAAGAACAGGCCACCGACCGCGCCCACCGCATCGGCCAGAAGAAGGTCGTGTCCGTCTACCGCTTGGTGGCCGCGGGGACGATTGAAGAGAAGATCCTGCAGCTCAAGCAAAAGAAGAAGGACCTGGTCGCAGCCGTACTGGGCGAGGACGCAGGCGGAGCCAAGAAGCTCACCCGCGCCGATCTCGACGAGCTGTTCCGCGTGGAGCCCTAACTAGAAGCGTTCGGGGGTCAACCGCTGCGCCGCATCGACACGCTCATCAGCAGGCCAAGGCAAAACAGCATGGTGACCAAGCTACTGCCGCCGTAGGAAAAGAGCGGCAAGGTCACGCCGACGACCGGCAGCACGCCCATGGACATGCCCAGGTTGAACACGGCGTGCCAGAAAATGACGGCGCCGGAGCCGATAGCGAGGGCGGCCCCAAAGCGATCCTTGGCCTGGGATGCGATGTGCACGGCCCAGATCGACAGGAAGCCGTAAAGCAGGATCAGGCCCACGCAGCCCAAAAATCCGAACTCTTCGGCGAATACTGCGAACGGAAAGTCCGAGTGCTGATCGGGTAGGAACCGGAACTGGTTCTGGGTGCCTTGCATGAAGCCCTCACCCGTGAGGCCCCCGTTGCCGATTGCCGTCTGCGCCTGAAAAGCGTGCCAGCCGGTTCCCTGCTTGTCCTTGAGCGGATCGATGAAGCAGGTGATGCGAGCCTTTTGGTAGTCCTTCATGCCGAAGTTCCACATCAACAGCGACGCGCCAGTGCTCAACGCCGCACCCCAAATGATGCTGCCGGTGCGAATGCGTGTGATGGCCAACATGGTCAGGGTCGACATCAGATAGATCAGCGAAGTCCCCAGATCGGGCTGCAGCATGACCAAGACCACGGGCACCGCGGTGAAGAAAAGCGGCGTGGCGAGATCGACGAGAGTGCGCTCCTCGACTTTGGCGTCGTTTTGGATGTGGCGGGCTACCATCAGCACGATCAGCGGCTTCATGAACTCGCTCGGCTGAAACGTGAAAGTGCCCAAGCGGATCCATCGCGATGAACCGCGCACATCGGTCGCCAGCACGAAGACCGAACACAGCATGAGTAGCCCGCCGATGTAGAGAATGGGCGCCAAGCGCTCGAAATGGCGGTAGTCGATGGCGGCCACGAGCATAGCCAGGAGCAGGCCGACGACGATCCAGTAAATCTGCGTCACGTAGATGCCGGCCAAGGCTCCGTGGCCCGAAGTGTCGCCCACGTACGCACTGGTGGCGCTGTACAAGTTGACCACGCCCATGGCCGACAGCACGACCACCACCAGCAACAGGGGCATGTCGATGTGCGGAGCTCCGCGAGCGGCAGACATGAAACGCGCCATCAGTTGGAACCCGCTTTCTCTTTCTTGGCATCGGGACTGGCCGTGCGGTTCAGGCGCTCGGCCTTCATGCGCTGCCAATCCCGAACGATACGCATGGCGACAGGCACGGCGTTCTTGCCACCGCCGCCGCCATGCTCGACCAGGACGATGACCGCAATCTCGGGTGACTGAGCGGGCGCAAAGCCAGCAAACCAGGCATGGTCGCGGTTGAAGTACTCGACGCTGGCCTGATCCGAGCCGCGTGGTGCCAGCTGGCTCACCTGCGCCGTACCCGTCTTACCGGCCAGATCGACCCCCTCGATACGGCCCGCGTGGGCGGTGCCCTTCTTGTCCAGGACGACATCAACCATCGCGGCGCGCACCATATCGAGCTTGGGCTGATCGACTTCGACCATACGACGTACGCGTGGAGGGAAATCTTGCACGACCGTGCCGTCGCTGGTCTCGATGCTGCGGACGACCTGCGGGCGATAGAGCGTGCCACCGTTGGCCAGAGCTCCGTAGGCGAGCGCAAGCTGCAACACATTCACCGTGGTCGCGCCTTGACCGATGGCTGCCAGCAGCGTGAAACCGCCGCGGAATGCGCCCTTGTAGCGGCGCGTGTACCAAGCGCGCGTGGGCATGCGGCCGCGCGCTTCGGGGTTCACCCCCACACCGGTGCCCGCCCCAAAGCCGTAGCGTGAGCCGAGCTCGGCCAGCTGATCGATCTGGATGCGCGTACCCAGCTCGTAGAAGTAGCTGTTACACGACTGCACGATCGCTTCGTGCAGGTTGACGCCCCGGTGAACGCCGGTGCAGCGGAAGTACCGCTTGCCGTACTCCCAGCCGCCCCGACAGTCGACCTCACCCTCGGGCTGGATCAAACCGGCCTCCAGCCCCGACAACGCGGTGAACGGCTTGTAAGTCGAGCCCGGCGGATAGGCGGCGGAGATGGTGCGGTCCAGAGTGGGCTTGAGCGGATCGGAGAAGTAGCGATTGAACGCCTCTTGGACTGCTGCTTTGCCGCTTCCACCCGAGACCACGTTGGGATTGAAACTGGGCTTGGAGAGCGCCGCCAGCACGCGACCGGTGCGCACATCGACGATCACGACTGCGCCCGCCAGATGACCGCGCATCGCCTGCTCCGCGGACTTCTCGAGTTCGATGTCGACTGTGAGCGAGATGTCTCGGCCCGGAGCAGGCTCCTGAAGGTGGCCTTCGCCCAGGTAGCGGTCTTCGAGATCTTCGATGCGCTCACTGCGCGTCTTCTTCATGATGAAGCGACGAAAGCCGCGTTGGCCCTTGAGATAGCTTTCCCAGCGGCGCTCGACACCGACAGCGCCCAAGCGGTCACCCGCTCGGTAGCCACCTTCGGGTCGCTCCGCCAAGATTTCCGCGTCGACTTCGCGCATGTAGCCCAGCATGTGCGCACCCAGCTCGCCATACGGGTAAGCCCTTACCGGTGCGGGCAGCACGCGGACGCCGAGCAATTCGTCCCGGTGCGTTTCCAGAGTCGCCATGATGTCGCGGTCCACGTCGACGCGGATCAACGCCTGTTGTTCGGCGCGGCGCTGGTTGAGAGCGAGCTCGCGCACTTTGGCTTCGATGTCCTTGGCGCTCTGCTGGTCCAGTTTCATGTAGCCCACCACCAGCGGCCAGGTCTTCTCGAAGTCCAGTTGCTTGGGAACGACATACACATTGTACGACGGTCGATTGGACGCCAGTACCTTGCCTTGGGCGTCGCGAATCACGCCGCGTGTGGTCGCCAAGCGCGTCTCGCCGATGATGTTACGTCGCGCCTGAGCTTCGTGGATGTCGCCATGCACGACCTGCATGAGGAACAGGCGCACGACGAACAAAGAGAAAATCGAAAAAATGAAGAGCACGAGCCAGCGGTAGCGGCGCCGAAACTCTCCTACGTCAGAACGTTGCCCCAGCGTCGCCATGGCATCAGCTCATCTGCGACGAGTGGCTGGAGCCCGGACCGGTGACGGTCTGAGCGTCGGCCTGCAAACGCTGCGCGATGGCGAAGACGAAGGGCGCGAGCAGCGCCGTGCTGAAAGCTCTCGGTAACACGATCGCGGAGAGTTCGAGCGGACGCTTGTTGTCCGTGCCGAAGATGGCCAAGAGCGTCAGGACGATTGCGCTCTCGACCAGCGAAGACACGAAGGCCAGGGGAATGCGCGTCATCACGGATTGAGCACTGACGCGACTCGAAGCGATGCGCGCTAGCCACCAGATGGCCACCATGGTGAAGCGAAACAGGAAAGCGGGACCCCCGCTGAGCACGTCGAGCCCCCAGCCGAGGCAGAAAGACAAGAGCGCCCCGCGCGCAGTCGAGTGCTCGTGAACTCCCAGGTACACGACCAGTGGCAACACCAAGCTCGGCGTACTGCCATGAAGCAACCGCCCCAGATGAAAACCAAAGACAACCTGGCCAGCGATCGGCTCCAGGAAGCGGTGCAGCGTGCCTTGCAGCAAGATGAAAACCAACCCGACCAAAAAGTAGGCGACGTTGCGCATCAACGTCCCGCCTTGCTTTGGGCGTTGCAGTCCTGGACTTCGTTCAGGACGATCAGCACCTCTTCGAGGCGCGAAAAGTCGACCGTTGGCTCGGCCAAGACCGTCTGGTAGGCGCCGAAATCACGTTTGACCACTTCGGTGACACGCGCGACCGCGATGCCGCGCGGAAAGCGACAGCCCACGCCACTCGTGACCAGGATGTCACCGACCTCGACCTCGTCGGACCGCTGCGCGTACTCGACGCGCACTCCGTACTTGGATTCGTCACCCACGCCACGCACGAAACCGCGCGCTCCCGTGCGCGTCACGACGACGTCGACGCCGAAGGAAGCGTCCGCCACCAAGGTGACCGTGGCCGTGTCGCCACTCACACGCTTGATCAGACCGACGGCTCCGCCCGGCGCGATCACTGGCATATTGGGGCGCACCAAAGCGCTCGGGAAATCAATGGCCAAATGAGCGACCCGAAAGAACTCGGTCGGTGTTTTGGTGGTCACGACCGCGCTCACCGTATCGACCGGTATCGTTTCCCGCAGTCCGCCCAGCTTGCGTAGCCGCTCGTTCTCGCCGCGGATCAGCGCGAGTTCTCGTACCTCGTTCTGCAAACGCAGTACCTCCCTCGAGAGCCTATCGTTGTCGCGACCGACGTCGACCAGGTAGAAGTAGTCGCTCACAATCGCCGAGATCTGCCGAGCCATGGCGGCCGCGGCGTACTGCACTGGTGAGGCCACGCGCATCAACGCGCGATCGATGGCATTCATTTCCTCGGGCCGGCTGATCGACGCGCGCAAGAAGAAGAACGGGACGAACAAGAGGAGGACCACCAAAAAGGTGTCTCGGTAGCGCCTGTAGAAGCCCATCGAAACCTCAGAGCCAAGGGCGCGTCACGAGCACCCGGGGCCTCAACCGATCGTCACTTCTTTCAGAAGCTCGATGTGATCGAGCGTCTTGCCACTCCCCAAGACGACGGCGCTGATCGGATCGTCGCTGACCATGACCGGCAGGCCAGTCTCTTCACGAAGCAGCACGTCGATGTTCTTGAGCAGAGCCCCGCCGCCAGTGAGCACCACGCCTTTGTCGACGATGTCCGCGGCCAATTCGGGTGGGGTGCGCTCCAGGGCCAACAGCACGGCTTCGACGATGGCGTTGATGGGCTCCGCAAGGGCGTCGCGAATTTCGTCGGAGTTGACGACAACCGTCTTGGGCACGCCGGCCACCATGTCGCGCCCCTTCACTTCCATCGAGAGCTGCTCTTCGAGCTGGTAGGCGTTGCCAATGGTGCACTTGATGCGTTCGGCGGTCTGTTCGCCAATGGCCAAGTTGTATTTGCGCTTCATGTACGAAGCGATGGCTTCGTCCATCTTGTCGCCTCCTACGCGGACGCTCTGCGAATAGACGATGCCGGCCAGCGAGATCACGGCTACTTCGGTGGTGCCGCCGCCGATGTCGACGACCATGTTGCCGCTGGGCTCGGTGATCGGCAGGCCTGCGCCGATGGCCGCGGCCATCGGCTCCTCGATCAGATACACTTCACGAGCGCCGGCGCTTTCGGCGCTCTCTTTGACGGCACGCTTCTCCACCTCTGTGATGCCGAATGGCACACAGATGATGATGCGCGGCTTCACCCAGCTGCGCCGGTTGTGAGCGCGCGTGATGAAGTAGCGCAACATGGCTTCGGTGATCTCGAAATCCGCGATCACACCGTCGCGCAGGGGCCGAATGGCCTCGATGTTGCCGGGCGTGCGACCGAGCATTTCCTTGGCTTCGCGACCGACCGCGAGCACTCGTTTGTCACCGCGGGCATCCCGAGCGACCGCTACGACCGAGGGCTCGCACGACACGATGCCTTTACCCTTCACGTAGATGAGGGTGGTCGCCGTGCCGAGATCGATGGCCAGGTCGTTCGAGAACAGGCCGTAGAGCCAGTCGAAAATCATGTGTCCTTGCGAGTCTTGGCCGAGCGCTGCCGGCCCTGGATACCGACCTTCTCACCAA
>JBBQHO010000126.1:0-11155 GCA_038324055.1 Polyangiales bacterium | reverse complement strand
TCCTTTGCGGCCGAAGCGCTGTCGCGCAGTGGCGTGGGCACCCTGGGTCTCGTCGACTTCGATCGGGTCTGCGTGACCAACAGCAACCGACAGCTGCACGCCATGCAGGGCACCATCGGCAAGCACAAGGTCGAGGTGATGGCTGAGCGTCTTCGGCTGGTTCATCCGACCGGGCACGTCGAAGCGGTAACTCAATTCTACGACGAATCCACGAGTGAGGAGATCTTGACGGGTCGCATCGACTTCGTCGTCGACGCCATCGACAACCTCACGGCCAAGGCACATCTGATCAAGAGCTGTCTCGAGCGAGGCATCCCGGTGGTCTCGTCGATGGGAGCCGCTGCGCGCATGGATCCGACTGCCATCACCATTGCCGACCTGGGCGCAACGCAAGGGGACAAATTCGCTAGTGCCTTGCGCAAGATCCTACGTAGCGTGCACGGGCTCGAGTTCGGCCGCGAGCAGTCGTTGGGCGTCCCGGCCGTCTACAGCACTGAGGCACCGACCTTGCCGAGCCCCCCCGAATACGACGCTGGAGTGGGCTTCCGCTGCGTCTGTCCGGGTGGCAAAAATGGGCTCCACGACTGCGATAAGCGCGCGCGAATCGACGGCACGGCGTCGTTCGTGACGGGCGCATTCGGCTTGGCGGCGGCCAGCGTCGTCGTTCGGCGTTTGATCGCCGATGAGTTTGCTACTGCCAAGCGCCAGATCGCTCAGTCGACCTGAGCGATCAACGTCGTGAGGTAGAGGCCTTCGGCGAACGCTGGGGGCACGGGATGATCGATGCCTTGAAAGACGCGCTCCAGGGTGGTGGCTGCGCGTCCGGCATCGCGCGCGCCCAGGGCCAAGCAACGCTCGATTTCGCGCAGGCCGAGTGCCGCCGAGCAGGAGCTGAGGACCACGAGGCCGCCTGGTTTGACGGCGCGGACGGATACGGCTGCGATGCGTCGGAATGCGCTTTGGGCTTTGTCCCGTCCTGCACGACTCTGCGCCAGCTTGGGAGGATCGCTGACGACAATGTCCCAGTCGGGTCCACCGGCGCTCAAGAAGGCCAGTGTGTCGCTGCGCTCGAAATGAACGTCTAGCCGATTCTTCTGAGCGAGCTCGCGCCCGACTTCGAGCGCCGGACCGCTGGAATCGACCGACACGACGCGGCTGGCTCCGCCGCGGGCTGCGCTCAAGCCGATTGGACCCACGTAGCTGTAGCCGTCGAGTACGCTCTTGCCGCGGGCCAGCTGCTCGATCCGCGCCCGCAGCGGGCGTTGATCGAAGTAGAAGCCAGTCTTCTGCGCCAGCGAGAGTGGTAGCTCGTAGGCGAGCCCCCGCTCGACGAAGTCCAGAGTGCTGGGCATCTCGCCGCGCGCTAGACCTTGAACGAGATCGAATCGATCGGCGCGCGCTGCTTTTTCGCTGGTGCGATCGATGATGGCCTCTGGCGAAAAGTGGGCCTCGAGCGCGTCGAACACCAACGCGCGGCGGAGCGCGACGCCAGCCGAGCCGAACTGCACGATCAGCGTCGAACCGAAGCGATCGATCACCAAGCCAGGAATGCCGTCTCCTTCGCCGTGGAAGGCGCGATAGCCAGTGGTGTCGGCGTCTGGCAATCCAAACGTACGCCGACGAGCTGCAGCTGCCTCGAGACGACGCTGGAGCAAGGCGCTGTCGAAGGGTTCGTCACCGATGCGCGAGAACAAGCGCACGGCCAGGGCCGACCCTTCGGAATAGAGGCCGCGCCCAAGAGAATTGCCCCGCGCGTCGAGCACTTCGACCTCGCCACCGTGCTGGACGTCACCGCGCTTCTCGCCCACGCCCTGAGCGAAGATCCATGGGTGGCCTGCCCAGACGGGCTGGACGTGGCCCGGCTTGAGAATGATCTGCGTCACCCCTGCGTCCTAGCCAAACTCCGCTGGGGTCGCGACCAATCCCAAAGAAAGTTCGAATTCAGCGGGCTGAAGGGAGATTTCGAGGGACGTCTTGCGAAGGCGCCGTGTGGACGCGGTGGCAGCGGCCGGAGAAGGCGGAGACGGCGAACTGCGAGGAACGACGGGTGAACGCAGGCGAGTCGCGAAGCGTCAGGGGATGCGCTAACGGCCACATGCCCTTTGCTGCGTGTTCATGCCTCGACCTCCTCGCTCACCACTCACCATCATCTTCACGACCGTCTTCATGGACTTGGTCGGGTTTGGAATGATCATTCCGCTCCAGGCCATCTTTGCGAAGAGCTTTGGGGCCAGCGGTTGGGAGCTGGGGTTGATGGGTGCGGCCTATCCCTTGGCTCAATTCTTCTTTGCGCCGATCTGGGGCCAACTCAGCGACAGGCATGGTCGACGCCCCATCTTGCTCATGTCGCTGGCCGGCAGCACGCTCGCCTATCTCGGCTTTGCACTGGCCACGCACTGGTCGAGCTTTGCCTTTTTGGTGCTCACTCGGGTGCTGCAGGGCGCGTTCGCAGCCAATATCTCGGCAGCCCAGGCCTACATCGCTGACGTGACCACCCCCGAAAAGCGTGCGGGCGGTATGGCCCTCATCGGCGCGGCATTCGGCATAGGCTTCGTTTTGGGTCCTGTGCTGGGCGGCGTTTCCCTCAAGTACATGGGTCTGCTCGCGCCAGGTCTAATTGCTGCGACCATCTGCGGCTCCAACCTACTCCTGGCCGCGGTGCGTCTGCCCGAGAGCTTGAGCGTCGAAATCCAAGCGCAAAACCGGGCCGAGGCCTTTCGCTCGTACGACCCGTTGAATCGCTCACAACTCAAGGCTGCCTGGAATCACCGCTACTTGGGGCTCTTGCTGACGATGTCGTTCTTGCAGGTAGCGGCTTTTGGCATCATGGAGCAGGTGTTCGCGCTGTTCTTCAAGGGGCACTTGGCGCTCAGCACCGAAGACGCGGCGCTTCGCACCGGCTACGCGCTCGCCTACGTCGGCCTGGTCGGTGCCGTCATTCAAGGCGGGCTGATCCGCCGACTGGCGCCACGTTTTGGCGAACGGCGTTTGCTCATTTTTGGGCTGTTTTTGTTCACCATCAGCCTCTTCTGGATGCCGTTCGGGGGCAGCTACGCGTCCTATTTTCTCATTCTTCTGCCCTTGTCGGTCGGACGCAGCCTAATCGACCCCAGCACGAGCGCTCTCGTCAGTCGCGCTGCGCTCGCCAGCGAGCAGGGGCGCACGTTCGGAACCTTTCAAGGACTATCGAGCTTGGCTCGAGTCGTCGGGCCATTCGTCGGGCTGACGGTGTTCGAGGCCAGCCCACGCCTGCCATTCCTCTTGGCGGGCGGCGTGTGCGTGGCCGTGTTCTGTTTGAGCCTCGTCTTGTGGCGGCGGACGCAAGGGATCGCCGGTATCGATAGTGCAGCCTAGCGCCGCGTCATCGCCCGCGAGATGCGTTCGTCGAAACGGTGGTTCACACGTCTAAAGAGGGCGCGAGCACGTCGGGCTCGACGTAGATGATGCGCGCGGCCGGTACGGCTGCGCGAACACGCGCCTCGAGTCGATCGATCGTCGTGGCCACATCGCGAAAGGTCATCTCAGGGGGCAACGCGATTTTGACTGCGACCAAAAGCTCCTCGGGACCCAGATACAAAGTCTTCATGTGGATCACGGACTGAATTTGCTCGTCCGCGCGGGTCGCTGCCAGGATCTCATCCCGATCGGCGTCACTGGCGCCTTCGCCCACGAGCAAGCTCTTGGTCTCGATGCCCAGGATCACGGCGACCAGGACAAGGAGCACGCCAATGGCGATGGTACCCACGGCGTCCCAGTGACCGTCGCCGGTGAGAACGGTGGCCGATACGCCCATGAACGCCAGAACCAAACCGACGAGTGCCGCGACGTCTTCGAGCAGCACCACGGGCAGCTCGGGTGCCTTGGCGCGGCGGATGAACTCGACCCAGCTCTGCGAACCGCGGGTGACGTTGCTCTCTTTGATGGCCGTGCGGAGCGAAAGGCTTTCGAGCACGATGGCGACGGCAAGGACGCCCAGAGGGAGCCACCAGACTTCGATGGCGTGGGGGTGCGTCACCTTCTCGATGCCTTCGTACAGCGAGAACACTCCGCCGACCGAGAACAAGATGATCGAAACGACGAACGCGTAAACGTATCGCTCGCGCCCGTAGCCGAAAGGGTGCTCCTGATCCGCGCTCTTCTTGGCTCGTCGCGCGCCCAGCAGCAGAAGCAGCTGGTTGCCCGAATCGGCCACCGAATGAACGCTCTCGGCCAGCATCGAAGGCGAACCCGAAAAGATCCACGCGACGAACTTGGTCACGGCGATCCCCGTGTTGGCCGCAAAGGCCGCGATGATTGCCTTATTCCCGCCCGATGTACTCACCGAGCGGTAATAGGACAATGCTCCGGTTTGGCAATCGCGAGTACTGGCAACCGCTATCTTCGAAGCTGAAACGACGTGGTGGGGCAAATAGCACCGCCGGGTGAAGCCTGCCCGTCACGCTGACCCGAACGACAGTCAGCGTCGTTTGGTCACCAGCAGCGCGGTCGCAGCCAACGCCCCGATGAGCGCCATCACGGCGGCGAGTGTGGGAATGGCCAGGTAACGGGGGAAGGTCGAACTGACCAGCCAATTGCGCGCGGCGGCGAGTGAAAGCACGTTGCAAGAGACGTGCAGAACGACGGCGGGCCAGATGCTGCCGGTCAGCATCCGACACAGCCCGCACCCAATGCCGATCAGCGTCGTCGAAACCACTCGCAGGATGCCTTGTCCGCCCGGCAGTCCCAGGTGGAGTGCCCCGAACGCCCCGCTCGTCACGAGCCAAGCGATGCCGCCACGTTGCGCCCAAGCAGCCACGTCGGCAGCGCTGAGACCCCAGAGCCGAACGGGTCGGATGAAGCTGGCTTCCTCGGTCTCTGGGGCAAGCGCTCGTGCGGGCGGGACCCAGGCCCCGACGGCGTTCCACAGTGCGCCGCGGAAGAGCAGTTCTTCGCCGAGCGGCGCCGCGAAACCGGCCCAGAGGAGAGTGAGCCAGAGCGGAGTCGCAACGAGTAGGCGTCCGAGCTCGCCGGCGTTCGCGTTGGCTTGTCGAATACCCCCCTGCCGGATCTCGTCCAGAAGAGTCGAATAGGCGGACGCCATGGCTGCGTAGTTCGAGATCACGTACAGCAAAGGACCGAGCAGCGCTGCGACCAACAGTGCGCGGCGTAGGCCCTTGGCATCACGGACGCCGAGCGCGAGGTCATCCAGTCCGTGGGGCAACCAGCGCGCCGCAAGGGGTAGGCAAAGCGCCAGTGTGATGAGTTGCACACCCAAAAGAAACTGCTCGAGCGTGACTTGACGTGCCCAAGCGCGCGGCAGCAGCTCGGCCCCGTATCGTGAGAGGCCGAAAAAGAGCGCGAACCAACCGAGGGTCAGTAGGATTGAACGCAAGCGCGCGTTGCTCATCGAGTCGGGGCCACGGCTGCGGCGACGGGTGCTGGTGTCATAGTGCCTCCATCGGGGGCGCCACGCGTTTGCGGACAGTTGGCTCCCGGCGTCGACGGCTCGGTGCAGGCCAGCAGTCTGCGGGCGAGCAGGGCCTTCTCCGCTGGATGTGGGGCTGCTCCTTGGGCGCGTTCGAGGCGAATGCGTGCGCGGTCCAGGTTGCCCGCGCGACGTTCGAGCTCGCCCAGCGTCGCATCCCAAAGGTAATAGCCCAGCAGCCACGCGGGCGGCTGGAGAGCTTCGAGGATCACGAGCGCTTCGTGGGGGCCTTTCCACTCTGCGACGGCGATGGCGCGGTTCAGCGTGTGCAGCGGCGACGGCGCGAGCCGTTCGAGCATTTCGTACAACTCGACGATCTCGTGCCAACGCGTTTCTGCGTAGCTTGGCGCCATGCAATGCACTGCCGCCACTGCAGCCTCGGCGTGGTAGCGTGAGAAGCTGGGACCGCTCGCGGCCCGCTCCAGTAGCAACATACCGCGACCGATCAGGGCTCGATCCCACGAGCGGCGGTCCTGATCTTCGAGCAACAGGAGACCCCCAGTACCGTCGACGCGGGCGTCGAATCGCGCCGCGTGGAGGTACATCAGCGCAAGCAAGGCGTCGGTCTCGGGACTTGCCGAGCCTGGATGATCGGCCAACAAATGGCCCAAGCGGATGGCCTCATCGCAGAGCTCGCGACGGATCAGGCGATCGGCAAGGCTCGAACTGTAGCCTTCGTTGAACAAGAGATAGACCATGCGGTGGACCGCATCGCGTCGACTCGCGAGCGCTTCGAGCGGCGGCGTGTCAAACGACGGCGCAAGCTCACGGAGGCGCGCACGCGCACGCGCGAGCCTCTTGTAGACGTTCGCCTCGGTGGTCAGCAGCCGCAGCGCGATCTCGTTGGTGCCAAAGCCGCAAAGGACCTTGAGTGCCAGGACCAGCTGGCTTTCGGCCGGGATGCTCGGGTCGGCGCAGACGAACAACATACGCAGTTCGTCGTCGCGGATTTCTCGTTCGAATGCGCCCAGGTCCAGGGCGCTCACATCCGTCGCTTCTGTGGGCGAAGTCGCGCCTGACGCCGCCGCACCCCCGTCGAGCGTCAGGGGCTTCGCTTTGCGAAATTCGTCGGTCAGCTGGTTCTTGGCAACTCGGTAGAGCCAGCCGCTGGGGTCGTCCGGCGTTCCGGTCTTGGGCCAGCTGCGCAGCGCCGCCACCAGCGCGGATTGGACCGCGTCTTCGACCAGCTCGGTGTGTTGAAAGCCTACCGAGCGGGCCAGGGTCGAAACCAGCCTGCCATACTCATGCCGGAAGGCATGCTCGACGAGAGGCTCGGCCCCCGGCGGCGCTTGCTTCATCGGCTCAGTATCCAGCCAGCTCGCGGATCTCGATGCTTCCACCTGGGCGAAGCGTCATCGGACAGGAGCGCGAAATCTCGAGGGCATGCTCGAAGCTCTCGGCTTCGACGATCGAGTACCCGCCCATGACTTCCTTGGCCTCGATAAACGGACCGTCGATGACGACGCCGTCGCGCAGCACTTTGCCGGGCGGCTTCAGCGCATCGCCCATGTCGACGATTTCTTTCTGAAAGCGCGCCTTCCAGGCAGTCCATTTGGCCAACATCTGCTGGATATCTTCGGGAGACGCCTGGTAGGCGGCGGCCTCGATGCTGGTGCGATAGAGATAGAGGTACTTGGACATGGGGGCTCCTGATTGGGTGAAGGTTGTATCACGCCAAAGGTGGCGTGGGTTCGTTCAGGAGACGGACGAGGGTCCTCGGTTTGGACACCCACGGAACAATTGATTTCGGACCACACCACCACACTCGAAACGCTGGGAAATCGGCAGGTTCACGGGGTCATGCTGCGAGCCCGAGCGGCAGGGCCGCTTCGCCCTCATCGAACTCGAGCCATGCTTCATCGAGCCAAAAACGCGACGGCTCGAGGATGGCTGTCAAGCGGCGCAGCTCCTCGGACCGCTGGCGCGGGGAAACGCTCAGTGCAGCCCGCGCACCGGCGTGTCCCCGCAAGACGAGCCGCGCCACCAGCGCCCGGCCGTCGCTCTGGCTCTGGCTCTCGAGCAGCGCCCGCCCAGCTAGTTCGAGCACGTCGTCGAACTTGCGGGCGCTCTCGGTGTTCGCGACCACGTTGGTGAAGCGCAGCACGTCGAGCGGTCGATGGCCGACGTCTTCGACGCGTCCTTCCTTCACGCGCACGAGACTTGCGCCCTTGGGGCCGAGTTCGCGAAAGCCGCGGGCCTGGAGGTTGCCCGGAAACACGATCCAAGGTTCGCGGTGCACGACTTCGCGGGCGTGCACGTGGCCGAGTGCCCAGTAGTCGTAGCCGCGCCGGCGCAGCGACATGCGCGAACAGGGCGCGTAGTTCTCGTGGCCTTGGCGACCTTCGGCGCTCGTGTGGAGTAGACCGACGTTGAACAGCCCGGAAAGAGGCGCCGGGTAGTGCAGTGCGACGTCGTCGTCGCGTCCCACGTTCGGTGCACTCCAGGCGTGAAAAGCCACGCCTGCCTGTTCGAAAACGCGCGTCTCTGGACCGTTCAGGCCCAGTACGAAGGCGTGCTGCGGCAAGAGCAGAGGGCCAGCGACGGGGCTTCGCACGTCGTGATTGCCCAATGTCACGACGACGTCGCAGTGGGCCCTGCGCAGACGCGACAGATCGGCGCAAAGCTCGTAGCCGACTTGGTGATCGCGACACCAGCCATCGAATACGTCGCCGGCCAAGATCAGAAAGCGCGCCCGCTCGTCGAGGCACAGCTGGACGAGTCGACGGAAGGCCAAGCGATCGGCTTCCTGCACTGCGTGTCGCATCTGGGTGCTCTGGGGCATGCGCGAAAGCCAGCGTCGACCGCCCAGATGCAAATCGGCAGCATGCACGAAACAGAAACCGGCGGAGCTCATCGTTGTGTCGTCGATGCGCCAAGTCCGGGCGTCAAGCCGACCGGCCTTGCCCGCTGCTTTTCCGAATCCCAACGAAGCGGGCCCAGCGTCCTTGGCTGCTCCGGCGCGCTGGTGCGCTTGGAGCTCAGAGCGTGTCTGTCGAGACCTCGAGATCGACGTCCACCCGATGCAGAAAAACCTGTCCGTCATGGCTGTCGAGCCAAGCCGCTTGGTTGTCGAGCAAAAAAGCATCGTCGCCGCGCGACAGGCGCAAAGCCCCCAGTGCGCGTGCCTCGACGATCGTCTTTCCCGAAGCATCGACGACCATTGCCATCGTCTCGACGTAGTCGGTCAAAGACCACTTTTCCCAAAGCACGAAGAAACGGTTCGCGTTGTATCGAACCAGCTTGGGTCGCTCTGCATGTTCGGTTTGCAGGTCGGCGTAGGTCGTCAACCAGACGACGCCGCGGTTGTGACCCGTAAACACGCCGCCCCAATAGTCCTTGATGCTGACGTCCCAGGCCTCGGCCTGGTCGTTCATTGCCGCCGTGTCGGTCGCGACCACGTCGTACGTCTCGGACTGCTCGATGGTCGAAAAATCCCCGGGCAAGTGCGTCCAGGCCAGGTTGCGCGAGACGTTGACGCGTTCGGTCTGCACGTCGCCGGCCTCGCTGACGAAGAGTGCGACATAGCCGCCCTGCGCTTCGCTCATCGCCCCGAGGCGCGTGAAGGTGTTGTTGTAACCGCCGCCGGTTGGGCCGTCGCCGCCCTTCACGGCAAAGAGTGTGCGGTCGGACTTCTCTCCACCGGGCGTGATGCGGCTCGCCTGGATACCGCGCAAGCTGGCGTCGCCAAGAGCCAGGCTGACGAAGTTCTCACCATCGAAGCGCAGTCGCTGATCGAACGAGTGGCTGATGCTGCCCAGCACTTGTTCGAGCGAACCGTCGGCGACGCTGCCCCGCAGATAGCGACCGATTTGGTGACGTGAGCTGACACCCGCGTCGTACTCGGTCATCTGCGCGTAGTGAAGCATGTACGTATCGCCGGCTACGACCAATCGTGCCGAACCCGCCTGGAACGGCTGATAGATCGGCAGCTCGTCACCGCCGTCGAAATCCGTGCGCAAATTCTGGCGATAGTTTTCGGTACAGTTGGCTCCGATGCGCACGACCTGGAGGATGCCGTCGCGATGCGTATTCAGCGGTGACGTCGAGCCGCTGATGTTCTCGGAAATGGCCGTAGCCACCACGACATCGCCGCCCTCCGCGAAGGCAAGCCCGCCGATTTGGCCGAGCGACGGCACTTCG
The DNA here is from genome assembly GCA_038324055.1 of Polyangiales bacterium. Classification (GTDB taxonomy): domain Bacteria; phylum Myxococcota_A; class Polyangia; order Polyangiales; family Polyangiaceae; genus NIC37A-2. The sequence goes on along the minus strand of JBBQHO010000126.1, from coordinate 1,551 downwards.
ACGGTGAAGGCGCTGCCGTAGCCATCGCCCGAGGGCGCGACGTGGGTCACGAACAGGGAGCCTGCACCCTCTTCGGTTTGCCAGGCGAAATCGAACGAGCCGTCTCCGCGAGGTGCAGCAGTGACGCGCGGCTTCTTGCCGTAGAGCGAGTTGTGGTCGTCGGGCCCCTCGTCGTCGAAGCTGTCCCAAATGGTTCCCCGATCGCTCACCGAACCGGTCGTCGCGCAGCCGCTTTGGTCGCCCGGGGGTCCACCGGAGCCCTCGTTTTCGTCACCGGGTCCCCAGGCGGCGGGCCCACCACCCGAGGCGGCGCCGTCCGCGCCGGTTCCCCCTCCGCCGTCCGCGGAGCCCCCGCCACTGCTCGAACCATTGCCCTCGCCTGCGCCGCCGTCGCTGCCATCGGCATCGTTGTTTTCCGAACTGCAGCCAAAGATCAGCGTGCCGCTAGCGAGCGCGACGGACGGCAAGAACCAACAAGGCGAGAGTCGGAGGAGCTTCATGCATCGACGCTAGAGGCAACTGGCGCCAACTCCTTTGCCTTTCGCGCACAGCCGGCCGCCCGGTCACACGCTTTCCTCTCACACGCGCGCACATGAATCGCGGGGCTGCTGGAACATTCCAATGCTCCCGCTCGCCTGGATCGAGGCGCGCCCGGACGCTCAGTCCCAGCCCAACGTCTCGCGCAGCAGGGTCGCTGCTTGCTCGGCCATGGTTTGCTGCGTCGCCGCGGACGGATGCCAGTCTTCGCCGTAAGGTGAGCTCTGGGGCGCGAATGCCAAGAAGTGCACGTCGGCGTCGCCGTCCGCAACCCGTGCCTCGACGGCTGCTTGTACATCCGCCTGCGCGTTCGTCCACGCCATGGCTCCGACCGGGTAGTAGTCGCTCAGCATCGGACCGATCGCGCAAATAATGGCCGCGTCCGGGTAGTAGCCGCGCAGCGTTTCGAGGAACGACGTGTACTTCTCGACGTAGAGAGCGCGATCGACGCCAGGGGTCGAGAAGTCGTTCGTGCCCACGTTGATGACGACGGCGTCGGGGACATAGCGCGACGGATCCCATGCGGCGCTGGCCGGGTCGTCGGGAATGGTGTCGAGATAGAACTCCGGTACCGTCTTACCGGCGCCGCCGGCGTAGTTGCGTGACATGCCCTTGCCAGAGTAGGCGACGGCGGAGTACTCGGCGGAGAGCAACCCGGCCGCGATCGCGCCGTAGGACTTGCGACCGTTTTCGTTTGCGGTCGTGAATTGAAACGAGTCGGGATCCGTCGTCGAGAGCTCGACGCCGTAGCCGCAGGTGATCGAATCGCCCACGAACTCGAGACGTCGCTTGGGGCCTCGGGCTTGCAGCAGCGCCTCGCCTTGGAGCCGGAACCCCAAAATGACACCCTTTCCAGTGTTCGCGGCGCCGCGAGGCGAACTCTCGACACGCTTGCCGAGGATGACCTCGTGCTCGCCCGGCGCCAGATCCGTCGCCAAGGGGTAGTTCTCGGTGGCCGCCGAGACGGCGAGCACGGTCGGCGCTGCGCCGTCGATCGATACGTCGTAAAAATTG
>JBBQHO010000125.1:0-11191 GCA_038324055.1 Polyangiales bacterium | reverse complement strand
CCCTCCAGCTGCTGCATTGGTGATCTCGTACACCCGACCCTCGTCAGGATCTTCGATGACATTGATCGACACTGGCACACCGTAGGTGTTCCAGCCGTTCGTCATGACCCCAACCGAAGTGCCCGAGGCAAAGCGCTCGGGGTCAGCCTGCAAAATCAGACCCCAGTCGGTGGCCTTGAATTCAGGGTTCGCACCATCGAATTCAGTCCGTAGGTAGTCGGTGAAAGGGTCACTATCGTACTCAATCGCCGTAATCGCGCTGGGGTCCATGCTTAGACCCGACGGGAAGCTTGGTGCGGCCGCGCCCCAGCTGACAGCGTCGAGCACGTTGGTGCCGGAGTCGAAGTTGCAGTCGCCTTTGCAGAGCAGCGCGGCGCCGCTGCCGGCCTCCACGTAGAACTCACCGGGGATCTCGTCCGCAGCCGCGTTGTCGTAGTCTTGACTGATAATGCCGACGGAATCACCGGGGGCCAAAAGGCGATCGGGGAGATCCACTGGGTACTCGCTGGTGTAGTACTTGAAACCCATGCCCAGGCGCTTCAAGTTGACACTGCACTCGTCGGCGTAGTTGTGAAGGTAAGCGCCCACCCTGTAGTAGCTGTCGACGCGCTCGATCTTCACGCTGCTGAGCGGGCAGGCCGCCGTCACTGACAGGGTAAACTCGCCTTCCGAGCTGCCCGAAGCGCCATCGACCACCAGATAGTAGGTGCCCGCCGCGAGATCATCGGTGCTCAGCACTTCGTCGGCGTTGCCGTCGGCGTTGGAGCAGAGCAGCGACTTTTTCACGTCGCAGGGCTGGTCCTTCAAGAGGCGGAGCGTGCTGTTGAAGCTACCACTGAGCTTGAGTTGCAAATCTGCCGGACTGTCGAGCTCGAACGAATAAACGCGGTCCGCGCCCGCGCCTGCGGCGTCGCCACCGCAATCGGCTGCGTCGAACTGCTTGCCGCCGCCACTGGTGCTGCTGTCGATCTTGGCGACGAGCGAGCCGTCGGCGGCTGCCTTGAATGTCAGGGGCGTCGGCGCTTCGCAGGTGCCTTCGATCTGACAGCTGGCCGTGCAGCCGTCTTTGTCGTCGAGGTTGCCGTCCTCGCAGGTCTCACCGGTATCGAGCTTGTCGTTGCCGCAAGTCAGCAAGCACGTGCTGGGCTCGCCCGTGCAAACGTAGCCCGGCTCGCTCTTGCATTTTTCGGTGCAGCCGTCGCCCTTGGCGGTGTTGGCATCGTCGCAATCTTCGACGGGCTTGCCGACTGCGCCGTCGCCACAAACCGAATCGGCACCTTCACCAACGAAGGTGATGTCTGCCTTGCCGCCGCAACCTGCTGCGAACACCAGCGTGGTCGAGAGCGCCAAGGTCCAACGAAATTTCAAGTCCTGTAAGCGAGCCATCGCGGCGAGGGTAACAAATCTGGGGCGCCGCGCCCACGCAACCCGGGACGCCGTGTTCAGCTGGATTCCAGCTAAAACGGAAACTCCAAATTCCGTCCTGGCCGACAAAGGGAAAGGCCGCCGCCCGTACGGTTTGTACGAAGCGACGGCCCGTCTTGGTTGGGTTTCCCCGGAAAAGAAATTCAGCCCTGACCGACGCTGATGGCCTTCATGGCCGTCATGTATCCGCGCAGCTCGCGGCCGACGACTTCCACGGGGTGGGACTGAATCTCGGCGTTGACCTGGATCAGCGTCAGGTTGTCGACGCCATTGCCGCCGGTGTTGAACTTCTTGCCGACGACGCTGGTGTCCTGCTTGGACATGAAGTCCTTGAGCAGGGGCACACAGGCGTGGCTGAACAGGTAGCAGCCGTACTCGGCCGTGTCGCTGATGACCTTGTTCATCTCGTACAGCTTCTTGCGGCTGATCAGGTTGGCGATGAGCGGCACTTCGTGGAGCGACTCGTAGTAGGCGCTCTCGGGCTTCATGCCCACAGCGGTCATGGCCTCGAACGCCAGCTCGACGCCCGCCTTGACCATGGCCACCAAGAGCAGTCCGTGATCGAAATACTCTTGCTCGGCGATGGCGCCACCTTGTGCTGCGGTCTGCTCGAACGCGGTGTCGTTGGTGGCTGCGCGCCAGCCAAGCAGGTTTTTGTCGCCCGCGTCCCAGTCGGCCATCATGGTGCTGGAGAAGTGACCCGTGATGATGTCGTCCTGGTGCTTGTTGTAGAGCGGCCGCATGAGCTCTTTGAGCTCGCTAGCGAGCGCGAAGGCTTTCAGCTTCGACGGATTGTCCAGGCGATCCATCATGGTGGTGATGCCGCCGTGCTTGAGGGCCTCGGTCACCGTCTCCCAGCCGTACTGCATGAACTTGGCCGCGTAGGCTCGATCGATGCCCTTCTCGACCATCTTGTCGAAGCACAGGATGGCGCCGGTCTGCAGCATGCCGCAGAGGATCGTCTGCTCACCCATGAGATCGCTCTTGACCTCTGCAACGAACGAACTCTCGAGCACGCCCGCACGGTCACCACCGGTGGCTGCGGCGTAGGCCTTGGCAATCTCCAAGCCCTCCCCCTTGGGATCGTTCTCGGGATGAACGGCGATCAAGGTGGGGACGCCAAAGCCGCGCTTGTACTCCTCGCGGACCTCTGTGCCGGGGCACTTGGGAGCCACCATCACCACGGTCAGATCCTCGCGAATGCGCATGCCTTCTTCGACAATGTTGAAACCGTGCGAGTAGGCGAGGGTCGCGCCCTTCTTCATCAACGGCATGATGGCGCTCACGACCGAGGAGTGCTGCTTGTCGGGGGTGAGGTTCAGCACCAAATCCGCCGTGGGGATCAGCTCCTGGTACGTGCCCACCTTGAAGCCGTTGTCGGTCGCGTTCTTCCAGCTGTCGCGCTTTTCGCTGATGGCGCTGTCGCGCAGCGTGTACGCGACGTCGAGGCCCGAGTCGCGCATGTTGAGACCCTGGTTCAGACCCTGGGCTCCACAGCCGACGATCACGACCTTCTTGCCGCGCAGGCGATCGACGCCGTTCTTGAACTCGTCCCGGGACATGAAGCGACAGCGTCCAAGCTGGTCGAGCTTCTGGGCCATGGTCAGGGTGTTGAAATAATTGCTGCGTGCCATCGGTCGTTCTCCTTGGGGCCCATCGAGAGGGGATGGGGACCGAAAAACTAGAGCTGGCCGCACGTTGCGGCAATTGATATATATAGCTCTCAGTGTTGCGAATTTAGCAACACAAAATCCGCATGGATCACGAGGACTTCCGCAATTTCGAGCAGTTGTCGCAGCTGCTTCACTTCAGCCGGGCGGCACAAGCACTCGGCATGAGTCCCTCGGCGCTCACTCGCCGTGTGCAGGCCTGGGAGCTCGAGCTGGGGGTGCCGCTGCTGCTTCGGGATCAGCGCTCTGTTCGTCTGACCGCTGCCGGCGAGCGATTTCGAATCTACGCCCGCCGCGAACTCGATCAATGGCAGCAACTGCAGAACGAGCTGCGCCAAGCGCTCGAGTCGCCGACCGGTGACCTGTACATCGCGTGCACGGTGACCGCTTGCCACAGCGTCTTGCCGCGATTGCTCGCGTTGGCGCGCGAGCGCTTCCCTGGCCTCACGCTCAGACTCGTCACCCAGGACGCAGCGCGCTCCTTGGCCGCCTTGGAGGCGGGGGAGGTGGACTTGGCCGTCATTCCGACAGAAGAACCGGGCCCGGCTCACCTCGAGACCTGCCTGCTCACGCGGACGGCGCTGACGTTCATCGCACCTGACGATCCAGAGCTTTTGCGGCGCCTCTTGCCTGGATCCGGCGGCCGCCACTGGAAGACTTCGTTTCAAGCGACTCCGTTGATCGCACCGCAGTCCGGACTCGATCGACAGCGACTCGACGACTGGCTCCGTCGGCACCGTATCGACGCGCGCATCGTGGCGGAAGTGCGCGGCAACGAGGGCATCATGGCCATGGTGAGTCTAGGCAGTGGCATTGGCCTCGTTCCGCAGCTCGTGCTCGATTCGAGTTCGCTCCCGGTACGTGTGCTCGACGAGATCCCGGCTCCGCCGGGCTACGCCGTCTCCTTGTGCGCACGGACCAAGAGCCTGGGTCGCGACGTGGTGCGCGTGTTCTGGAAGCTGGCCCAAGAGCTGTAAGCGTTCAGATCGCGCCTCTGAATCCTTCCTCGACCACCGGCACCACTGCTTCCGGCACGTCGAGTTCCCGCGCCCGCACGCCGAACCCGGCAAGGGCATCCCGCGTGCGCTCGATCACGGCCAGCGCATCGCGCCGCGACAGGTTGCAGTACGCTCCAAAGCGCACCAGATCTGCCTGTCCAAACGCTTCGGCCTTGCCGTTCAACGTGATTTGGTGAGAGTGCGTCCAACGGCCCCGCGGATCGTGCGCGTAAGTCAGGTCGAAGGCCGGCGCGAGGCGCCAGCGCCCGGAGCGGTCCATCAAGAAGCCGAAATTCTTGGTATGGTCGTCGTGGTTCCGTCCCAGAACGTTGAAGACTGCGCGTCGAAACAGCTGTTCGATCTGGGCCTGCGGTAAGCCCAGCTGCCGCATGACAAGCACCAACTGCTCGTACGAGTAGGCGCCCACGGCATCGCGGTGCGCATGGGCGAGACCGCACCAGGAGGCGTAGTGCAGCTTGTCGAGCCGCGTGCCTCGCCAAAGACGGTCGAAGCGCTCGATCGCGAAATGCCGAAGGCCCTCGTGTTCCAGCAGGCGGGTCAATGGCAGCTCGATGCCGCAGCTTCGTGCCAGTTCGGAGTAGACGAACTCGACTACGGTCGCGCCCGGCGGATCGATCGCGTCGCGATCCTTGTTGTCGGAGATGCCATCGAACTTGAGCAGCCAGTAGCGATAGCCCGGGCCGTGGTCGACGGTGCCGACACGCAGCTCGCCCTCCGGGCCTTCGGCTACGAGTGCCTTGGCGCGCGCTCCGCCGGCACTCGTGCCGGCCCGCAACAGATCGAGCGCAGCTTGCCGTGTATCGGCATTCTCGAGTTTTTCGGAAAGTTCCCCCTGGGCGCGGTTGGTCAGGGCCGCGAGTTCGGTGAGCGCACCTAGATCGAGCACGCCACCGCGACCCGTGAAAGCCGAGCCCAGTTCGCGCGCAGGTTGGTATTCGAGGGCCCCCATCCCGCGCGTGCCCACGTACAGCAACCGATCGATCGCTGTGATGTTCTCGGGCGGCACGCCTTGGTTGGCGAGGTGCTTGTCGATGAGCTGGTTGCCGAAGCGATCAGGCAGGCTATCCGCGAACACGCCAGGCAGCCCCAGGAACGTGCGCTCACTGACTTCTGGAAACGAGAACGTGCCAGCCCGCAGTGCCAAGCTGAGCGGGGCGACCTGAATACCCGAGGCCAGAAACGCTGGCTGGTACTCGAAAACGGCGGCGCGTCCAGCGCCCGGTGGATACGAGAGCGCTCCGATACTCGTGCCCCAAAGTTCTACTGCAACCGGCAAACTCACTCGCGCTTGCCTTCATCGCTTTCGTCTTGCCAGACAAAGGGCGCGGCCGGCGACCGTGGACCAACGACCCGCTTTCGGGGTTGACGTGAGCGACCTGTGAGTTCGGCGAGTGGGCTGAAATCACTGACTGGGAAGAGTAGCTCGAGCTCATTCAGGAGTCCGGCGCCTCTCATGATTTTGACGACGTTGAGCAGCGAGACGTTGCGTCCCTTTTTGAACGCGGCCAGCGCATCCTTCTTCACCCCACCGCGCTCGAACAGGTCGCGGTCGGCCAACTCGCGCTCTTGACGGAGCTGCTCGAAACGCCGGCCGAGCTCGACGAGAATTTGTTGGTCCGCCAACAGGGCCAACTGAGAACGGGAGCTTGCCATCAAATCGACTTTGACCGATTTATTGAGCATTGTCGCGCTCTAAATCTACCTAAGCCGATTTAGATCGTGCGCGAGGCTCCTCTTTTCAGCCGGTCGGGTCGCGATCACGGTCGCGGTCCCGGTCGCGGTCGCGGTCCCGCGAGGCGGCGCCGCGGCCCTTGGGGCCGTCACCCTTCGAGCTGCGGAGTTCAAGCTTCTTTTCCAGATCGGGGACGACGCGAGCGATACGGCGCTCCACCAACTCGCGCACCAGGCGCCACAAGCTTTCTTCGTCCGAACATTCGCTCAAAAATCCAAGCGGGATCTGAAATCCTCCCATGTCCGAACGACCACCGCCGTACGGTCGACCTTCCGTGTCGTTGCCAAAGGCGTTCTGCATGAAAAGTGCAGGATCGACGCTGGCCCGGCTGGTTCGGAGCGAGCCGTCCACCCGATCGTCGACGATGCCGTAGACGAGCACGGTGTCGATGTCCTCACGGCGCAGGATGAAGTCGGCGGCCGTCGGAATTGCGTCGCGATTGAGCGCAGAAACGCGGCCGACTCCTGCAATGGCGAAATCGCGGATCACTTCGAGATCGCGCAGAGCACGGCCGACGGCCTCCATGGCCTCGGCGCTGATACTCCGGCGGCCGATGCGGCTCAGCGTTTCGGCGTCGCAATAGGGCTTCAAATATGCGGCCGCGCGGAAATCCGTAGGGGTCGCGAACGAGAAATCGTCCGTGTCCGTCTGAATGCCGAAAAACATGGCCGTGGCGACTGCCGTGTCGTCGGCTCCATCGGCGCCGAGTGGGGCCAAACCTTGCTCAGCGTATTCGGCGTAGATGGTCGCGGTTGCGCCCACGTCGTGGCGGATGTCGACGAACGGCGCCTTGGGGACCAATTTGGGGCGGTGATGGTCAACGACGGTCAAGAGCTGGATCGATTCGGGGACCTGAATCGTCGACTCGTAATAACTCGCGTCCACCAAGGACAGATAGCCAAACTCTGCGAGGTCTTCGCCGCGGTCGATGCGCACGAGGGGTACCCCAAGCAGTTTGACCAGCGCCCGATTCTCACTGCGCGAAAGCGGCAGGACGTGCACGATGGTCGCCGAGATGCCCAGACGATCACAGATACGCCGGTGGGCCAGAGCGCTGCCAATGGCATCAGGATCTGGATGACCAGCGAGCAGGACGACGTGTGGCTTGTCGGTGGCCTGGGAAAGGACTTGCTCCAGGCGCTGGGCCCGGGCGACCGCACTCTGCTTTCCGTTGGTGACTCCCTGTGCTTCTGACATCGCTTCCGGCTCGTCTACCACCTGAGAAAGCCATTGAGAAACCGGGCGCTCCTGGCGCTGGGCGACAGCGGAATCGACCGGAGCAGGGATGCGCAACCGTTTTCGCGCCACGGCCTCGGCAAGAAAAGTAACAAATGATGCAAGGACTGTGGGGCATCGGCTTGACGAGTGTCTCCGAACTAGGCAGCCTTACGGAACACATGTCCCCTTCGACGCACCCCACGACCAGTCTTTCGAGCTTTGCAGCTCGAGATTCGTTGCGCGTTGGTGCGGATGTCGCGGCCATTGGACCCGTAGGTGTTCTCGTAGGAGGCCTCCTCCTCGTAGACCCCCTGTGGGCTCGGGCTGCCTGAACTTCGATTCGAACACGAAATTCGCACCCCGCGCCCTCTAGGCCGCGGGGTTTTTTGCTATCTCCCCTCCCCACCCTGATCGACCCGGCAATGCCCATGCAACCAGCACAATCGACCATGACCGCTTCGGCCCCCCACGCGGAGCCGCGCACGCTGCTCGGCGCCCAAATCCTCTGGGACAGCTTGGTGAACCTAGGAGTAGAGGTCGTGTTCGGCTACCCCGGCGGCGCCATCATGCCGGCGTACGACTCAATGATTCAGTACCCCATCCACCACGTGTTGGTGCGCCACGAACAGGGCGCAGCCCACATGGCGGATGGCTACGCGCGCGCCAGCGGTCGCGTCGGCGTCTGTATCGCCACCTCCGGTCCCGGCGCCACCAATCTGGTCACGGGCATTGCCACCGCGATGATGGACTCGATCCCCATGGTCGCCATCACCGGCCAGGTTCCTTCCGGTCTCATTGGGAGCGACGCCTTTCAGGAGACGGATATCACGGGCGTGGCACTGCCCATCACCAAGCACAGCTTCTTGGTGACGCGCCCCGAGGACATCTGTCAGGCTCTCAAGGAGGCATTCTACATCGCGTCCTCCGGACGACCCGGTCCCGTCTTGGTCGACATCACCAAGGACGCTCAGCAAGCCAGCTGTGTGTATTCGTTCGACTCTTCGCCAGTGCGACTGCCCGGCTACCGACCCGAGAACCAGGTCGTGGCGACTTCGATTCAGAAGGCGGTTGAGATGATCACGGCAGCCGAGCGGCCGGTCCTCTTTTCCGGACACGGCATCATTCAGGGCAATGCCACCCAAGAACTGCTCGATCTCGTCGCCAAGACGAGCATTCCTGTTGCGGCCACGCTGCTTGGCTTGGGCGGATTCCCGGCAACGCACGAGCACGCGTTGGGCATGATGGGCATGCACGGCGAAGCTTGGGTCAACCAAGCGATTCAGGAGGCCGATCTGATAGTTGCCGTCGGCATGCGCTTCGACGATCGCGTGACTGGCAACTTGAAGACGTATGCTCCCAACGCCAGGAAGATCCACATCGAGCTGGACCCGGCCGAGATCAACAAGAACGTGCGCGTCGATCTGGCACTGGTCGGCGACTGTCGCGCGATCTTGCGCGAACTGAACGAAGTGGTGAAGGCACCTGCCATCACGCCGTGGCTCCAGCACATCGCCTCGATGAAGGGCGAGAGCGCGGTCATCGACATCCAGGAGCTGCCCGACAACGGCAAGCTCTACGCAGCCCACGTCATCCACGATCTGTGGAAGCTGACAGAGGGTAAGGCCATCGTGGTGACCGATGTCGGTCAGCATCAGATGTGGGAGGCTCAGTACTACAAGCACGATTACCCCAGGCGTCTCATTACGTCGGGTGGTCTGGGTACGATGGGCTTTGCCCTGCCGGCCGGCATTGGTGCGAAGTTTGGCCAAAAGGACGCAGAAGTCTGGGTCATCGCCGGAGATGGCGGCGTTCAGATGACTGCGGCCGAGCTCACCACGATCGCCCAAGAGGGCATCAAGGTGAACCTGGCCATCATCAACAACGGCTTTTTGGGCATGGTGCGCCAGTGGCAACAGTTCTTTTATGGCGGGCGCTACGTGGCCACACCCATGAAGAGTCCCGACTTTGTGAAGTTGGCTGACGCGCACGGTCTGCTGGGTCTCCGCGCCACCAACCGTCAAGAAGTACACGCGGCCATCGAGCGCGCACGCGCGCACGATGGCGCGGTGGTCATCGACTTCCGCGTCGAACAAGAGGACTCCGTCTATCCGATGGTTCCGAGCGGCGCCGACTTGAACGACATGATCCGCCGCCCCAAGCGCGAAGAGGCCGCACACAACCCAATTTTCGAGACCGGAAAGGACGAATGATGACCCCCCTACTGCGCACCTTCGTCGCCTATGTCGAGGACAAGCCAGGCGTGCTGAACCGCATTTCCTCGCTGTTTAGGCGGCGCAACTACAACATCGTCTCGCTCAACGTGGGTCGCACCCACGAAGAGGGAGTGTCGCGCATGACCTTCCAGATGGAGGCCGACGACGACAGTGCCAAGCGCATCGAGGCGAACCTCTACAAGATGGTGAACGTCCTCTCGATCGAGGATCTGAGCAACGTCCAGCGCGTCGTGCGCGATCTGGCGTTGATCAAGGTCACCGCCAGTCCCGAGCGACGCGGCGAGGTGTTGCAGCTAGTCGAAATCTTCCGCGCACGAGCGGTCGACGTGAGCCCCGAATCGCTGACCGTGGAAATCACCGGCGACCAAGACAAGATTCAGGGCATGGTGACCGCGATGCGCCCCTTCGGCATCGTCGAGATGGTGCAGACCGGCACCGTAGCGATGAGCCGGGGTCCGCAGGGACGTGCCGCAGAAATCGCACACAATCCCGATGCCGGGCGCCTGGCTGCGGAGTGATCCTTTCGAGCTTCGAATCCGTACATTGAGTCTGAGCTGAGTTTTCTGTCATGAACATCCCGAACGATTACGTCCGCATCTTCGACACGACGCTGCGCGACGGGGAGCAATCCCCCGGCGCCACCATGACGGCCGAAGAGAAACTCGAGATCGCCCGGGCGCTGTCGCGGCTCGGCGTGGACGTGATCGAAGCGGGATTCCCCGCAGCATCTCCTGACGATCTGGCCGCTGTGCGACGCGTCGCCCAGTTGGTCGGCAACGAGGTGCCGGAGGGCCGCCCGGCGCGACCGCTGGCCGACGGCTCGACGTCGACGGAACCGCCGATCATCGCCGGCCTGGCGCGCGCTACCCAGAAGGACATCGACAAGGCGTTCGAAGGCGTGCGGCACGCCAAGCACCCGCGCATCCACACCTTCTTGGCGACCTCACCCATTCATCGCGAGCACAAGCTGCGCATGAGCCGCGAAGAAGTCGTCAAGCGTGCGACCGAGATGGTCGCCTACGCCCGCGCGCTGACGCCCGACATCGAGTTCAGCCCCGAGGATGCAGGCCGCACTGAGCCTGAGTTTCTGTACGAAGTGCTGGCGGCCGTCATCGAAGCGGGCGCCACGACTCTGAACATTCCTGACACCGTAGGCTACACGTTACCGCACGAGTTTGGCGCGTTGATCGCCGGCATCAGGCAGAACGTAGGTGGTATCGAAAAGGCCATCATCTCGGTGCACTGTCACAACGACTTGGGTTTGGCCACGGCCAACGCCCTGGCAGGCATCTTGAATGGAGCCAGGCAGGCCGAAGTGACAATTAACGGCATCGGCGAACGTGCGGGCAACACCGCACTCGAAGAGATCGTGATGACTCTCAACACCCGCCGCTCGGTGTTCGCGTTGAGGACCGGAATCGACGCGACCCAGCTCACGCGGTTGAGCCGGCTGGTGTCGGCGCGCACGGGCATGGTGGTGCAGCCCAACAAGGCCATCGTAGGGGCCAACGCCTTTGCCCACGAGTCCGGCATCCACCAAGACGGCATGCTGAAAAACGCCGAGACCTACGAGATCATGCGGCCCGAGGCCGTGGGCGCGCAAAAGACCCTCTTGGTCTTGGGCAAGCATTCGGGCCGCCACGGTTTCGTCGCACGACTACGAGAGCTGGGTTACGCCCTGGAAGGTGCCGTTCTGGACGGCGCGTTCGAGCGTTTCAAGCTGTTGGCCGACAAGAAGAAGCACCTGACCGACGCCGACCTGATCGCAGTAGCCTCATCGGAAACCGCCGACGTACCGGAGGCCTACCGGCTCGAGGCCGTCCACGTCAGCGCTGGCTCGGGCTTACCCACGGCCTCGGTGCGCCTGCGCGGACCGGGTGGCGAAGAACTGAG
>JBBQHO010000124.1:0-11201 GCA_038324055.1 Polyangiales bacterium | reverse complement strand
GGATGTCCAGGAAACTGCCCTTATCGTCGGAGTAGGCTTTGGGTAGTTCGGGGTTCTGTACACGAGCATGCGCGATTGGCACGACTGGCCGCAGGACGGCCCCCAGTAGAGCTTTGAGCAGGTCTTCGTTGCGAGCAAACAAGAGTTTGAAGACGACGTCGTTGCGGGGGTCGAGCCGGCTAGGTGCCATTTCCCGGGTTCGGCCAGAGCCGCGGCGCGTTGCGCGCTGTTTGAGCGCAGGGAAAGGCGGGCACGCGCGCGGCGGCTTGGTCGGAAGGTGCGCGTTCGCTAAGGACGGCCCGTGATTCGACCTCCGCCGCGACTCCGCGTCGCTCTGATCGGCCTGGGCAACTGGGGGAGCCGACTCTTGGAGGCACTGTTGGCCAACCCCGACTTCGAAGTCGTCGCGTTGTGTGATGCAGACGCGACTCGGCTGGGTTCGAGTCGGGGCCCCGACGCGCGGTTCTGTCGCGTTTCGGAACTGCTGGATTCGGTCGATTGCGAGGCCGTCTTGGTTGCAGTGACGCCCGCAAGCCAGGGCGAAGTCGCGCTCCAAGTGCTGCACGCTGGTCGCCACCTGTTCGTCGAAAAACCAATGAGCCTGACGAGCGCGCTCGCGGCCAAACTGGTGCAGACGGCTGCGAGCGCGTCGCGGATCATCTGCGTGGGGCATGTCGTGCGCTACCAACCGCTCGCGCGCGAAGCGCTGAGGCTCTTGGAAGAAGGCGCGATTGGCAAAGTAGGGCGGGTGTATTGTGATCGAATCGGCGCGCGTCCTCGCGCCGATGTGTCTGCTTGGTGGGTGCTGGCGCCGCACGATCTCAGCTTCCTCTTGGCCGCGTTTCCCGGGGATGCCCACTGGCTTCGAGTAACGCGCGACCCGTTGGGCGCCACCCATGCAAGCCTTGCACTGGCCGGCGGCGTGCGGGCCCGCCTGCGCATTGCGAGCGCGGGCGCACCTCGTCGCACCACCGTGGTGCTGGGCGATAGCGGCGCGCTGGTGCTGGATGAGGCCTCCGCCACGTTGCGTCGCTACTGCTCCTCGCTCGTCGTGACCGACGACAACGACTGCGACGAAGTCCTGGCGGAGCTCGCCGAACTTTCGGCCGACGTTCGCACGTTACCGGGCCAGCCTTTGCAACGGGAACTCGAGGCGTTCTTCCGCGCAGTGCGGTTGGGCGAACCGTTGCCAACTGACGCGGCCGACGGCTACCGCGTCGTCGCTGCGCTCGAATCGGCGGAACTCGCGCTGCTTGGCGCGGGCTCGGGAGTGGAGGTACGCGGCGGACCCGCGATCTTGAAGAGGTAGGCCGGCCGGCCTTTGAGCTCTTCGTACATCTCGGCCAGGTACAGAGCGATCACGCCCAGGCTGGTCAAGAGCAGACCGCCAAAGATCAGCTGGAGCAGAATGACGGTCGGAAAGCCCGCGAGTGAATCGCCGCGTATCCACCTAAATAGTGTCCAGACGCCTAACAGTCCCGTAAAGCTCAGCATCAGCATGCCGAGCCAGGCGATGAGACGGAGCGGGAATGCGCTGAACGAGAGTAGGTTGCGAATCGAGTAGCGGATGAGTGCGCGCGTGGACCATTTGGTCGTGCCGGCAACGCGTTCTGCGACCTCGAACGGGATTTCGCGAGTCGTGAAGCCGACCCAAGCCACCAGACCCCGAAAGAAGCGGTGACGCTCCGGGCAGGCCAAGATGGCGTCGACCACCTGTCGATCGAGCAGCTTGAAATCGCTGGCCCCGCCGAAATCGGCCCCAGCCGCGCCGCCCATCAGGCGATTGAATGCGGCCGCCATCAGCTTGTAGAGCGCGCCTTCGTCGCCGCGATCTCGCTTCACGCAGCTGACGACGTCGGCGCCCTCTTGCCAGGCGGCGACCATCGCCGGGATCAGCCGCGGCGGATGCTGCAGATCGGCATCCAGCGTCAAGATGGCCTGGCCGCGCGCGCGCTCCAAGCCGGCAGCGAGTGCCGCTTCTTTGCCGTAGTTGCGCGACAACTGCAGTGGCACGACTCTCGAATCGAGAGCAGCCGCTCGACTCAGACGGGCGAACGTGTCGTCGCGACTGCCATCGTCGACACACAAGATCTCGAACGGCAGCCCCAGCGGCGCAAGGACTGCCGAAACGGCAGCGAGAGCGGGCTCGACGACCTCGCTCTCGTTGTACATGGGCAGGATGACGCTCAGGACCGGTTCGTGCACTCTGGCGCGACACTACACTTCGGGGACGGGGCTGAAAACAGCGCGGCCCCAGCCTGGGGGAGTGCAGGCGCGCTAGCCGCCGCCGGGCTGCTTTTTCAAGCTGAAGCCCGATGGGAACCGTGATCGAGGGCCCCCTCGCCGCTGTCGAGAAGGCCCAAGTCCTCACTTACGGCATCGGGGCTTTCCTTGAAGCGATAGCCAACGCCGCGAACCGTTTCGACGTAGTCACGAGCTTCGCACAGCTTTTCGCGCAGGCGCTTGACGTGCGCGTCGACGGTGCGCGTCGAGATGTGCGCGTGGATGCCCCACACGTGCTCCAGCAAGGAGCTGCGCGTCTGTACGCGATTCTTGCGCTCGAACAACGTCACCAGCAGCTTAAACTCGAGCGCCGTCAATACGATCTCTTCGCTCTCGACCCAGATGCGGTGTGCTTCGCGGTCGATGCGCAGCTTGCCGAATTCGATCAGCTGCGCGCGCTTGGGTGCAACCTGCGAGCGCGAACGCCGCAGAACGGCTTTCACGCGCAAGAGCAGCTCGCGAACACTGAAAGGCTTGGTGATGTAGTCGTCGGCGCCTAGCTCGAAGCCGACCACGCGGTCGATTTCTTCGCCCCGCGCGCTCAGCATCATTACGGGAATGCTCTTGCCATCAGGTGAATCGCGCAAAAGCTTGCAGACTTCGGTCCCCGAAATGTCGGGCAACATCAGGTCGAGAATCACCAGATCAGGTCGTGTTCCGAGCGCCAAGCTCAGGCCCTCCCGACCGGTCATGGCCGTCACGACGTCGTAGCCGGCCGCGCGGAGGTTGAACTCCAGCACGTCGAGGATGTCCTTCTCGTCATCCACGATAACAATCTTCGTCATGGCTTCACCGGATAATGACCTCGTGTGACGCTCTGATGGCTCGACAATGAAAGTCACGAAAGAACGACAGCGGCGTGCAGCCACCGAGAGCGCGAGGAGGAGCAAAGCGTAGATTGATGACTTCTGTGTGACGTTTCGCGGTCGATCGTGCGCCCGCATGAGGCCGGCACGTGACAGCCCGGCGGACCAAGGTGGGATGGCCAGAAGCGTGGAAAAGCAGGAAATGGCTAACTTCCAGCAAATCGATGCCTCCTGGGGTTCACGCCCTTTTTTCCGGCCTGACACCAGCCCGTCACGAAGTGACCCCAAAGTCCGGCCTGCCAATGGACTTCGACTCCTGGACCAACAACGCCGTGGACCGCGACCGCCGTCGCCGTCTCTTCATCGGCTACGCCTTCGGCGCTGCCACTATCTTGACCACGGTCGGGGTGCTGGCCATGGGCGCCAAAGCCGTGATCGAGGAGGCACCAGAAGAACAGGCCCTCGACGTACAGCTCGCGACGGAACCCGAGCCGGAACCCGAGCCGGAACCAGAGCCCGTCGCTGATCCAGATCCGACGCCGCAACCGCGCGTCGCAGGCCCGGTCATGCCGGTGCTCAGTACGCCCACCGAGATCCCGGACGACGCGCCAAACGAGAAGGACGTGGATCCCAACGCCAACCCCTACGCGTCCGGCGATCCTTACCAGTTCGCCGGCCAGGGCGGCACGGCTCCCCGCACCGCTCAGGTGGTCGTCAAGGCCGAGGCTCCGAAGGCGGTCGTCGCCAAAGAGAGCGGGCCACTGCGAGTCACGGCCGACATGACGCCGCCGAAAGAGCTGGGCCAGGTGTCCACGACCTACCCCGCCGAAGCAAAGGCGGCGGGCATTCAGGGCCGTGTGACGGTGAAGCTCGTCGTGGACGAGAGTGGCAACGCCACGAGCGTTCGCGCCGTGGCCGGACCGGCAGAGCTGCGCGAGGCCTGCGAAGAGCGCTTCAAGGGCGCCAAGTACTCGCCCGCGATTCGTGACGGCAAGCCCGTTGCGGTCCAACAAACCAAGTTTTGCAACTTCAAGCTGACCACCTGAATTTCTTCACCAACCTCACGGAGTAGGTTTTTCATGCAACTCGATCTCACTCACATCTGGGCCCACATGGGCGCTCTCAGTCGCGGCATCGCGGCCTGCCTCATGTTCATGGCCATCGCTTCGATCGGCGTCATCGTCGAGCGACTGATCGCGTTCGCCAAGGCTGGCAAAGCGTCCAAGAACTTCGCTCTGGCCGCTCGCCCGCTCCTCGAGAAATGGGAAATCGAAGGCATCGTGCCTACGGCGCAGAAGTTCAAGGCTTCGCCCCTGGCCAGCCTGTTCGAGCGCATGACGGCCAAGTACCTCGACGGCGTCCAGAGCCCGGGCAACATGACGCCCATCGAGCTGGCTCGGAACGAGTCGGTTCGTCGGCTCGACACCCTCGGCTCCGAGCTGCGCCGCGGTATGAGCGTGCTGGCGTCCGTCGGTTCGGTTGCCCCCTTCGTCGGTCTGCTCGGCACGGTGGTGGGCATCATGGGCGCTTTCGCAGGCATCGGCGCTGCGGGAAGTGCCGGCATGGGCGCCGTAATGAGTGGCATCTCCGAGGCCCTCGTCGAGACGGCCTTTGGTCTGATGGTGGCTATCCCTGCGGTGCTATTTTACAACTACCTGTCGACTCGCGTCGCCAACATCGAACTGGCCCTCACTCGTTCCGTCGGCGAATTGCTCGACGAGATGGAGAACAATCATGGCCAGCCTGCCAAGAAGCGCGTCGAAAAAGCTGCCTGAGCCGGAAATGAACGTCACGCCCCTCGTGGACGTGGTGCTCGTTCTGCTCATCATCTTCATGGTCATTACGCCGGCCCTGGCCGACGGTGAACCCATTGAGCTGCCAAAGATGACAGCGGTGGATGCAAAGCCCAAGGACTTGCATCCCATCGACGTCACCCTGGCCTTGAACGGGCGGGTGATTGTGGACGAAAAGGATGTCGAACCGTCCAGTTTGGAAGCGCGGCTGCGCGAAATTCACAAGGCCGAGCCCGATCGCAATCTGCTGCTCAACACTGACGAGCGCGTCGAGTATCGCAAGGTGCGCACAACGTTCGCTCTACTTCAGAAGATCGGCTTCAAGGGCGTGAGCCTCAAAGTGGTCGAGAAGAAGAAGCCCGGCAAAGAAGAGAGCTGAGGAACCCGACATGGCAATGGCACTCGGTGGCGGAAACAAGAAGGATCCGCCCAAACCCACAGTGAACGTAACGCCGCTCGTCGACGTGACCTTGGTGATGCTCATCATCTTCATGGTGGTCACGCCGATGATGACGAAGAGCTTTTGGCTCAACCTGCCCAAAGAGGAGGAAAAGGCTGAAAACACCCCGCCTCCGCCGCAGAACAGCGAGCCGTTGGTGATGACCGTCGACAAGGACGGAACAATCCGCATCAACAAAACCGTCCTGAAAAAGGCCGAGATTGCCGAGCGCCTGCCGCGTATGTTGGCAGCAAAGAAGAGCAAGGTGCTCTACTTTGACGCTCACGATCAGGTCGCCTACGGAACTGCCGCCGAAGCCATGGACTTGTCTCGCGCCGCGGGCGCACGCTCCATCGCAATGTTGACCACCCCCGTGATGAAATAGGTCGCGCGCGCCGTCGTGCGCTTGCGACCCGTAAGTCACCTGTTCGCCACACTTCCTTTGTAAGAGATGGCTGCTCGCGCCGCGAGCACTGGACGAAGATCCGTCCGCCGTCCTCGGCAGCGCCCGTCGCTCCGAGCTTCAACAGACCGACAGCATCATGCGCATCGTATCGATCACCAGTCCGCTCCTCACGCTCGGCCTCTTGTTTGCGGGCGTGCCCGCCTGGGCTCAACCCGCCGCTGCCGAGGTCACTGACGAAGAACTCACACCTGAGGAGCTGGCCGAAGCAGAAGCCGCGGCCGAAGCCGAGGGTGAGGACGTCGTAGCCGCGGAAGCGCCGCCCGCCGAACCGGCACCAGCAGAGGCGCCAGCAGAGGCGGAAGCCGAGGCGGCCGAAGGTGACGAGACGACGGAAGGCGAAGGTCTTTGGGAGCCAGGGCAAGAGCCCAATCGCAAAGCGCCCGCTGGCAAGGGCGTCGTCTGGGGACGACTGGTCGACCCGCAAGGTGAACCCGCAGTCGAAGCCGAGGTGAAGGTCGCCGGCACCCAGACACGCGTCTACACGGATTTGGACGGGTACTACCGGCTCGAACTTCCAGCCGGAAAGTACACGCTGGAGCTCTTTTACGAATTGCACGAACCGGTCACGCTGCAAGGCGTGAGCGCCGCGACTGGCAGCGTGAAGCGCCTGGATGCGACCTTGAAGCCCCAAGCTGGCGCCATCGAAGAGGTCACGATTCAGGATGCCGCAGAGACGCAGACCGTCGCCGGTCTCGCCATTGCTCGCCAGAACTCTGCTTCGCAAGGAGATGCAGTCGGGCGTCAAGAAATCCAAAAGACTGCCGACACCAACGCCGCGATGGCGGCCCGTCGTGTCGTGGGCGCCAACATCGTCGGAGGGCGCTTCGTCTACGTGCGCGGTCTCGGCGAGCGCTACTCGAACTCGCTCCTCAGCATGTACCCATTGCCGAGCCCAGAGCCCGATCGCGCAGCGGTTCCACTCGACGTGTTCCCGGCCGCGGTGCTCGATTCACTCACCATCGCCAAGACCTTCACTCCCGACATGCCGGCCGACTTTGCCGGCGGCTCAGTGCAGATCGAGACGCGCTCTGTGCCCGAGAAACCGCTTTTTCAAGTCAACATCCAGGGCGGGATCAACAGCCAATCGACGTTCCAGAACCGTTTGGACTCGCCCCACAGCGGCACGGACTGGCTCGGTTTTGACAGCGGCATGCGCAAGCTGCCCAGCGAAATTCCCACGGACCAGGCGGTCGTTTCCGACAACTACACTCCCGAGCAAACGGCCAGGTTCGGTCAGGCGCTCAACTCGCCCATGTCCAACCGCCTGAGCTTCACCCCCCCCAATCAGGCGTTCAGCGCTGTGGGCGGAAACACCTGGACCTTTGGCGGCGGACAGAAGCTCGGCGTCCTGGCCGCTCTCAACTACCGGCGCTCGTACGAAAAGTACGACGGCATGATCCAGAGAGAGTTCCAGCCCTCGGCAGAAGATCCGCGCGGTTTCGAAAACCGCATCGACTATCGGGTGGATCGCGGTGTCGATGCCATTCGTGGCGGCCTATTTGGCAAGGTTTCCTACCTGCCAAGCGCCGCGCACAAGATCAGCCTGACGGGCTTTCAGAGCCAGTCTGCGGACGGCGTGAACAGCTACTTCTACGGCTACAACAACCCCAACCAGAGCAACTATTCGGCCGTCCAGCAGGATTGGGTCGAGCGCGGCTTGACCTTCGGAGTACTGAGCGGTCGCCATGAGCTCAAGGACCTCAACGGCGCGCAGTTTGACTGGGATCTGTCGCTTGCCCGCGCCACCCGCAACCAGCCTGATCGTCGCGACACCGTGTATTTCCAGAGCCAAACGCTTCCGGACGCCGATGGAACGCGCGCGCGCAATGCGGGTTGGTCCTACGCGAACAAAGCCGACAGCGGGCGGCACTTCTTCGCATCGCAAGATGAGGGGTCAAAGGGCGGCAAGGTCGACTGGCGCCAACCCATCTTGAAGGGTGCCACGTCACTCGATATCAAATTTGGCGGCTTGGCCAACTTGAAGGATCGCAGTTTTGCCGTTCGGCGCTTTCGCTATGTACCGACGGATCGGCCAGCGAGTCCTCAGTACAATTGCTTGGGAGAGCAGTTCAATCAGAACTGTCCCGATGCGCTCTTCACCGATCAGAACGTCGCCGCCTATTTGCGACTCGAGGAAGGCTCACAGGACGGTGATGCTTACACGGCCAAGCTGAACGTTTTCGCCACCTACGCCATGCTTGACTTCGACTTGAGCAAGAAGCTGCGTTTGGTTGCCGGGTCCCGAATCGAATGGACGGAGCAGACGATTACGCCAATGACACCGTTTGGAGGGCCCAGCTCACTGTCGGGTGCGGATTTGCGTTCGACTGACCTGCTGCCAGCGCTCTCAGCGGTCTTCAATGCCAGCAAAGAGGTCAAGACGCGCTTTTCTTATACGCAGACGTTGGCCCGTCCGCAGCTCCGCGAGTTGGCGCCCTTCGTCTTTGCCGACTATTTCGGAGGTCGAACGTTCACCGGCAACCCCGATCTCAAGCTGACGCGCATCGACAATCTCGACGCGCGCATCGAGTACTGGACGAACGTGACCGACGTCTTGGCGTTCACCACGTTCTTCAAGCATCTCACCAACCCGATCGAAGCCGTCCTCTCCCCGACGGCCGATGCGCCGCAGGTCACGTATACGAACGCCAAGGGAGCCAACCTGATCGGCGCCGAGTTCGAAGTGCGCAAGAATCTGGGGTTCTTGGCCCCGGTCGTGCTCAATCCGTTCACGGTCATCACCAACTTTACCTACGCCTGGTCGCGGACCGAGGTCCCTCAGACCGGAGTCGATACCATCACCAATCCGTCGCGCCCGCTCGTCAATCAGGCGCCGTGGGTCTTCAACGCAGCGCTCGACTACGAGAACGAAGTCGGGACCAACGCGCGCATCAACTACAACGTGAGCGGACCGGCAATCGTCGAAGTTGGAACCGAAGGCATCCCTGACGCCTACCAACAGCCCTTTGACCAGCTCGACCTTCTCATCAGCCAGAAGTTCGCGGAGCACTGGAACGTGCAGCTAATGTGTCAAAACCTCTTGAATTCGGCGTTCGTGGTGACGCAGGGCAAGCCCAACCTCGAAGAGAACATTACGCGGCGCTGGCAGCAGGGTTCGACGTTCTGGCTGGGGCTCGGCTACACGCTTTGAACAGCGCTTGGTGTCGCTACGCACCCGCCGCTTGCTACTCAATCGTTACAGCGACCCCATGAACCGGTCACTCGAGGGTAGGAAGGTGCGCACATCCCAAGGAGATATCCAGTTATGCGCAAGTTTTCTCAGATTCTTTTAGCTTCGATTGCAGTTTCCCTTCCTCTCGGCCTCGTCGCTTGTAACGACGAAGTCGATACCAACGACACCGACGCTGGCGGCAGCGGCGGCGGCAGCAACACCGGCGGCGGCAACACCGACGGCGGTAATACGGGTGGCAACGGCAACAACACCGGCGGCATGGGCGGCGACTCGGGCACCGGCGGCACGGGCGCCATCGTCTGTCCCGCGCTCGATACTGCTCCTTTCATGGTCGACGACTGCAACGCCGACGGCGGCCCCACCAAGGCGGTGAAGGAATCCTGCATCGGTGCGTTCAAAGACAGCGCTACTTGGATGGACGGCTGGACCAACTGGAGCATCACGGCCGACGGCGACGACGTTCCGTCCGCTGCTCCCACCGAGATGATCGACGCCGACATCGCAGACGACATGACCCTCGATGCGTCCAAGGTCTACCTGCTCAAGAACAAGGTGCGAGTGCTCGACGGCGCCACCCTGACCATCCCCGCCGGCACCATCATCAAGGGTGACTCGGCGACCAAGGGCACGCTGATCATCTCGCGCGGCGGCAAGATCAACGCTGTGGGTACGGCGGCCAAGCCGATCGTCTTTACCTCCAACTCGGCCTCCAAGGCTCCTGGCCAGTGGGGCGGCATTATCATCCTTGGCAAGGGCCAGAACTTCCTGGGCGCCAACATCGACATCGAAGGCCTCGACGTAGGCGATCCCCTCACCCAGTACGGCGGCAGTGACGACGAAGACAACAGCGGCGAGATGAAGTACGTCCGCATCGAGTTCGGCGGCGTCGAGGCGCAGACTGACAAGGAGATCAATGGTCTGACCCTGGGCTCAGTCGGCTCGGGCACCAAGATCAGCTACATCCAGGTCAATACGACGCTGGACGATTGCTTCGAGTGGTTCGGCGGCACGGTCAGCGCAGACCACCTGATCTGCAACAATGGCGGCGACGACCAGTTCGACATCGACAGCGGCTGGCGCGGAACGATGGACACCATCTTTGGCGCTTCGCGCGAGACCAGCACCGATACGCCCAACGGCTTCGAATGGGACAGCGACAAGGGCGCGAGCCCCGAAGGCGGCAAGACGCCGGTCACGAATGGCGTAGCCAAGAACGGCACCATCTGCGGCTTCAACGCTGACGTGGGCTTCCCCTCGTACGGCGCGCTCCTCCGCGAGCAGATCACGGGTTCGATCGATAACGTGTTCTTTGGCGGCTGGGACGTTGTGGTCGACACCCGCGAGAACTTCATCGAGGTCGGTGGTACCGGTCCCAAGGTCGTGATCACCAACTCATTCGCTGCAGAGAACTTCGACGGCCTCGGCTACGACGAAGCTGGCGTTTGCCCCGGCGCCAACCCGCGCCTCTGCGACGACGACGTGGGCTTCGACGAAGCAGCTTGGCTCGCTGATGGCAGCGTCAACTACGACGAGTAAGAGTCGGATTCGCTGAACAACCGGAGAACCGGAGGTCCCGACCAGGGTCCTCCGGTTTTCTTTTTTGTCAGTTCCATCGCGCGCGGCACCTGCGCTGCTAGCAATGGCTTGACCTCGGCCGAATTCTGCGCGAAGCCCATGCCCGATGATCCGTATCGGAAAGCTGCACGCTCGGTTGGGGAATGGTTGTGTCTTGTTGTTGGTGAGTTCGCTCGCGCTTGGCGCGGTGGTGGGCTGCGACAAGAAAGAAGGCGAGCAACCCAAGGCCGCCAGCACCAAGGAGAAGAAGCCACCGGCCGATCCGTTCGCCGATGGCAAGAAGCTCGAGGGCGAGCTGAAGGAATGGCAGAAGCGCTGGAGTGAGTTCGACGAGCTGCCCAGCTGCGAGCCGCTCCTCACCGAGGCCGTCGAGATCGACGCCTGCAAGACTGCCGCAGCGTCGCTCGTCACGCTCAAGGCCGCCGTGGCAAAGAGCGAGCCGACCCCTGCGTTGATTCACGCGGCCGGCGAGTTGGCACTTGCGACCGAGAACGCGCTCGAGTTCTTGCGCGCCGCCATGGAGAAGAAGCAGGCAGCTACGGCTGCGGCCGACACCAAGGCCGAGGCCACGGCGAAGCCTGCGCCCAAGCCGGGTCCCAAGCCTGACGTCAAGCCGAGCGCGGTGGTGCCGACAGCGGCTGACGCC
>JBBQHO010000123.1:0-11395 GCA_038324055.1 Polyangiales bacterium | reverse complement strand
TCGGGCGCATCACCCGCCAGAAGGGCGTCGTGCATCTGCTGGAAGCGGCCGAGTACTTCGATCCCAGCATTCAGCTCGTGCTCTGCGCGGGCGCCCCCGATACGCCCGAGATCGAGGCCGAGGTCGCCGAGCTGGTGCGCGTGCTCAGCCAGAAGCGTCCAGGCGTCGTCTGGATACGCAATATGCTGCCTCGCCCGGAGATGGTGCGCTTGCTCTCGGCCGCGAGCGTGTTCGTCTGCCCCAGCATCTACGAGCCCTTCGGCATCGTGAATGTCGAAGCCATGGGTACGGGAACTGCCGTTGTGGCTTCGGCCGTCGGCGGCATCGTCGAAGTCGTAGTCGAAGGCGAAACCGGTCGGCTGGTCCATTTCGAGAAGGACGATTCGGGGACCGGAGCGCCGCGCGATCGGCAGAAATTTGCGCGGGACTTCGCGGCGCGGGTCAACGAAGTCGCGACCAACCCGAGCTTGGCCCATGCCATGGGCCAAGCGGGTCGCGCGCGGGCGGTCGAAAAGTTCAGCTGGTCCAACATCGCCGTCGAAACAGCCGAACTCTACCGCAGCTTGGGGAGGCACTGAGGCATGTGCGGCATCGTCGGCTACGTTGGTGAACGGCTGGCCGCGCAGGTTCTGCTCGATGGCCTGCGCAGGCTCGAGTACCGCGGCTACGATTCGGCGGGTATCGCCGTGCACGACGGCGAAAGCCTCTGCATCGTGCGCGCAGTCGGCAAGCTCGAGAACCTCGCTCAGGCCATCGGCGCTGCCGAATTGCCCGGTACTTTGGGCATCGGGCACACCCGATGGGCCACCCACGGCCGTCCGAGCGAGGCCAATGCCCATCCGCATCGCGCGGGTCCCATCGCCGTGGTGCACAACGGCATCATCGAAAATCACCTCGAACTCAAGCACCAGCTCGAGCGCGACGGCGTCACCTTCAAAAGCGACACCGACACCGAGATCGTCGCGCATCTCGTTCATCGAGCGCTCGTTCCTGGCAAGAAGAACGGCGCGACTGAACTGCGTGAAGCGCTCCGCCACGCTCTGCGCCAAATCCGCGGCGCCTATGCGTTGGCTGTCGTCAACGAGGAGTCGCCTGACTGCTTGGTCGTTGCCAAGAACGCTTCGCCGCTCGTGCTGGGAGTGGGCGACGGCGAGTTCTTGTGCGCTTCCGACATTCCGGCGCTGCTGAGTTCCACGCGCCGTGTGATCTTCCTGGAAGACGGCGAAATGGCCGTGCTCAGTCGCGACGGCATCGCGATCGAAACGGTGGGTGGCGCGCCGGTCCAACGCGAGCCCAAGACCATCAACTGGAGCCCAGTGCAGGCCGAAAAGGGCGGCTACAAGCACTTCATGCTCAAGGAAATCTTCGAGCAACCCCGCGCCATCGAAGATACCTTGCGAGGTCGCATCAACCTCGAAGAGGGTGATCTGGTGATGAGCGAAATTGGCGTGACGGAGCAAATCGCGCGTCGCATCAAGCGCGTCTACTTCGTTGCTTGTGGCACCAGCTACCACGCCAGCTTGGCGGGTCGGCATTGGATAGAGCAGCTCGCGCGCGTCCCGGCGCAGTGCGAATTGGCGAGCGAAGTGCGCTACCGTGACCCGGTCTTTTCACCTGACGATCTGGTGGTGGCAGTCAGCCAATCGGGCGAGACGGCCGACACTCTGGCCGCGCTGCTCGAAGCCAAGCGTCAAGGCGCGACCGTGCTGGCCTTGTCCAACGTAGTCGAGAGCGCGATTCCGCGAGCGTCGGACGGCACCCTCTACACGCATGCCGGCCCCGAAATCGGCGTCGCATCGACCAAGGCCTTCACCACGCAGCTGGCGGCCATGCTGATGCTGGCCGTGGCGCTGGGGCGCAAGCGCGGCAGCCTGAACAAAGAGGCGGCGCGTGAGATACTGCAGGCTTTGATCCAGGTGCCGAGCGATTTGCGCAAGGTTCTGGAGCGAGCCGACGAAGTCACCGTGGTAGCGCGCAAGTGGCATCAGGCGCAGCACATGCTGTTCTTGGGCCGAGGCTTGGGTTTCCCGATTGCGCTCGAGGGCGCGCTCAAGCTCAAGGAAATCAGCTACGCGCACGCCGAGGGCTACGCCGCCGGCGAGATGAAGCACGGACCAATCGCGCTGATCGACGACAAGATGCCAGTTGTCGTCATCATGCCGCGTGACGGCCACTACGAGAAAACGCTCAGCAACCTACAAGCCGTGCGCGCTCGCGAAGGCAAGATCATTGCCGTGCTCACCGAAGGCGATCCTCGTGCCGCCGAAGTAGCCGACGATTGCCTGTTCGTGCCTGAAGTGGCCGAGTGGGTGCAACCGCTCTTGACCTGCATCCCGCTGCAGCTGCTCGCCTACTACATCGCCGACTTGAAGGGCACGGACGTGGACCAGCCGCGCAACCTGGCGAAGACCGTCACGGTGGAGTGAGGGTCTCGCGTCCCCGGGAAGAGTAGGGGGCGGGTTCGCGCATCTTTCGGCGTCGCGGAGGCTTCGGTACCTGCAGGCCGAGGGTTTTGGTGTGGGGCGATTTTTATAGGGCGCGGGGTGAGAAAATACTCCCCTGGCGCAGGCAGCATCCCCCGGGCCAAGTGGTGGTTGGTGCACTGGGGCGCGTGGCGCTCGCTAGCGGTGCATCTCGGACCGCGATGAACCAGGCACAAAAGAGAATAGAAGAGGCTCGGCGACGCTCGCGTCGGCGCTTCTTTCAAACTGCGGGTGTGACCATCACCCTTCCGATGCTCCCCTCGCTCATGTGGGAGCGCCGTGCGAGTGCTCAAGACGCGTTGTGCGAGAGCCCGCGGCGGTTCCTCGCATACATGTTCGGGAACGGCACGCACAAGGCCGAGTTCAAGCCAGCAGGCAGCGGCTCGACCGGGTTCAACGTGAAAGGCGATGCCTGGCAGCTCCCCGTGCCGCTGCAAACCTGGCAAGACCTCAAGTCCGACATCGTGTTCGTGAGCGGGCTCGAGAACATGGAGCGTCGCCGTGCAGCCGGTGACCACGGGCTGGGCTGCGGGGCCTTGCTCACCGCTCGTATGCCCACCCGCGAGATCCCGCGATCGAGCATGTCCGTCGATCAAGCGATCGCGGACAAGCTAGCGGAGTGTCATTCGGGCGTGCATTCCCTCCAGCTCGGCACCCACAGCGTGGGCTATCACGACGGCTGGGGCACCTTCTATTCACAAAACGTCTCGTGGCGTGGTGAGGCGGTCCACAACGCGGACGGGACGGTGACCTTCCCCCACGGAGATGCAACTCCGCTCGGGAAGGAGAACGACCCGCGCGCCGTGTTCGAGCGACTGTTCGCGGGCTACGATCCAAACACCTCGACGTCCGAAGCCGCGATGCGCAGGGCGATGCGCAAGAGTGTGCTCGACACGATCGCGCCTCACGGCGCGTCGCTCCGCAATCGTCTGAATCCGGCCGATCAGCTGAAGCTCGACGAACTCTTCACGGGCATCCGCGCGCTCGAGCGTGAAATCGACGCGGGGCCCAGCGCGGAGTGCGTCCCGCCGCCCGCGCCGCCCCTGGGCCTCACCAACAACGAAGCCTTTCGGGATCAGCTCAATACCATGCACGATCTGATGGTGGTGGCCTTTCAGTGCGACATCACGCGGGTCATCTCGTTCATGCAGACCGACCCTATCAGCGATCGAAATTTCTCTTTCATCCCAGGAGTCAACGGCGCGGGTGGCGTCACCAGCGACCACGCCGGCTCTCACCACACGGGTGACGCGGCCATGATCCAGCAGTACCGCGCGATGGTGAACTGGAAGATGGAACAAGTCGGGACCTTCATCCGCAAGATGAAGGAGGCGAGCGATCTCGACGGGGGGCCTCTGCTCGACAACTCGCTCGTGTGGGTGGGGTCCGAGATCGGTGATGGCGACGCACACGACCACCAAGATCTTTCAGTCATCACCGCTGGCAAGCTCGGCGGTCTCGTCACCACCGACCGACACGTCCGCTTTCCGCCAGGTGGATGGCGGGATTACGACGGCGTGAAGACCTACGGCGACTTCTACCTGACGCTCCTCGATCTCTTCGGCGTGCAGGCCACCGGTTTTGGAGATGATGGCGTGGAGGCGATCGCATGGCACCGCTGAGGACGTGGGGGTCTGTAGCTCTGTGCGCCAGCTCCGCGCTACTGGGCGCTTGCACGGCAAACCTCAGCTCCAGCGACGGCAACCGGGTCGGCGAAGAGGGGGGGCCCGTGGCCAAGCCGGCATCATTTACGCCCATCGTGATGCGTCGCCTCAACCGCACCGAGTACGACAGTACCGTGCGCGACTTGCTCGGTACCGCACTGAGGCCCGGCCAAGCTTTTCCAACGGACGACCTGGGCGGAGGCTTCCCGACGGTCGGCTCTGCGCTGAGTCTCTCACCCGCCTACGTCTTCAACTACGAATCGGCAGCTCACGCGCTGATCGACGACCTCTTTGCCTCCGAAGCCCGGCGCGCATCGCTGGTTACGTGCGATGTGGAGACCGGAGGGGACACCTGCGCGCGGGGTGTGCTGGGCGAGTTCGCTCGCAAAGCGTGGCGCCGCCCGGTCGCGGATGAAGAGGTCGCCACTCTGCTCCATCCGCTCGCGGTGGCACGAGCCGAGGGTGCGACGCTGACCGTGGGCCTGCGCCACGCGATGGCGGCCGTTCTCTTGTCTCCCTACTTCATCTTCAAGGTTGAGATCTCCAGTGGCGCACTCGACGGCTACGAACTCGCAACGCGACTCTCGTACTCGCTTTGGGGCACCATGCCCGACGAGGCACTCTTTGCAGCCGCGGCGTCCGGGGCACTCGCGACCGACGACGGGCTGGCCGCTCAGGTACAGCGCATGCTCGACGATCCCCGCGCGAAAGCACTCGTCGATAGCTTCGCTGCGCGCTGGCTCGACTACGACGATTTACAGAAGCACGAGGTCAACGGCGACCTGTTCCCGGAGTTCACGCCCGAACTCGCCGAGGCGATGAAGCACGAGGCCAACAGCTTCATTTACGACGCCCTCCACTCGAGCGCTCCGGTGCAGGAGATGCTCACGACCCGCCACACCTTCGTCGATGAAGCGTTGGGCGCGCACTACGGGATCTCCGAGCCAAAGCCCGCCGCTACGCCGGCTGGCGAGTTCTGGCGGGTCGACGCGAGCCCCGCGTCGCGCGGGGGGCTGTTGACACTTGGCGCGCTCCTCACGCACACCTCGCTCAGCTCCCGCACCTCGGCGGTCAAGCGCGGTGACTTCGTCTTCAAGCACATGCTGTGCGGCAACATTCCGCCTCCGCCCCCCGAGGTCGAAGGCCTGGCAGACAGCGGTGCCGCAGCGGGCGAGACTCTGCGACAGCGACTCGAGCGCCACACCCAGGATCCGGCATGCGCAACCTGCCACAAGGTCATGGACCCGATTGGCTTCGGCCTGGAGCACTTCGATGCCATTGGCAGATACCGTACGCACGACGGAGCCAATGCGGTCGATGCGAGCGGCATCATGCCAGACGACACGGCGTTTACCGGTGCCGACGAGCTTGCGCAGATCCTGTCGGATGACCCTCGATTCCCGGTTTGCGTCACCAAGCATTTCATGACGTACGCTGTCGGCAAAGTCATGAGCGAGCGTACCGACGAAAAGTGGGTGAATTACCTCACGGCAGAGGCTTTCGTCGCCGGTGGCAGTCTGAAGGACATCATCGTTCAGGTGGTGCTCAGTGAGCCGTTTCGACAGCGGCTCCCGCAGTAGCCGACGTGATGGTTGATCTTCGGCGCTACGCCGAGCCCGAACCTCCCGTGGGAAGCTCGCACCTCGGCGTCGTGCTCACGAACTCTGCGTGTTCGTTCAGCGTCCCAGATAGCCCATGAGCCAGCTCATGGCGGGACGCATCTGTCCCGAGCTGTTCATGAGGCCGCTATTGGCTAGCCAAGTCGAGCCGCTGACGTAGCCCCAGAGCGTGATGCCTCGCACACTTGGGTGGTTGTAAAACATCGTGAACTGGCTCTCCATCACGCTGCGCTGCTGTGAGTCGTTGGCGAGATTGATGTCGTACTCCGTGATGTAGACGGGTAGACCCGTTGCTGCGAGCCGGTCGAGGTACGTCTTCACGGTGCTGGTGGACATTGAATAGGCCGCGTGGGCCTGCGCCCCGATGGCGTCGATGGGAGCGCCCGCCGCGCGGATACGATTCACGATGTCGATCGTGTTCTTGTTGGCATAGTCGTACTCGATGTTGTTGTAGTCGTTGAGGACGAGGACGGCGTTCGGGCAGTACTGGTGGGCCCATTTGAACGACTGAACGATCCAGTCGTAGCCGCTTGCGCCAGCTCCGCCGAGCGCGTTCACGTACGACGGCGTCGTGTGCGGTGGGGGCTCATTCACGACGTCGATGATGGCTACGTCGGGGTAGCGCTGGCAGAAGAGACGAATCCACTCCTCGACCTCGCGGCGCTGCTCACTTTGGGACAGCCCGGCGACCCAACCCGGTTGCTGCGCGCCCCAGACCAAGGTGTGTCCCTTGTACGGGATGCGGTTCTGGCGCGCGTAATCGCGGACCCGATCCATGCCGGACCAGTTCATGACGTTGCGCTGAGACTCGACCGAGCCCCATTTGCCCTCGTTTTCAGGAGTCACTTGGTTCCAGTAGCGAGAAAGGTCGCTCCTGACCTGTCCGTTGGTGGTGATGTTGCCGACGAACTTACTCTGCCCTCCGCCTCCGGAGCTGAATGGCGTCACCCGGAACTGCTGGTTGGTCTGACCGTTCGACGGCCATTGGATGAGTCCCGTGCCGTCGGCCGTGCCGAGTCCGTTCACGTCGAGCGCCTTGCCGCTGTGGCGCGCGCTGATGCGCACGACACTGCTCGTGACATCGCTGAACGACCACTGCTGGTTTTGGCCTGTCCAGCATGAGTACTGCTGAACCACGGCGCCATCAGCTGTCGATGCGCTCGTCACGTCCAAGCATTTGTTGGTGCCAACGTTCTTGATGCGGAAAAAGCCATTGTCCGTGGCCTCCATCCGGAACCGCTGACGGGCCTGCCCGTTGCAGGTGCTGATTTGTGCCCGCGCGCCGTCAGCCGTGCTACCGCCGGCAATTTCGACGCACTTTCCGCTCTGAACCCCAGTGATCGTGTACTCCGCCGACGTGTTGATCACGATCGCTTCCTGATCCTCGCGATATTCGGGATCCGTTTCGTCGAACTCCTGGGCAGGGTCGCAGGCGGCCAGCACAAACAAGGGGAGCAAGGATGCTCTCCGAACCAAATTCCACATGATGATCTCCTTCGCGTTGTGCGAATGACGCGCGTGCTGCGGTGCAGCCGTGCAGCTGGTTAGCCGTAGTCCCGCCGCCTTCACGCGCGGAGATTGGCGCTCATGTGGGGTCCATTCGCAGAGGAGAAGGTTATCCGTTGCAAGGTTCAAGTTTTCACTCCGACCGTGCGGTAGGCCGCCCTTTAGGGCTCTGTTGCTGTTCCGCAGGCTCGCCCGCTAGGGTCCAGGCATGGTCAATCCAATCCAATTCGAAGCGCTGGCTCTGGTCGGAGCTGTGCTTCTGGGAATCGTGCACATCCTGCTGCAAAGCGCCGGCATGACCCAGCAGCTTGGAGTTGCGTTCAACCTCAGTGCACGCGACGACGGACGCCAGGTTCAGGGCATGGCCGCTCGTCTCGAGCGTGCGTCCAAGAACTTTCAGGAGACGTTTCCTTTGTTTGGAGCGGCCGTGCTCTTGGCGCTCGCGACCTCGCAAACCAATCAGCTCACTAGCTACGGCGCGCTGGTCTACCTGGCAGCGCGCGTTGTCTATTTGCCCATCTACCTGCTCGGCACACCGGTCGTCCGTACCCTGGTTTGGAGCATTGCCACGGGCAGCATCGGTGTCGTGCTTTGGGGCGCCTGCTGCGGTTGAAACGCGCGGCTCGAATGAATGCGCAGCGCAAACTTGCAAGGTCACCGCCCGAGTTCGCGATAGAGTCGGGTGCGCGGCGGATTTTACTCACGAGGCAGTGAAGGAGTCTGACACAGTCCAGAAGCACAGCGCTTCCACAGCCTAATTGGGCTGCGGCGGTGCGCGAAAGGACAGCCAATGAAGAACATTCCACTCCGGGCCATTTTCCACTCGGCACTGTGGCTCAGCCTCGCCGCTTGCTCCACGCAGCTCGCCGGGGACAGCGAAGACATCGAGACCCACTCGCTCGCCCTCTTGACGGGACCTCTTCCGTACCGCGGCGTCAATCTCGCGAGCGCGGAGTTCGGCGTGAACGCCGACGGAACGGGCAGTCTCCCAGGCACGTACGGTTCGACGTACGTCTATCCGAACACCACGTCCGGCTACCAGAACGTCTCCTACTACATGAACAAGGGCGCGACGACGTTTCGCATTCCCTTTCGTTGGGAACGCCTTCAACGCTCACGCAATGCAGCGCTCGACGCGACAGAGTTGTCGCGGCTGACGACCACCGTCAACGAGATTACCAATCGAGGCAGCGTCGCGGTCTTGGACCCACACAACTACGCGCGCTACGGAACCGACATCATCGACAGCGCGAGCGACCGCGTCGCCTTCGCGGACTTTTGGACGAAAGTCGCAACGGCATTCAAGTCGAACACCAAGGTCGTGTTCGCGCTCATGAACGAGCCTTACGGTTTTCCCACGGAAACCTGGCGAGACGACGCCAACGCGGCCATTTCCGCCGTCCGCGCCACAGGTGCAAACCAGCTGATCCTGGTGCCCGGCATGGCCTGGACCGGCGCCCATTCGTGGGGCCAAAACTGGTACGGAACGCCCAACTCCCAGGTGATGCTGACGATCACCGATCCCGGCAACAACTACGCTTTCGAAGTTCATCAGTATCTCGACGCCGACTTCTCCGGAACGGCGGCAGCATGTAAAAGTGGAACGGCCGGCGTCGAAGCCGTGCAGGGCTTCACGAGCTGGCTCAAGGCCAACAACAAGCGCGGCTTCCTAGGCGAGTTCGGCAGCGGCGACTCGAGCACCTGCCAGGCGGCAGTCAATGGGCTGCTTCAGCACCTCGAAGCGAACGCCGACGTTTGGCTCGGCTACACGTGGTGGGCCGGTGGACCCATGTGGGGTTCGTACTTCACCTCGCTCGAGCCCAATGGTTCGACGGACAAGCCGCAAATGACTTGGCTTGCGCCGCACTTTGCGTGGGGCTCCACAGCAGCGCCCAGCTGCAGTGACGGCGTCAAGAACGGCACGGAAACCGGTGTCGATTGCGGAGGCAGCTGCAGTGCCTGTGCGACGGGCGGTTCCTGCAGTCAAAAGACCTACGAAGCCGAGACCATGACGCACTCCACGGGCGGCACGTTCACGGGCGGCTGGAACATTTGGGCGAACGGCTCGGTATCGACGACCCATACCTTCTCGGCCGGAACGGCAACGATCACCGTTGTCGCCCAGGGCTCGGTCGCGCAGGGCGTCTGGCCCACGATGGAACTTCGAGTTGGCGGAGCGGTGGTCGGAACCAAAGTCGTCAACTCAACGAGCTGGGTCCCCTATTCGTTCACGTACAATGCGACTGCCGGCGCCAAGACGGTTGGCGTCTACTTCACCAATGACATCAATGTCCCGCCGGAGGATCGCAACCTCTACGTGGACAAGGTCACGGTGGCCTGCCCGTCGACGGCCAGCGCTAGCTGCACCGACGGCGTCAAGAACGGCAGCGAAACTGCGGTGGACTGTGGCGGAAGTTGTCCGGCCTGCGTGGTCGCACCAACTTGTGCCGACGGCGTCAAGAACGGCAGCGAAACCGCGGTGGATTGCGGCGGAAGTTGCCCGGCGTGCGTGGTCGCACCGACCTGCAGCGATCGCGTCAAGAACGGGAGCGAAACTGCGGTGGACTGTGGCGGAACTTGCGCGGCAGATTGCGCGAATGGCCAAGGCTGCGGAACGGCAGCCGACTGCGTGAGCGCTTACTGCTCGACCGGGCTCTGTCAGACTGCACCCTCGACCACCGAGCCTTGCTCTCCTGCCGTCCTCAAGACCGGTACCAGCACCGGCAACTTCGAAACCACTGGAGCCGTCTGCTACAAGGTTTCGAGTTCGATCGCTGGCTGGGGTTGTTCGAATTTGGACGGCCGCAGCGTGTTGGTGAACGACAAACCCCTCGCTTGCGGTGCTGCGCTCCCGGCGAAAGTGAACGGCGCTTGCTACCTCGAGGTGTCTGCAGGGGCGTACCCTTGGGCATCGATCTACTGGTGGTGAGCGCTCGCTGAGGTCAACTCAGCGGACGGTCGAAGACGAGCCCTCGGAACTGGTTTCCGAGGGCTTCGCTACTCCATCAACCGGTCGTGGCCAGTCGAGCTGTGGGTTCTTCAGCAGCGCCCGTCGGCGCCGGGAACGGTGGTGAATTGGGCCAAACTGGCCGGCGGCCGTTATCGGCCGCTTCGAGCGGATACCACACGGTCAGCACCCAGGAGGTGCGGTCGAACACTCGTTCGGCGGCTTGCTCTTCCAACAGGCGACCGAGCGAAGGTGCCCCCGCGAGCGCGCCAAGGCTCAACATGTCTGGCCCTCTTCCATCGGGTGTTCCTAGGGCAGGGGCGTAAGAGACCAGAGAAACCAGTCCGCGTTCTTCGTTCCAAAGCAGTTCAAGAGAATCAAGGTTTGCGCCTTCGGCCGCGGCACAGAGGAGGGGCCAGAGCGTCTCGAGGTCACCACGGCTTTGCGAGCTACGAAAGCGTTCGGTTCGGACGACGCTAGAGACGCGATCGCTCCATGTCGAGACGCCCAGAACGTCCCAATCGTAGGCTTCGGGACCGAGTAGCTCGGGCCGGGACAAAAATGCAACGCCATCAATGAGGAAGCCGTCCTTCAGCCACTGGTGGTAGGCGCGCGCCTGCTCGC
Source organism: Polyangiales bacterium (assembly GCA_038324055.1). Taxonomy (GTDB): domain Bacteria; phylum Myxococcota_A; class Polyangia; order Polyangiales; family Polyangiaceae; genus NIC37A-2. The sequence goes on along the minus strand of JBBQHO010000123.1, from coordinate 552 downwards.
GCGTCTCAAACAAATAGCGGCCGCCGGCGTACATGGCGCCGCTCGCGTCGATGGCCAGCGGAATGTGCTTGCTGACAAAGCCGGGCTGCGCGGCCATGTGATGGCGGTCGCGTTCAATGGTGAGCGGGATGAGTTCGGGCGGGATACCCGGCGGCATCGCGAAATCGCAGGTAAACGCGCCGCGAGGTAGCGCGGGCGAGAGGGTTCGGATGCGGGATGTGGTGTCGGAAGAGGTCATCGGCGGCTCCTGTTTGGGTATGAGGCACCCTGTTGCTCACCAATGAGCGGACGGGATCACTCACAAAGCGATCATCTCCGTATCAGTCCCCCTTTCGGGGCACCACACCCAAGTGCAGCTTCGCCGAAGTACCCTCCGGTCCTACGACCGAATGCGCCTGCAACCCTCCGCTTTCAGGGCGTACGCTCGACGGCGCGGCTCCACCAGCGGAGCAGGCTGCGGTCGATGGCGGCCTCGAGTGAACTCATGACGCGTTCTTGGAGCGAGTGCTTGCGTCGGTATTTGACCTCGAGCACCTCGGCGTTTTGGCTGGC
>JBBQHO010000122.1:0-11506 GCA_038324055.1 Polyangiales bacterium | reverse complement strand
CGCGTAGTCGTCGCCGAGATCCGCCAAGCCGAGTCCTTGCGTATCGATCGGCAGGATGCGCTGGGTCGACTCTGCGCACTACGTGCGGCAGCCTTGGCCAGCGGAGCCGAGTACGACGGCTCGCTCGGGCACGGCGCAGCGTTCTCGGTTGCCTGGTCCCAGCCCGAAGAGGCGTTCGCAGGCCTTGTCGCCGAACTCGCTCGCCTCAGGGAAGCTTGAGATCGGCGACCAGAGGCAAGTGGTCGGAAGCAACGCGCGCGAACTTGCCGCGCCCCGCTGCCCCCGATTTCTCGATGCCTTCGCCCCGAACAAAGATTCCGTCGAGCGGTCGCAATGGCATATAGGCGGGGAACGTGTTGACGCGTTTTCCGGCGCGCGTGAAGCCAGCGGGCTCCAGGTAACGCGGACCGAGAGACCCCCAGAGATCGTTGAGATCGCCGGCAATGATGATGGGCGTCGTCTGGTGGACGCCGCGGAACGGCTCGCAGGCAAGAAAACGTTCGAGCTGGGCCGCCCGTTCGCTACCGGCCAAGCCAAGGTGCAGGTTGCTCACGACGATCGTTTGCTGATGACTTTCCTGGCGCAGAACCGCGCGGGCCAGCAGTGCGCCGCGCTTTTTCCGCCAACCGATGGTCAGATCTTGGTGATGCACGTCGTGGAGCGGGAAGCGTGACAAGATTGCGTTTCCATAGCCCCCGACCTTGAAGCGATGTTCTGGCCCAAACGCCGAATGTTCCATGCCCAGCGCCTCGCCCAACTCGCTCACCTGATGTGCCTTACGAGCCCCAGGCCAGCCGTCGGCGACTTCCTGGAGTAGACAAATGTCTGGCGAGAACTCGCGGATGTTCTCGATGATGCGCTCCAAGCGGTAAACGCGGTCGATACCGCCGATGCCCTTGTGAATGTTCCAGCTGAGGATGCGGATATGCATGGTGAAGAGCGGCGAGCCGGCACGACAGTCTAGGCACATCGGCCCGTCGCGCTACGCTGCCTACTCGCTTTCTACCCGAGGTTTCGGGGTCGCCGCTCGCGAAATCAGATGGTATACCGCCCGCCCCCCGAGCCGCGTGGCCACTGACCAGCGCCGTCACGGCCCTTCTACCGAGCATCAGAAAGACGATCATGATCGACGACGTCATCCAGGAGCTGCAGGCTTCCATCGAGAAAGCGCACGACGCCCTCAAGCGCGAGCTTTCGAAACTTCGAACCGGCCGTGCTCATCCAGGCATGCTCGATTCGATTCGCGTGGACTACTACGGAACGCCCACGCCGATCTCGCAGATGGCGGCCGTGAACGTGCCCGAACCTCGGATGATCACGGTCAAGCCATGGGAAAAACCATTGGTTCAAGCCATCGACAAGGCGCTCCGAGAAAGCAATTTGGGCCTCAATCCGCAGGTCGATGGTGACGTGTTGCGCATTCCGGTCCCTCCTCTCAGCGAGGAGCGGCGTCGCGACTTGACCAAGATCGCTCGCAAAGCCGGCGAAGACTGCAAGGTGGCAGTGCGTAAAGCTCGCCACGACGCCATCGACATGCTTGGCGAAATCAAAACTTCGGGCGGAGCGAGTGAAGACCAGATCGATCGGGCAAAGAAGCGCGTCGAAGAAGTCGTGAGCCAAGCGGGGCAGGTCGTCGATACGTCCGTTCAAGGCAAAGAAAAGGAAATCATGACGGTGTGAAGCACTCGCCCCCGCACTTCTTGACAGCTCTTTTGTGGCGTGAAACCCTGAGTCAAGCGATGGCGATGCAGAAATTTTCCCCGATTGACCAGGGGCAGGTGCGTTCATGATGCGTGTTGTCGCCAGCGGGCTGACCGATGTCGGCCTGCAGCGCGAGCACAACGAGGACTGTTTCGTAGTGGTTCCTCAGCACGACCTATTCGTCGTCGCCGATGGCATGGGCGGACATCAAGCTGGTGACGTCGCGAGCAAGCTCGCCATTTCTGCCATCACCGAGTTCTTCGAGACCATTGCCACCGAAGACGTGACCTGGCCGTTCCAGTTCGATCCGACCCTTTCCGAAGAGGAGAATCGGCTGGTCACGGGTGTACGGCTGGCCAATCGCCAGATCGTCGAACTCGGGAACCGCTCCGCGGAGCACCAGGGCATGGGGACCACAGTCGTCGCCACCTTGTTCAGCCCGCGTCGCGGCAAAATGTACATCGCGCATGTCGGCGACAGTCGCGCCTACCGGGTGCGGGGCGGTGCGATCGAGCAGATCACCCGCGATCACTCGCTCATCAACGACTACCTGGTCGCTCGGCCCAACATGACCGATGAGGAGAAGAGCGAGCTTCCCAAGAACGTCATCACTCGGGCGCTTGGCATGCAGGAGCAGGTGGCCGTTGACGTCGGACAGTTCGACACGGCGCGTGGCGACCTGTTCTTGATCTGCTCCGACGGATTGAGCGGTATGGTCGAGGACAGCGAGATGCTTGCGATAGCCAGCTCGACCGACGATTTGGGCGACGCTTGTCGCAAATTGGTGAACGCGGCCAACGAACACGGCGGCGAAGACAACGTGACCGTCGTCCTCGTTCGGGTCGAAGATCTTTCGCTCGACGAAATACGAGCCACGATCCCCGACGCCGATTGACGGCGTCAGTTCGCGACGTCGGTTCTCCGACGCAGCAAGGCCGCCTGATTCAGGCGGCCTTCTTTAGGGAACCTCGAACGCCGACTCAGTTCAGGAAGCAGCCGTCGAGCACCAGCGTGCCCTGCGAATCGCAGCCCGCCTGGACGGTGCTGTTCATGGTGACGTCGGGGCATTCGAAGGTGAAAAAGGCTTGACCGGGGCTGACGTCTGGATCTCCGTCGCGCTTGGGAACGACCTTGAATTCACAGTTCTTGCCCGTGACGTTCTGCAGTTCGGCCGTGAAGAAACTGACGTCGCCGGTGCCTGTGCCGTCGGCGCCCAGCGTACCGCTGAGCTCGATGCTCGTGCTCTTGTAGCCGACGACCGAAGGCGAAACGTTTTGGCCCGACAACTGCGCTCTGACGGTGAAGTCACCCTCGCCGCTCACCGTGCAGCTCACGTCGTAAGCCTTGCCATCGGGATCGGGACCTTCGGTGCCATCGACGACGGGGCCACCCTTGCTGCTGGGGTATCCGCTTGGCGAGGGAAGCTCGGGTACACCGGTCGGACCATTTTCGGTCAAAGGCTTCGTCGCGCCGATGCCACCGGTCGAGGGGGTCGAAGGACAGCTCCCGGAAATGGTGTAGTGCGCCCCGACCTCGGCCACCGGAGGAGCGGGGTCGCTGCAGCCCAGAGTAGAAAGGGCGCCGAACAGACCAATGAGAGCAACTCGTTGCATGGGGCCATGAAACTACCAAAACGGTGACGCTGCAAAGGCAACCTTGCGCGGGCCGCGCATCGAAAAACCCCGCACGCACCGTTCAACGCGAAATTTCCTATGCGCTTGCTCGCACGAAGTGGTTCGAGGAAGGGCCGCCGGCCTTGCGCGCACCGGTACGTCTGCGCTACATGCGCCCGCAAACGGGTCCGGAAAACGGACCCGTTTCGCTCTGCGGCGCTCGGCTGCGAGGCGTATGGTGGCTGTAGCTCAGCGGTAGAGCACTGGATTGTGGCTCCGGTGGTCGCGGGTTCGAACCCCGTCAGTCACCCCCCTTTTCTTTCTCCAGCCCGCGGGCTGGGAGTCGAGGCGCGCGCCTTCGGCTGGTGGCCCCGCCGCCAGTCATCGTAGCCCTCGATAGTTTTCGGTTTCGTGGAGCTAATGATAGCCTCACCAGTAGGAGCTGCGCAGTGAGCGCAGGGTCCGGGAGGGGTCAATGCGCTGGAAGATCATTCTGGTCAATGGCGGCGTAGTCTTGGTGCTTTCGCTGCTCACATTCTTTTTGCTACGCACGTCCTTGCAAGGAGTCGTAGCGAATCAAGGCGAACAGCGCCGCGAACTCGCGCGCGTCCTGCAAGCTGCCGATGCTCAGCTTTCACTCGATGCGCTTCGCGTCGAGCGTTGGCTCGATCGCCAGGCCACCACAGCGACGGTCGTGGGCGTTTTTGCCGCCGGCACCGCCAGCGCGCGGAGCGAAGCGGCGACGAGTGAAGCCAATCGTTTGCGCGATCGAGCCGTGGCAGAGGCGGAATTCGCCAAGATGGCCCCGGCGCTCGTACTGTTTGTCGATGTCGATGGCGTGGGCCTGGGGCGAAACGGCTCCGAGTTGATGCGCGGCGACAAGGTCGGTGCCGTTTACCCCGAGCTTGTGCGCGCGATTGCAGTCGGGCAGACGGCCAGCGACCTCTGGGTGAACCCAGGTCGGCAAGAACAGATGTTGGCGTCCTATGCGCCGGTGAAGAACGCAGAAGGCGTCACGGTCGGAGCGCTCGTGTTGGGTACACCGCTCAACGACGAGCGCCTCAAGCGCACCAGCGAGTTGACCAGTGGTCGCGCCCTTGCGCTCGTCGTTGGCGCGGGCAACGCGCCGCTCGCCATCGCGGGAGGCGAGAGCGCTGGGTTTGCGGCGCAGCCCGTCATTCACAGCATCGAGGGCTCGCGCACCGGGAATCTCTCTTATGCGACGTCGCTGGTGGATGGAGAGATCTACGCCGCTGCTCCGCTTCACGGCTATGCTGCCGCCGCAGTCCTCGTCGGGGCGGTCCCAGCCTCGCGCGTGGCCAGCGTGGACAGCTTGCTCTGGCCTGTGTTCGCCATCGGCGGTCTCGGCTTGCTCTTGGTGGGGGTTGGCGGGGCGATGTTGGGCAACTACATCTCTCGTCCCGTGGCGGAGATCGAGGAGGGCCTGTTGTTGATCATGAACGGCCAACAAGATCTGCGCTTCGATCTGGAGCACGACGAATTCGGTGGCCTCACCTCCCGCATCAACGCCCTGCTCAACACCTTGCTCGGCGTCTCCGAGGCTGAGCCAGCGCCCGAGAACGAACCAGCGGAGAAATGAGTGGCTCGGGCAAGCACGCGAGTGCTTGCCTTGGGCCGAGGGAGCACTACCTTGCGGGCACTCCGCGAGTTAGCGGCAGCTTTTAGGTCGCACACATGGGTCTCTTCGATCTGTTCCGAAAAAAGGACGGGCTGTCGCCCGCTGAACGCGAGATCGCTCGCCTCCAAAGACTGACGGCTAGCAAGCTGTCGCAGGACCTGGATCGGACGGACGCGCTCGAGCGCTTGGCCGCGATGGGGACCCGGGATGCTGCGCGAGTTTTGCTACTGCGCTTCAACTGGAACCTCGACCCATCGATCCGCGATCAAGAAGAGAAGGAGCTAGCGGTCGAAGGCATCGCCAAAGTGGGCGAGAAGGCGATCGGCGAAGTGCGTTCGTTCTGCGTCAAGGCCGAGAGCGTGACCTGGCCGCTCAAAGCTTTGCGACGCATGGTCAGTCCCGATCGTTTCGAAGAAGAAGTGATCGGCCTGCTGGCTCAGTTTGACACCGACTACCAGCGCAACCCCGAGCCCAAGATCCAACTCCTGCAAACGCTCGAGGAGTTCCCCTCGGACGCTGCCCGGCTGGCGGTCGAACCCTTCCTTCGAGATTCTTCCGAGGCGGTCCGCTTTGCTGCCGTCACGACGGTCTTTCGCATCCAGAACGCCGATTCGGTCGTGGCGCTTTTGGGAGCGTTGGAGACGGACGAGTCGCTGCGCGTCAAGAATCGAATTGCGCAAGGCTTGGTCGAGCGCGGGTGGGAAGTGCCGGGCGTCCAGACTGAGATTTGCTCGAAGGCTCTCCCTCTGGGCTTTGCCCTCAGCGACGGCCGTGTCGTCGGTCAAAGTCGCGCCTGAGTCGGCCAGGCGCTAGGCGGCGCCTCCCTGTCGCCCACTACACCGATTGGTTGGCTCTACGCGCGTGCACAAAAAAAGGAAGCCTCCGTGAGGAGGCTTCCTTTTGGTCTCATCCGAGGGGCGAACTCACTCGCTGACCTGGTGGTCCATCGGCAGGTACATGTTGAAGCTCAAGGTCAGCATCTGATTGAACTTGAACTGCTGGTCGGCGGAGTTGATCGCTCCGTCGGGGAAGGCGTCGTCCTTGCCACGACCAGCCACGTCGAAGCCACCGGTGTTCATGGCAAAGGGGACAGCGCGGTACTCGGCGCCAACCGCTGTCCAACGGCTCATGAAGAAGGTGAAGCCGAGGCCGAAGGTGGGTGCGATGGCCACACGATTGGCCATCGTGAAGTTACCCGGGCAGCTGCCTGCGTTGCAGTCCGCTCGCTCGTTGACGCCTACAAAAGCAGGACCTGCGAACAGGTAGAGCTCCGAGTCCACGTACAAGTCGCCGAAGAGGCCGAGCTTGCCGCGGAAAGGAACCGCGGTGAGCTGGGGGGCGGCCATCCAATCGATGCTAGCAACCTGGTTGCGGAAGTCCGACCCCAGATTCACTTCGGTGAATTGGCAGCCCGCATCGGGCGTTGCGGTTCCACAGTTACGAGTGGCATTCACTTTCTGTACTTCTTCGGTCAGCGACGTATTTACGTCGAGGCCGATGAGCGAGCTGGTCACGCTGCCCCACACGCCGACCGAGAGCCAGTCGGTGATGCCGTAGTTGATGCGAAGACCGGCTAGGAATTGGCGGCGGTACTCGTCGAGCAACGTAGCGCTCAAATTGGGCGAAAGTTCGAGCCGACCTTTGCGGTAGAGGCGCAGCCCCTTTACCGCCGGAGCACCAGCCAACGGACCCGTGAGCTGAATCTCCTGGGCCTGCGCCGACTGCTCGGTCGCTCCGACGAGCGCGAGCCCGCCGAGCAAGAGAGCCGCGACCCGGCTCAAGGTCTTGTTCTTCAAGAACATCGTCGTCTTCATCCTCTTCTGACCTAGTCCTTGGCTTTTCACTTCGCCCCTGCCTGTCCGGCCGTGTCGGCGCCCGCCTTCGGAAGTCGATAATCGAACGAGAAAGGAATGAAGACCGAAACGCCCAGGTTGGCCTGTACGTTGTTGGTCAGCGACGAGGCTCCGAGCCACGAGTCCTGGTTCGTGGGGTTGTCCTCGACCACGACCGTGTTTTCAAGCTCGTCGATGAAGATGTAGTCGCGCACTTCGAGGACAGCAGCGAACCAACGGTTGAAGAAGATCTTCAAACCAGCGCCAGCATTGAAGGACACCTTGGGGGCATACTGGAAGTTGCGGTTATCAGGGTCGATGACCGGGATAGGGCGCGTGCTGATGGCGCCGATGCCGCCGACTACGTAGAGGTCGTAGTGGAAAATGAAGTTCTGGAAACCAGCGAACTTGCCGCTTGCCGGGACGTACGTGAAATTCGCCGAAGCGGCCCACTGGTACTCGGAGAGCGGAACGCCGACGCGTGCTGCGCGACGGACCTGAGCGTTGAACGCGGAGTCGCTGTTGAACGGCTCGTAGTACTGACCACTCAAACCGACTGCCATCACCTCCGTGATCCAGTAGTTGAGGTTTAGGCCAGGGCCGGGGTGACCCACGAACTGATCGTTCAAGGTCAGACCCCAGAAAGGCTGCACCTCGAAGCGGCCGTCCTTGATGATGAACCGCTGCTGCACCGCGAAGATTTTCTCTTTCAACGGCTTGGCTGCCTCGGCCTTCATGTCGAGTGTCGGACAGGCGGCGGGGTCGATCTCGCAGATGTCTCCGAGACCTGTGCCTTCACCTTCGGTGGGTTCTTCGCCCTCGGCCGCGGCTTCGCCCTCGGCGCCCTGAGCGGCACCTTCTTCAGGGGCTGCCTCGGCTGCTGGAGCCTCCTTTGCTGCGGGGGCTGCCTTGGCTGCTTGCACTGGGGTCGGAATTGCCCAGAGTGCCGCGGCTGCAAGGAGCCCGATGGGAGTGTACTTCATCGATGCCTCGTATCTTCCGTTCTTTGGTTGCGTGGGAGGGGGGCTAGGTTGGACCTGAATTCAGGTCCTTCGTCCGGGAGGACCGACCTCTGTCGACGCAACCCCTTAAAAATATTCGACAATTTGAGCGAGCCGAAATGCGGAGGCGACTATATCACGCAGAAAATCGCCCGATCAACAGCGATAAATTTCAGCTCAGGCGGCAATCTCATCGCTGTCCCTGCCCAGCAGGGCCTCAACGAAGTCAATTGCCGAGAATTCATGCAGATCTTCTGCTTTTTCACCGAGCCCGACATATCGAACTGGCACCTGGAGGGCCCCACAAATTCCGAGCACCACCCCGCCGCGGGCGGTTCCGTCCAGCTTGGTGAGGACCAGACCGGTGAGGGGGAGGGCTTCCTTGAATTCCTTGGCCTGAGCCATCGCGTTTTGGCCGTTGGTGGAATCGACCACGAGAAGAACTTCGTGCGGGGCGCCATCGAGGGCCTTGGCGGCGGTTCGGGCGATCTTCGTCATCTCCTGCATCAAGTTCGTCTTGGTATGGAGCCGACCTGCGGTGTCGGCCAAGAGAACGTCGACGCCCGCAGCCCGGGCGGCGGTGATGGCGTCAAACAACACGGAGCTTGGATCTGCGTTGTCTTTTCCTGAGATCACTTCGCAACCCGTGCGTTCACCCCAGGCCTTGAGCTGATCGACGGCTGCAGCGCGGAATGTGTCGCCGGCCGCAAGCATCACCTTCTTGCCTTCGCCCGTGAGCTTCTTGGCCAGCTTGCCGATTGTCGTCGTCTTGCCCGCGCCGTTCACACCCACGAAGAGTACGACGGTCGGCTCACCGCGTGGGCGAATCGGTCCGGGTTCACCCGCTGCGGCCAAGATGCGCAGAGCTTCTTCGCGCAGCGCGCCCCAGACTTGATCTTCGCGCTCGAGCTCGCCTCGCGAAAGCTGTTCTTGGATGCGGCTCATGATGGCTTCGGTCGTGGCGACACCCACGTCCGACGTCAAAAGCAGCTCTTCGAGCTCGCCCGCGATCTCGCTCGGGATTTCTTTGCGACCGCTGAGCAAATTGCGCAGCCGACCGAAGAAACCTTCCGAGTCTCGCGATTTGGCCAGGCCTTTGCGCAAGCTCTGCAGATCGACTTGGCCGCGCACACGGCCCGGCTTGGGCGTGCGAACGGGCGGAGGGGGAGGCGAAGTGACAGCAGCATCGCGTCCCGCCTCGGGCGAGGAGATTTCTTCGAGTTCGGGAGAAGAGTCGTCTGCAGCCGGGGCCACGCTGGGTTCGGCTGCCCGCTCGCCCGTGGCGCGTGCCGCGGGTGGCGTGCGTGCGGCAACTGGCGCTGCGCCAGAGGGAAGCGTCGTCGCGGGCGCGCGCTCACGCGGAGCGGCGGTTGGGGCGCTGTCTTGAGGCGCTTTCTTCCGCAGAGCGAAGAAGGCGACCACGGCGACCAGCACGACGAGGGTGAGAACGATCCACATGGCGTGTTCGGGAATCCTTCCTGGTTTCCCGTCGCGCGTGCCGAACAGGGCGACGAGCTGGGGGCGCGCGGACTATAGGAAGCGCGGGTCCGAGCCGTCAACGTCGGCGCTTGCACTAAGGGGCGATTCGAGATCGCGGATTTCTTGGTCCGTCGGCAGCCGGGGGCCGTAGGAGAGGAGCTCCACGTTGAGCGCCCAGTTGGCGCGCGCGTTCGAGCCTCGTTCGAGCAAGACTCGGCTCACCTCCCCCGGCGTCGGCGGTTTCTTCTGGAACCAGGGCGAGCCCGAGCTACGCGCCCAGGAGAACAGGGCGATAAGGCCCGCGCGCCGACGCTCGGTGAGGCGCACCTCGAGTTCGGTCGAGGCAACGAGGGCATCGAGCCCCATATGCGTGGCGCTCGCGGCTTCGAGTCTCAAGACTGACGCCGATCTTCGATCCGTGGAAAATCTGAACGCACCCTCGGCGTCGCTCGTCGTGGTTTCGAGTTCGCTCACACCCGTGGCCGTGGGCGCGACCAGACGGAGCCGCACCAGCGCGAGCGCCGAACCCGTGTGTGCATCGACGACGGTCCCCCGGATGGAGCCCCCGCTCCTGCGCACCGGCACGATGCCCGCTTCTCCAGAAGGTCCTCCTCCAGGTGCAACGGACGCTGAACCCGCACGCGTCGTCTTGCGCCAAGACCAGACGAGCCACGCGAGCAGGCCCACGAGTGCGATGGCCTGGAGCGCGGAACGCAAAGTCAGCCAGTGCCGTGGCGGGAGGGTCAGAAGCACATCGGATCCGGCCTGAAAATGAGGCGACGCTGGCGCGTAGGCGAGGCGCACTGTGCGCGGCGCGTCCGTGCTGCGATTCGTCCATTGCAGGCGCGCTTCACCGTTTTCGATGTCAGAGCTGGCCAGGAAGCGACCACCCGCGGCGTCTCGCACTTCGACGAGACCGGACGTTACGGCGTGCGCGTGCGAGCGCACCGAAACCGTCGCGGTCGACCATTCGTCGTCTCGAGCTCCTGCTACGGCTTCGATCACAACCTGGCCGCGCACGTCGACCGACCAAGGCGCTGAACTGGGCGCGATGCCTGCTCCGGCGCTAGCGGCCATCCGACGCGCACGCAGCACGATTCGGCCCGGCGCGCCGAACGCAGCGGTCGGAATCTCGAAACGCGCGAGTTCGCTCTGCGTGACAGGGCGTTCGGCCAGGCGTTCGACCGAACCGTCGCGCAAGGCTTCGATGAGTAGTGTCGAGCTGCTCTGGTGCTCGGCTGAGGACCACACTTCGACCACGAGCGGATTGGGGCTTTCCAGATCCACGAGCGTCGGGGCCTGAACGAAGCGCGGAACGTCGTCGTGGATGGGGCGAAGGTGGAGTTCGCCTCTGTAGGTTTCGTGGCTCGGCGCACTCACTTCCACATTCCAGGTCGCTGGAAGTTCGCGGTCGAAATCTGCGCAGAATTCTCCTCGCCCGTCCGTACGGATCGTAGTGGTGCCCGAGTCCAAGCCCCCGTGGGGTCCGCAACTTCGCAGCGGTAGGCCGAGTGCCACTTCGGCGTCGGAGCACGCCGCGCCCAATTCGTCCGAAACCCGCCCTCGAACCCGCTTGCCTCGCTCCGTCTGTTCGACCGTGCCTTCGACGTTCAGTCCTCCAAGTACGGAAAGTACAGAGCGATTGGAGTCTTGTGCTCGCGCCTCGAGCGGCGCGCCCGCGGGCGAAACCACGACCAGCAAGAGCAGCAAGCAAAAACCAAGTCTCACCTGTCGGACGGTACCACGAGGGCAGGGGCGCCTGCGCGGCTTCTGGTTCGGCGGAGCGCTCGCGCTGCTCCTTGGGATCCAACCCGTCAGGGCCGCCGACGCGGTGGCCGACAATGCGGGCCGACTTCGCGAAGCCAAAGATTTTCGTGTCCGCACACAGGCCGCGCTAGCCCTGGGGGCTTCGGCAGATCCGCGAGCCGTGACCCCGCTATGCACCGGTCTCGACGACGAGAACCGCACCGTGCGCATCGCTGCAGCCAGCGGCCTCGGAAAGCTGCGCTTGGGGGGAGAGAAATGCCTGACCGAGCGGCTTGGGCGAGAGCAAGATGCACTAGTCAAAACCTCGCTCCAGCGGGCCCTCGAACAATTGAACTTCGGGGGCGGTCCTGCAGAGCCCCTGATCGACAAGCAATCGCAGTTCTATTTGGCCATCGACAAGCTGGCTGGGCCCGCGGCTTGGGATGGCCCCCTGCGGACAGCACTGGTGCGCGCTAGTGGGCCGGGCGTCGCCTT
>JBBQHO010000121.1:0-11557 GCA_038324055.1 Polyangiales bacterium | reverse complement strand
CGGTCATCGTTTCGTTCTCTGGCTACCCGGGGGCGCTTGGGGCGCGGACCTTACAGGTCCACGGCCCGCGACTCAATAACACCCGAAAGCGCGAGGGCCAGGTAAAAAGAAACGGCGCGCCCCCGAAGGAACGCGCCGTTTTTTCGGCTCGAAACGAGCCGCTCGAACCGACTCAGTAGCGGTAAGCAGCGGGCTTGTAGGGGCCTTCGACCGGAATGCCGAGGTACTCGGACTGCTTGGCCGTGAGCTTTTCGACCTTCACGCCCAACTTGGGCAGGTGGAGAGCGGCGACCTTCTCGTCGAGCTTCTTGGGGAGCAGGTGCACGCCCGGCGCGAACTTCTCACCCCAGAGGGCTAGCTGAGCCATGACCTGGTTGGTGAAGCTGCAGGACATCACGAAGCTGGGGTGGCCAGTGGCGCAGCCCAGGTTCACGAGCCGGCCACGAGCCAACACGATCAGCTTCTTGCCGTTCGGGAAGACGAAGTGGTCGACCTGGGGCTTGATGTTCTCTTCCTTGATTCCCGGGTTCTTCTCGAGCCAGGCGATTTCGATCTCGCTGTCGAAGTGACCGATGTTGCAGACGATGGCTTCGTTCTTCATCGCTTCGAGGTGATCGCCGCGGATAACATCGCAGCAGCCGGTGGCCGTCACGAAGATGTCGCCGATACTGGCTGCGTCGTCCATCGTCACGACCTGATAACCTTCCATCGCGGCCTGCAGCGCGCAGATGGGATCGATCTCCGTGATGAGCACGCGAGCGCCCAGACCACGCATGGCTTGCGCGCAGCCTTTGCCCACGTCGCCGTAGCCGGCCACGACGCACACCTTGCCGGCGAACATCACATCGGTGGCTCGCTTGATGCCATCGGTGAGCGACTCGCGGCAACCGTAGAGGTTGTCGAACTTGCTCTTGGTGACCGAATCGTTGACGTTGATTGCGGGGCACTTGAGGGCGCCGTCGCGGAACATCTCGTGGAGGCGATGCACGCCCGTGGTCGTCTCTTCGCTGAGGCCACGAATGGCATCGGGGCCCTCGAAAAGCTGCGGATGCTTCTGGTGCAGCCAAATGGTCAGATCCCCACCGTCATCCAGGATCATGTTCGGTCCCTTGCCGCCAGCAAACGCGTAGATCTGCTGCTCGAGGCACCACTCGTACTCGGGCTCGGTCTCGCCCTTCCAGGCGAACACGGGTACGCCCGTCGCTGCGATGGCGGCCGCTGCCTGGTCCTGGGTCGAGAAGATGTTGCAGGACGTCCAAGTCACCTCGGCGCCGAGAGCGGTGAGCGTCTCGATCAACACCGCGGTCTGGATGGTCATGTGGAGACAGCCTGCGACGCGAGCGCCCTTGAGGGGCTGCGCTGCGCCGAACTCTTCACGAAGTGCCATCAAACCAGGCATTTCGGTTTCGGCGATCTGGATCTCCTTGCGACCCCACGCGGCGAGGCTCATGTCGGCGACGCGATAGGTTCCGCCTGCGACGGTCGGCATCTGGGTCTTGATGGGTGCAATGGACTGATTCATCGGCCTGTGTTCCTTGGTCTGGGCACCCTTGTGGTGCGGGCTGCGCCTGTAATGGTGTGCCTTGGTCACGGAAGCAAGCCCGGAAGGCCAAAAGTCCGCATAGGGTTGGCCTTTTTCCACAGCGAAGTCGGCGCCGCACCAGCCAGGCGCGAGAAAGCGTGTGCAAGGAGCTGTCCACCCGCGCTCTCGTGTATGGTCCCGAGCCATGGAGCGGCACGGGCACTTCGACGAGGCTTACTACGATCGGTTCTACAATTCCCCCAAGACCCGGGTGATCACCGCGGACGAGCACGCGCATTTGGCTCGCTTCGTGTTCGAATTCTGCAAATGGAACGGGCTGGACGTGCAGAGCGTGCTCGACGTGGGCGCTGGCATTGGTCTGTGGAAGCGTTGGATCGAAAAGAACGCGAAGAAGGTCGAGTACACCGGCACCGAGGTCAGTAAAGCCATGTGCGAGCAGCACGGCTTTCTCCACCAGGACATCGCTCGCTGGCGGGACCGCAACCAGCACGATCTGATCATCTGCCAGGGCGTTTTGCAGTACCTGCCCGATCCCGACGTGGCCCCAGCCATCGCCAACCTTGCGGCGATGTCGCGCGGCCTGATGTACGCCGAAATCACCACGCGAGTCGACATTCGCGAGCGCTGCGACAACGAGCGAACCGATCAGAACATCTACGTTCGCAACGGCTCCTACTACAAAGGCATCCTGCAAAAGCACTTCCTGCAGGTCGGAGCTGGCTTCTGGTGGACGAAAGAGCTGCCGCCGCCTTTCTATGAGCTGGAAATGGTAGCGGTCAGCAAGTAAAACCGCGCCAGGCAGACCAGGGGACGAGGATTGGACGAATGAAAAGCATGTTCCGGCCGATCGTCAGCGTGATGTTGCTCGTGCTCAGCGTGCTGGGGCTGCTCAACGTTTACGGCGACAACGCCGACGTCGTGACCCAGGCGCGCGCCGTCGCCTGCCCGGGATGCGATCTGAATCAGATCCGAGAAGGACGCAGCCCCATCGCCCAAAAATTCGAGTTTCAAATGGATCACAGCTCGCAAATCGCTCGCGTCACCTGCCAGCGTGCGCTGGTGCTGATCGGCGACTACTCCTGCGTGCTGACGCCGTGAGTTTCATTATGAAGACACATTCTGCCCGACTATTTCTATCCACCTTGCTCCTCGGCACCAGCGCCATGGCCCAGGTTCCAGCTGCGGTCAGCTCCGGCGCGACCGAGGTCGCGAGCGAAGGCAAAGAGAAGGCAGTCGTCCCCGAAGGCGAGATCACGGACGCAACGGAACTGTCGCTCCAGGGAGGCGGCCTCCTTGCCGGCGGCAATGCTCGCTCGTTCGCGCTCACCGCCAGCAGCAAGTTCCTGCTGCGGCGGGGCAAGCACGAATTCAACGCCAACGCGGCCATGAATTACGCCGAGTCGGTCCCGCCCCGCGACCCGGCCGCTCCGCCTGACGCGCCTCGTGCGGACTCCGGAGCAACTGTCGAGAACTACCAGGGGCGCGTGCGCTACGACTACTTCTTCGACACGCGCGTTTCCGGCTTCATGGCCGTCTCGGCGCGCCGCGACCGCTTCCAAGGTCTCGATTTACGCATGGGCTTCGACCCCGGCGTTTCGGTTTACGCAATTCGCGATGCTGAGATGAAGGTCTGGGGCGAACTGGGTTACAACTTTCAGCTCGACTTGTTCAACGCCCAGGCGCAGGCGGCACGTGCCACGCTCGTACCGGCGCCCGAACCACTCGACAGCCGCACTGACCACAACATTCGTGCCTTCATCGGCTACCAGCATCGCCTGGACGACCGCCTCTCGCTCGACGTGGGTCTGGAAGGCTTCAAGTCGGTGCTGAGTTCCACCGCTTACCGTTTCAACCTGGGTGCGCAGCTGACGACGCAGCTGTTCGAGCGTTTCTCGTTCGCGGTGGGAGCGATCTCGCTCTACAACAACGACCCAGGAGTGCCTGGCGTCGAGAAACTCGACGTCCAGTCCTCGCTCAGCTTCGTCTATACGCTTCTCTGACTCATGACCCTTCCAACAGAAACGAAAGACCACGTCCGCGACATTCTGGGCGTGCTCTTTCAGGCGCACCCCTGGCATGGGGTGACCATGGGCGACGAAGCTCCCGTCCGCGTCAATTGCTACATCGAGGTCGTGCCCAGCGACACGGTGAAGTACGAGCTGGACAAGGCTTCAGGTCACCTCAAGGTCGATCGACCGCAGCTCTACTCGAACACCTGCCCCATGCCGTATGGCCTGGTACCGCAGACGCTGTGCGCCGCACGCGTGGCCGCGCGCTGCAACGACGTCACCGGTCGTGAGGACATCATCGGCGACAATGATCCGATGGACATCTGCGTCATCTCCGAGCGCTCCATCCCGCACGGGAACTTGTTCATGAACGCGCGGTTGATCGGCGGCCTGCGCATGATCGACCGCGGCGAAGCCGACGACAAGCTGATCGCAGTGATGAAGAACGATCCAAGCTTCGGCAGCTGGCGCGATCTGAGCGATTGCCCGCGCGCCTTCATCGAGCGCCTCAAGCACTACTTTCTCACTTACAAGCAGCAGCCCGGCAAGATGAGCCCTTGTGAGATCGCCGAAGAGTACGGCGTCGAAGAAGCGCAGTACATGATCGGGCTGGCCCATCAGGATTACATGGACGTCTACGGCAACATCGCCGGTGGACTGGCAGCCGCCCTTCGCGCCAGTTCGATCGCTCCCGCTCCTCCACTCGAAGAAGGCTGAGCGCCTTTTACAATTCCCAGTGCAACGACGCGTCTAGCGACGCGCCAAGCTGCAAGAGCGCGTAGTCGCCCGCGCCACCGCACACGGCGCACCCCGCACCCAGCTCGGCTGCGCCGACCGCAGCCGAAGACAAGCGGGACCAAAGTGCGAAATTCATCTGAAAATCGCGCTCCTGGTAGCCAAAGCCAGCCGTGACGGTGTGCGCTGACGCCGGCGGCGGCCCGAACGGATCGGGGAAGCGCGCGTTCGTGACGTCGCTCTCCCAGACGTAGCCTACGCGCAACGGAACATCAGCTGCACCGACCGGCGCGCGGTACTCGAGCCCCATGCGTACGACATGACCGTGCTTGTAGCCTTGCTTTTGCACCAGGCTCAAAGGGCCCGACGCGCTCGTGGCGAGCAAGGTCGTGCGATCGACGTTGCCCGTACCGAGAAAGTCGTAGTCGATCGCGAGCCCATAGCGATCGACATCGAAGCGCGCGCCGCCACTCACGACCACGGGCAGTGTGAGCGGGAGACTCGCTTCGGTGACGCCCTGGCCGGCAAGCTGGCCCGAGCCGGCGGTGGTCGTCAGGGTACGGGGCGTGCGCACGCTCGCGCCCAGGCGCAGCTCCGGGATGGGATCGTACTGCGCGCCAAGTCGTACCCCCGAGCCATCGAAACCCCATAAACTGAGCCGATTTCCTGGACTGTCCGTGGTCTGCTCCGCCAGTGTCATTTGGTAGGCTGCGCCAAACGCCAAGCGACCTCGAACAACATCTTCGGGCACGAGCACCGCCGCGCCTGGCGTGAGTTCATAGGCCCAACTGTTGCGACGCACGGCGGCGTAGCTCCCTCCCAGAGCGCCCACGGGCGCAACGCCCACGCCAACCGCGAGCCACTCCGCTAGGCGCGCCGACGCGGCGAGAACGGGCAGGACCTGCGGAGACCAATCTGCTGTGGTCTGGGTGGCGCCTGGGGGTACGCCCTGGAGCTGCGTGAACGAAAGCGAGAGTCCACCCAACGCCTCGAGGCCCTCCGTCAGTGCGAGCCCGGCGGGGTTTTTGAACAAGCTGGAAGCGCCCGTGCCACCGGCCACCAGGGCGCCGCCCAGCGCTTGATGGCGCGCTGTCGGGGGCAGCCCATTTTCGAAGCCGGCCGCCCGGCCCTCTCGGGCCCCGAAAACCAGCAGAAGCGCAGCGGAGCCGGCGAGTATCGCTCGAAACGTCATCTCGGCACGTTGTCTACGACGAACCTCGCCCGCAAAGAAACTCCCAGCAGATCCTCGCGCGTTTGAGAAGCTGCCATTGCCGGTTTTTTTGCGCCAAGACCGCGGCGCTCATGAGCGGTCCCTTCCCCTTCGTCCCCCTGCTGCGCCTGTTCGCCGAGTCGGGCGCCATCGAAGAAAACGAACAGCAACACGAGGTCGTAGCCGGCGTCGGCCGCCTCGAATTTTTGTACGACGGCGTGGCCGTCTGCAGCAGCGACGATGACGATGACGATGACGACGAGAACGGCGCCGCTATCGAGCGTGACTTTGGCGCCGAAGCCGAAGCGCAGCGCTTGTTGGAGAGCTTCGGCGCGCTGGAGCTCTCCGGCATCAGCGATTTTCTGATCGACTACGACAGTCGCGCCAACTACTGGGTGGCGCTCGCCACCGAGACGCACGTGGGCGCTTCGTTCTCGGCCCACGCCGTGCCCGAAATGCAGAAGCGGGGATTTCGCGTCATCATCGAGCCGAACTTCCCCTTTCGCATAGTCGCGCCCGAGTTGCCCTGGACGGCCTGGGTCGAGCCCAGCGAGCGGCCGGACTGGTTCGGTGTACAGCTGGGCATCGAGATCGATGGCAAGCCCTACAATCTGGTGCCCGCCCTGCTCGAGTTGTTCGAACGCACCCCCGAAGGCACGAGTATCGGCGCGCTCAGCAACTGCCCAGCTCGGTTCCGGGCTGTACCGCTCGGCGACGGCCGCTTCGTTGTCTTGCCCTGGGAGCGGCTCAAACGCGTCCTCGAGGTCTTGGCCGAGCTCTACCCAGAGGGCCAAAAGAGCCTACTTTTGTCCAACGGTCGGCTCGCCGAGTTGGCTGCCCTCGACGATGCAGTGTGCTCAGTCGGCGGCCATTTGAACTGGCCTGGCGGCGAAGCCTACCTGGAACGCGGTCGTGCCCTGGCGCAAGGTCCCCATTGGTCTCCGCCGCCCGCTGCGTTGCGCGCCGAACTCCGCCCCTACCAACACGACGGGCTGATGTGGCTCGAGCATCTCCGCAAAATCGGAGTCGGCGGCGTGCTCGCAGACGACATGGGGCTCGGCAAGACGCTACAAACCATCGCGCTCCTGGCGCGTGAGAAAGAGGGGCGCCGCGGCGATCTGCCGACGCTGATCGTCACGCCCACCAGCCTGGTCGGCAACTGGCAACGGGAGTTCGAAAAATTCGCGCCCCAACTGCGCGTCAGCGAGTACATCGGTCCGCGCCGCCACAAGTCGTTCGAGAAGCTCGCCCAACACGACGTCGTCATCACCAGCTACCCGATCCTGATCCGCGACCAAGAAAAGCTGGTCGAGCAGCACTTGCACTACGTCATCCTCGACGAAGCCCAAGCCATCAAAAACTCGCGCAGCTTGGCCAGTTCCGCCGTGCGACAGTTGAGCTGCCGCCATCGCCTGGCCCTCACCGGCACCCCGGTCGAAAACAACCTCGACGAACTCTGGTCGTTGTTCGAGTTCGTCCTGCCCGGCTTGCTGGGCCGCGCGGCGGAGTTTCGCAAAAACTTCCGCGAGCCCATCGAACAACGCGCCGACGAAGAGCGCCTTGCTCAATTGCGAAAGCGCGTGGCGCCGTTCATCCTCCGTCGCCTCAAAGAAACCGTCGCGCGCGATCTGCCGGCCAAGACCGAACTCGTGCGCGCCGTCGAGCTCACCGGCGATCAACGCGATCTGTACGAGAGCATTCGCCTGGCCGCCGACTCCGACGTCCGCCAAGCCATCCAGAGCCGCGGCATCGCAGGCTCCGCCATCACCATCCTGGACGCGTTGATGAAGCTCCGCCAAGTCTGCTGCGATCCGCGACTGGTCTCCGTCGACTCGGCGCGTCAAGTCAAACTCTCGGCCAAATACGAGCTATTTTTCGAACTGCTCGAGCCCCAGCTCGCGGCCGGTCGCCGCGTGCTCGTCTTCTCCCAATTCACCCGCATGCTCGCGCTACTCCAACAAGGTTTACGCGAACGCGGCCACGAGTCGCTGCTGCTCACTGGCCAAAGCCAAGACCGCCAAAAGCTCGTCGACAGCTTCGAAGCCGGCGAGGCCCACGTCTTCTTCATCAGCCTCAAGGCAGGCGGCACCGGCCTCAACCTCGTCTCGGCCGACACCGTCATCCACTACGATCCGTGGTGGAACGCCGCCGCCCAAATGCAGGCCACCGATCGCGCCTACCGCATCGGCCAGAAAAACCCGGTCTTCGTCTACAACCTCATCGCCGCCTCCAGCGTCGAAGAACGCATGCTGGGCTTGCAACGCAAGAAGCGGCACCTCGCCGACACCATCCTGGGCGGCGGCGGCGAACTCGGCGTGCTCTCGCCCGACGACGTCGAAAATTTGTTCGCGCCCCTCGACGGGGACGACGCGCTCTAACGCCTCCCGCGCCCAGCAAGGCGCGCTGGTGGCTGCTCGAGGGGGCTGCACCTCAGCGCTCCAGATCGCTACGAAGCCACTTTCAGAGCACGAAATAGCTATCGGCAGTGATACCACGCACGCGTCATCAGCGGAGTGGTCGGACGGTTGGCACCACTTTTGAGCGCTGAGAGAGGTTGAAGTGCCAACACCCCGACTAGCTCGTCTCGATCTGATGACGGTTGCGTTCCACCACGTGTGATCGCCTCTGCCTGCAAGGGCAATTTGACGTCGCGTTCGTAGGCCCAGCGGTCCAGTGCGTGCCCCGCAAACTCAGCATCGCTGTCGCAGATGATGCGCCTGGCAAGCCGCGCACCTCGGCAGTTCGGTCGAGGACCTGACCAATGTAGTGGCCACTCATCGAGAAGTTGACGTCGAGCGCCAGAGACTCACGCGTGCGCTTGTCGACAACAGCAAACACTCGCATGCGGCGTACTCTTTACGCGAACACGACCCAGCCAAAGGCTCCCACCCACCCCGAAAATGATCACCCTCCCGCCGAGGACCTCTGTACCAACCACGGCGGGTTGCGAGCCAAAATTCCAGGCGAATCAACTTGCGAAACCATGCTAAAGTCGGAAGAGATGAAAGCCCACGTAGAAGACGGTCAGATCGTGCTCGACGAGCCGATGGATCTCCCCAACGGCACGCGCTTGCGCGTCGTGCCCGACGAGGAAGAAGCGATGGCGCCGAACATCAAAGCAGCGTGGCAGGCCGAAGTGCAGCGACGTAAGCAACGACTCGACGCGGGCGAGACCAGTACTCAGTCTTGGGAAGAAGTCGAAGCTGAGCTTCTGAGTCTCTGACGTGAGCGACTGGAAGCTGAGGATCGAACTCGGCGCGAAGCAGGATATTCGCGACGGGTTTGAGTATTACAAGGAGGCAGCGAGCGTTGAGATTGCCATCCGTTTTCGCGATGTGGTGCGCGCCGGCATGGGGGAGGTCCGCGAGGCCCCCGAACGCTGGCCAGTTTTCAACGACGAAGGCGAGCGGCACTACGTCATCCAGAAGTTTCCGTACGTGATCATCTACAATATCCGGGGCGACACGATCATCGTCTTTGCGGTAGGCCATACGAAGCGAGAGCCCGGCTATTATCGCGAGTGAGCGCAAAAAGGCCGGCCAGAGCGCAGGCCTTTTCCTTATTTAGTTGCCTGAAGACGTCTGCCACGCTCGATGCAGTGACATGGGGTTCCCCTGTGTCAGTGAAGTTGCCGCCTGATTCATCACGCAGCAAAGGCGGCAACTCAAGCGAGCAAATGGGTACCGCATGTTTCCGTGTCGGCGGGGCGCTATATGAACTCGATGTACATGCGCGAAGCTGCGTCCCGAGCTCGTGCCGGCGAACTCGGGACGAATATCTGCAGCCGAAACTTGGAATGACTGTCGTAAGGCTCGGAATTCCAAGCGGCGCGCGAGCCTACGTATTGATCGCTATCGCAGTCGGCGTAGGCCTTCTAGCTGTTAGGTCGGACCCGAGCCGCGTTCCGGAGGTCGCGATGCTCCTTATCTCGCTTCTCGGCCTCGGTGCCGAATTGTCCCGAACCAGCGTTGCGGTAACTGAAGGGTTCATCATCTGCCGCTCACATGGCTGGCTTTCGCGTGCCCGCAGAATCCCGCGGGCCGAACTCAAGGGATTTCGTCTGGGGTCGGCGGCAGGGAAAGGAATGCGTCTGGTGCTGCTGACGACCAGCGTGCCAATAGTCCTTGGTCCGTGGGAAACAGCGTTCGTCTATCGGCTGGGCCGGCGATGCGAGCGGTTAGCTGAAACTATCGCAGTCGACCGCGTAGAGACGTAGGGGCACGGCTCGGCAGACGGACGCGCGCCTTTTTTCCACGGCACGGTCTCGGCCCGTCGCCTTCGCCAAGGCAACGACACCGCCGACAACGGCACCGAGTTCACCTCGAAAGCGCTCGATGCCTGGGCCTTCGAAAGAGTCGTGAAGTTCGACTTCACGACGCCTGGAAAACCCACTGAAAATGGCTTCGTAGAGTCGTTTCAGGGCCCCTTTCGCGACGAGTGTTTGAACACGGAAATCTTCGAAGACATGATCGATGCGAAGGTCAAAATCCGAACCTGGCAAGACGACTATAACATCCAGCGTCCGCACTCGGCGCTTGGCAACCTATCACCGGCGGAGTACCTCCGAAGGTGGAAATCGGAAACGCGGACGAAGCGCCAAATTTCGTGATTCGATTGGTCCAAAATTTCCGGGCAGATCAAGCCCTCGCGAGAGGTGACCTGCGACTGAGACCCCGCTCCCTCGATCCGCACGCTACCAGCCGAAATTTGGCCTTTCCGAGGCTTTGGTTCAATCCGCGTGCGCCTCAAGGTACTGTCGCAACACCTTGGCCTCCTCCTCTGCTGCTCTCGCTTCACGTTCTTGGTCGACGCGCCTGTTGGGTGCGGGTCTTCTCTTGGCGCTGCTGTCGCCGCTGGCCTGCGGCAATTTGATCGGCCTGGGCGAGTACGCGGCAGATCCAGACGGCAGTAGCGACGACAACGCTGGCGATAACGGCAGCGGTGGGTCCGCTTCGTCGGGCGGAAGTAGCGGGAGCGGCGGCAGTGCCGGCAAATGCGTCAATGACGTCGCCGGTACCGACGTCGACACGGGCTGCACTGTGACGCAGCCAATGTGTGATACCGAGACGAGCTCTTGTGTCGACTGCATCAGCGACGAGGATTGCCAAGACGACAAGTCCTGCAACTTTGATACATGTGACGAAGGCGTGTGTAAGTTCGTCGACGACGGCCTCGGCACCGTGGTCACGCTGATGGACACCGGCATGCTGAATGGCAGCTTCGAGGATGATGCGTTCGTCGAAGTGAGTGAAGACCCAGGTTTTGCAGACTGGTACGAAGCGGTGGGCTGGGGAGAAACTGGCGGCTTCTTTCCTTGCACCGGGACGCTCACGTGCCATTCCTATGCGGATGAATCGTCCTGCCTTGCCGACGTGGACTGCGAATGGAACGCGCAGGATTACGGACCGTCTCAGCTGACCTTCGACTGCTCGGGGGGGTCGTGCTCCACGACAGGTGGGCTTCCAGGCGCCAGCGACGGGAGCCGTGTCGCCTGGCTCGGCGGCGTCGACGATTGGCAAGATCGGTTGGTGAGTCCAACGTTCGTTATCCCGGCCACGGCGACAACGCTGCGCTTCCTGGCTGATGCAAATATTCAGACCACGGAAACCACCAGTCTTTCTAAATACGACACGTTCGAGTGGCAGTTGGTTGACGCGGACGGGAACGTGATGGCCTCCATTACTGAGGGTTCGAACCTGAACGGCCAGAAGGTTCCAGAGCCTGACGACGGGGGACACAACGTGTGGACCAACGATTTCATTGACGAAACGATCAGCGTACAGGCTGGATGGGGTGGGCGCGTCGTGACACTCCAAATGGCGTCGGAAACCGATACCGTGAGCTACACCGACTTCGTATTCGACAACATCCGCGTGACCGCGACCCGCGTGTGCGATTGAGCCTCGCCTCGATCCGCTAGCAGAAAAGACCTGCCGTGCCCTTCGTCGATAGACTTCGCCTGCTCGGCACGAGCGGTTCGCGGAAACTCATGGCTGGCGAGTTTTCTCGCCTTTTGCGGCGGGCGCTCACGCCCGAGCAGAATCACGAGATGCTCAGCGC